>JAQTYA010000090.1 GCA_028688525.1 Methylococcus sp. | reverse complement strand
GGAGCGTGTACGCTTCGACCGCGCGGCGCACGAGCGGCTCCAGCGCCGTCGCCGCCTCGGCGGGCAGCGAAACCGGCGCGGGAGTCTCGCCCGAAAGCGTTTCCACCCGCGAGACGCCGACGGCGGTGGCGGCGGCGGCGGCGTCGGCGGCGGCGGCGGCTGTGGCGGCGACGGCGGCGTTGGCGGCGGCGGCGGCTATGGCGGCGGCGGCTGGGGCTATGGCGGCGGCGGCTTTGGCGGCGGCGGCGGCGGCTCCGGCAACCAATCTGGCGCCGGCTATGGCGGCGGCTATGGCGGCGGCGTTGGCGGCGGCGTTGGCGGTGGTGGCGGCGGTGGCGCCGGCTTCGGCGGGGCGATCTTCGTGAGGACAGGCAGCCTGATCTTGACGAAGGTGGCCTTCGACAGCAACGCTGCGAATCTAGGTACCGGCTACTATGCGGGAAATGGCAAGGGCGGCGCAATCTTCGTCTGCACGTCCGACCTCGGCAGCAGCGCAAGCACGTGCAGCGGCTCAATCGACGAGGCGGCCTCCTGTGGCAATACCTTCACCGGCAATTCCGTCAGCACCGCGACGCCGGTCGATACCAGCAATTTGTTCTGGACCGGCGCCAGCGGCGGCCAGGGCAGCACTTCGGGCCTGACGGACGCTTGTGCGACGCCGACACCGGTTCCGACGGCATCGCCGACGCCGGTTCCGACGGCTTCGCCGACACCGGTTCCGACGGCATCGCCGACGCCGGTTCCGACGGCTTCGCCGACACCGGTTCCGACGGCATCGCCGACGCCGGTTCCGACGGCTTCGCCGACGCCGGCTCCGACGGCTTCGCCGACGCCGGCTCCGACGGCTTCGCCAACGCCGGCTCCGACGGCTTCGCCAACGCCGGCTCCGACCGCAACGCCGGGCCCGACGGCATCGCCGACGCCGGCTCCGACCGCAACGCCGAGCCCAACCCTAGCGCCGGTTCCGGGCTTCTACGGTCTGAGGGTCTCGGTGTCCGGCGATGGCAGCGCCAGCGGCATGATCGTCAGCGCGCCCGTGGGCATCGACTGCGGCACCGTCTGCGAAGACCAGTTCCGCCAAGGGAGCGCCGTCTATCTCACGGCTGTGCCGAAAGCCGGCAGCGTGTTCGCCGGCTGGATGAACTGCGACATCATCCAGAAAGACCAGCGCTGCATGATGAGCATGACCGGTCCCAAGCCGGAAGTGGTTGCCCGGTTCCGCTTGGCGACCGAAGCGACGCCGGCTCCAGGAGCGACTGCAACGCCGGCCCCGGTGCCGACCGCAGCACCCACGCCTTTGCCCACGCTCGCTCCCACCCCAGCGCCGACACCCGTCCCCACCGGACCACAGGCCGTGTTGAACGTGACGACGTTGGGCCAGGGTACGGTGAGCAGTGAGGTTGCCGGGATCGACTGCGGCCCGGTGTGCAGCGCTAGCTTCGATGTCGGCAGCGCAGTGACGCTGACGGCGATGCCGGCCGAAGGCTACAAGTTCAAACGCTGGATCGGCGCCGGCTGCGGCCCGGCCGGCAAGAAGCCGTGCACGGTGACCTTGAACAAGAGCAAGACCGTCAAGGCTAAGTTCGTGAAAAAGAAGTAGACATGATGGCGGTCATTCCGGCCGGGAGGCCGGAGTCCAGCGCCATGGAGGGCACGCTTGACACCTGCTCTATCGAGGGTTTCCATCCCCCGGATCGAGTCCGGGGCAGGCTCTGGAACCTGGATGCCCGAATCCGATCCGGCATGACGGCCTGATGTACTCTTTGAACACAGCCTGTCTTGCGTTTACTTCATTTGGCCGATGCGGCCGTCTACATCCATCCACAACGCCGGCAGCCCTAAGGAGCGCAGCCAGTCGGGACCGGCGGATTCCTTCAGCATGGCGATAGTGCAGGCGCTGCCAGCGACGAGGGCATGTACTGCAACTACGCTGACCGAGGCCAGGCCTTGCACCGGCCAGCCGGTCCTGGGGTTGAGCACATGGCCGTAGCGCTTGCCGTCCACGACGATGCAGCGCTCGTAGTCGCCGCTGGTGGCGACGGCGCCGGACGGAACGCTGAGAGTGGCGAGCAGCTTACCGGGTTCGCGCGGATGGTTGATGCCGATCTCCCAGGCAGAGCCGTCCGGATGCGGCCCGATGACTCTCAGGTCGCCGCCGAAATTGACCACGCCGGCCGTGATTCCGCGGGCCAGGCAATGGGACGCGGCCCGGTCGGCGGCGTATTCCTTGCCGATGCCGCCGAAATCCAGCTCCATGCCGGGTACATGGAATTTCAGCACCGGCCGCTCCCAGCTCAGTTTGTCCCAGCCGACCCGTTCCAGCAGGGCGTCGATGTCGCGCTGTTCGGGCAACCGGTCGCCTGAGAAATTCCAGGCCTGGCGCAAGATACCCGAGGTGACGTCGAACAGGCCGTCGCTCTGCTGGTAACAGGTCTGGGCGTAGTCGAGGAGGGCTGCCATTTCTTCATCGACCACGACGCCGTTTTTTTCCACCGCGAGGCGGTTAACCCTGGAGAGCAGGCTATCCGGCCGATAGCGCGAATAACGGGCTTCCAGGGCTTTCACGTCTTCGACCGCTTCCGCCGCGACGCTCCGGGCGGTGGGTTCGTCCTCGGCGTAGAGCACCAGATGGCAGGGCGAACCCATAGCCCGGAACGGGAAGCGGAAAGGCGAAAGGCTCAAGGGCGCGCTAAAACTTGAGGTTCAGATTGACCGAATACAGGGCGAAGCTGTAGTTATCCACGTGGCTGCCCGTGCCGCCCATGAAGCCCATGCCCTGAGTGCGCTGATACAGTTCGACGCCGCCGCCGACTTGCAGCATGTCGAAGAACTCCTTGCTCAGTTGGATGCCGCCGCCGATTGCGCCGAAGCTGGCGAGGCGATAATCGGAGGAGTACAGCCCGTTGGAGGTCGGATCGTTATAGACGGTCTGGTAGAAATCCGCCGAGCGCTGGGAGTAATAGCGGACCCTGGGCGTCAGCATAATTTCATAGGGCAGCGGCTGGACCCAGCTTACATCGAAAGTGTGGGAATCGATGTTCCAGGTGTCGGAATAGAAGCGGTAGTCCAGGTGCAAGGCGGCGGCGTTGAGTTCCGGGATGTTGCGTACATAGCGCAGCAGCACGGCGGATTGAGTGCGGGCGCCCGGCCGGTGATCGGCGCAGAGATTGCTCTGGAAGCTGAAACGTTCGCTCTGCAGGCAATGGGTGTCCGCCGGAAAGGGGTTGTTCACCCAAGCCGATTTGTACGGGTCCGACAGGAAGCCCGAGCTGTTGCTCACCGTCAGATTAAGCTGCACCAGCGAGTTCTTGTCCAGGATCTGAGTGACGCCGATAAGCCCCTGATAGGTATTCTTATCGCCGCCGATCACCGTGCCGTCGGTGTACATTTGGTGGACGCGGCCCTGGTTGCCGCCGTCCGCCCATACGGTGTCGGACGCATAGCCGAAGCCGGCGGCGAGGGTGGTCATCTTCTGGTTGATGTCCCAGCGCGCATCCAGGTTGAAGAAATTGGAGATGTAGTCCCACTCGGTGGAGTTGCCGCCGGCGACGCCGAGCGTCACATCGTCCAGCGCCACGCTCAGATTGCCGTCGATGGCGAGGCGCTGGTCGTGGATGCCGCCTTGCTGGCCTTTTTGCGGCCCTTGGGTGGCTTGGGACAGTTCCAGTTCGCCGTACTTCTTGCCGTAATAGTTGTTTTTGCCCCAGTAGAAGGTCGGCGAGGCGCCGCCGATCTGATTCAGATTCATCGGGTTGGAGCCGCCGCCGATGAAGTCCAGCGTACTGTTCACCCTGAAGTTGACGTTGTCGCCCAACTGCAGCGCCGCATCGTTCTGGAAGGCTTGGACCGACATGCGGCCGTTGCTTTCCTGGTAATTCGAATAGCTGCCGTCGATTTCCAGCCCTTCCGGACGCAGATCGATGCCTTCGGCAACGGCCATGCCGGGCAGGGCCAGGGCGGCGACGGTGAACGCCGCCAGCCGGCTTCCTGCATCCGTGGATAGGTCTTTAGTTGCAGCCACAGCCGCCTCCTCCTACGCCATAGCCGCCGTAGGATGCCTCCTTGGAGCTGTAGGTATGCAGCATCAGAGCGGAGTGCTGCACGTTCGGCACTAGAGCCATCTGCGGCTTGGCGAGCGTGCCGCGCTCCCAGGGGGAGACGGTCTGCATGCACCCAGTAAGGGAGAGCAGCCCACAACAAAGGAGTAACAGGCGTTTTTTCATGGGTTCGGGTGTCTGATGGAAGAACTCGGCGGTTTTGCCGCTGTCAAACCTAGCGTGACGGGCGATCAAGGCTCTTTGAGGATCGCGTCGATCTGGCTGCGTATTTCCGCTTTGTCCTTGTCGTGGAAACCCAGGTGGACATGGCGGATGTTTCCCTTGCGGTCGATGATGAACGAGGAAGGCATGGCCTGCACTTCGAACCGCTGGGGGCACTCGCCGCCGGGATTGGTGGCGACGGTGAAATCCGCAGGATGTTTGGAGATGAATGCGTCGACGCTCTCGCGTTCCTCGTCGAGATTGATCGCGACCAGTTCGAAGCCGCGTGGCTTGAACTCCTTGTAGGTGTCGCTCATGAACGGGAAGGATTGCAAGCAGGGTCCGCACCAAGAAGCCCAGAAATCGACATAGGCGACTTTGCCCTTGAGATCGGCGATTTTCAGCGGGGTGCCGGTGCCGAGCCTGTTAAGCTCGCAATCCGGGGCCGGACCCGTTGAGGCCAGCGCAGATGCGGAAATCAGGGAAGTGAGGAGTCCGGATACGAGGCGTATTTTCATAGTTTTCTGCCTAGGTTGTGATGCGGTCAATGCGCGGGTGAAATCCAGGTGCGGACGGAGTCCCGTAGCGAGTGCATGATTCGTACCGCGCCGCGGACATGGGTATGCCGGGGGGATACGGGTTTGTGTGCGTCAAATGCACCGGACTGTGTGTCATATCACGCACCAAGCTTCTCGGTCCGGCAAATATCCATACCGACCATGCGGTGGGTACAGTGGAGCATGCAATGGTATTGAAAATGTATCTAATTTGTAGAATTTAGGTATCGTTGTCTCATCCGGGCGGAAACACTGAGGCATAGGCCGATGCGGGAGAATACATGAGTCGAGTCAGCGGATACTGGATAGCGATCGCGGGCATCGCAGGGGCGACTGGGGTGGCAATGGGGGCCTTCGGCGCCCATGGTTTGAAGGCCAGCCTCGCGCCGGAAATGATGGCGGTTTACCAGACGGCAGTTCAGTACCACATATGGCACGGCTTAGGCATCGGCCTGGTCGCGGCATTCATGGAGCGCCGGGTTGAGGCGCGACTACTGAATTGGGCCGCCGGTTTGATGGCCGCGGGGATCGTCGTATTTTCCGGCAGCTTGTATTTGCTCGCCATCACCGGTGCGCACTGGTGGGGCATGATCACACCGTTCGGAGGCGTGGCGTTCCTTGGCGCTTGGATTTGTGTGGCGGTGCACGGTTTCAGGTCGGCAAAGGCCGGAGGTTTGTAAATTGCTAGGTTCGATAGCGCAAATAATATGAGAGGTAGCAAATGGCGATAATGCACGGTTGTTTCAAGAGAGCTTGGGTGCTTCCGGTTTCGGGAGCCATCGCATTGAGCGTTTCATGGATTGTCCTCGGGGCGGACGTTTCCGCTTACGATGCAGTGGCGGAGGCGACGCAGGTTGTCGGGCCGAGCCCCACGCCGTCCGCAGTGGCGCAGGTGACTGTGGCCTCCACCAAGCAATCCGGGGTCAAGCTGGTGGTCAAGCGAAGCTGGTGGTCTGCAAACAAAGACCAGATCAATGCCACGGCAACGGTTGCTATTCCGAATACGCTGCTCGGGCTGAATGCATCTGCCGATGCCGCTGGACTAAATCTGCTGGTGGAGTTCAGACATTCAGACGGAACCGCATTCGCGGACTGCGAACTCGATTTGCAGAAGGCCAAGAAAAAGCAGGCGGTCTTTGCCGCAAACGAGAAATTCCGCAAGGGCGTATTGCAAGCCACCATTGGAATCTGCGATCCGGATCTCACCACCCCGGTTGCCGAACAGACCATACCCGACGTCAGGCCGGGAGACACCGCGGTGCTAAAAAACGCCGATGGTACAGAGTATTTCAGCGCGAAATTCGTTATGACCAAGTAGCGTGCGGTAGTGGTTTCAATTTACTCCCGGCTATAAAGCCGGGAGATACGCGCGCGCCGCTGCACGCAGGCACCCTGGGCACAGGTTTCAATCCACTCCCGGCTATAAAGCCGGGAGATACGGAAGGAAGGAGGAAGTACCGTTTGTCTCGGTCAAAGTTTCAATCCACTCCCGGCTATAAAGCCGGGAGATACCCCCGACGCTGATTGCAAATCGGGCCGGCTCACGAAGTTTCAATCCACTCCCGGCTATAAAGCCGGGAGATACCCTGCGGCGTTGCCGACCTGAACGGCAATATCTGGGTTTCAATCCACTCCCGGCTATAAAGCCGGGAGATACACCTCGGTGGCCTCTGGCCCCGAGGCGGTATTCTGGTTTCAATCCACTCCCGGCTATAAAGCCGGGAGATACTCTGGCGGCAACAGATGATTGAGGCCAATAACGAGTTTCAATCCACTCCCGGCTATAAAGCCGGGAGATACAGCGGCAGAAGATCAACAAAGTCCAGGCCGTAGACGTTTCAATCCACTCCCGGCTATAAAGCCGGGAGATACAGCCTTTCGGCTACTTTATGATACATCGAGTGTTTTTGAGCAAAAAGCGCGAACTCGGGATGGAGGAGGCCAGTCGATTGGGTCGTGGAGGCACAAACTGGCATTGAAGCGGGAAAAATCAAAGGCTTTGCGTGCGCGCGAACCGGGGGAAATTTTTCCATTGCTTGAGGTTCGCGCATATTCGCAGTTAGACGATAAGCGCATCGTCGAAGTCGGTGGCGCGGAAGCGGCCGAATTCCATCACGTTTTTGTCCAAAGGCTCGGGAATCCGGTAGATCCGAAGGTTGTCTGCGGTCTCATCGATCTCGTCGAGTAATTGATACTTCAGCGTTTCGAGCTGGGCTTTGTCGACCCGGCATTCGAACACGGATTTCTGCACGCGCTGCCCATGGTTCAGGCAGATTTTCGCGACCCGCCGCAGCCGGCGCCGTCCCGCCGAGGTTTCAGTCGATACGTCATAGGACACCAGGACGAGCATGCGTTTTCCTCACCGTTGAAGATAGGGCACGTAGGCTGCCACGTCCTGCCGTAGAAACCGTGCCAATAACCGGGCCTGAAGCTGTGGCAACAGTCCGATCGGGGTTTCCTGCTGGAGCAGCGGATGAGTCAGGGTTGCCTGTTTGCGCTCTTGGTAAGCCGTGATCACGGTTTTCCGTCCCTTATCGTTCAGCAGGACCGCGCCACCTTCGCGGCAGTCGAAATCGCCGGGCTGAATCTGGCCGCGATTGACGAGGGTGAGGGCGAGGCGGTCGGCCAGCGGGGCGCGGAATTCTTCGAGCAGGTCTAGGGCCAGCGCCGGCCGGCCAGGCCGCACGGCGTGGAGAAAGCCGAGTTGGGGATCGAGTCCGACGGTTTCCAGGGCGGAGCGGCAGTCTGCCAGCACCAGGGCATACAAAAATGAAATCAGCGCGTTGAAGGCGTCACGCGGTGGGCGCCGGCTGCGGGCTTCGAAGGGAAACTGTTCCCGAATGGGCTCGCGCATCACGGTGGGCAGCGATTCGAAATACAGCCGCGCCGCGTCGCCTTCGAAGCCGCGCAAGGCGTCGAGCGTTTCGGCTTGGGGCAGTTTGCGAATCTGGGTAGCCAGGATGCGGGCGGATTTGACCAGCGCGTCGCGATCAGTGTCGGACTGGGCCTCCCGCGCGCCGCGCATCAGCACCTGGCGGCTATTGCGCAGTTTTCCGGCGACAACGGAACGGGCGAGGCAGAGAGCGGTTTTACCGTCCTCGGCGGCGCGGAATTGCGCTTGCCTCAGCAGAATGTTGCCGTTCACCGGCCCTTCGAGCCGGGCTTGGAAGCGGCCCGAGCGGTTCAGCCAGACCACCGACCGGCCGTCCTCGGCGCAGCGCCCGAGCAGGGCAGGGCTGAGCATGACGTGATCGAACAGAACGAGCGCGCCCAGATGGTGCAGCGGGACTTGCAGGCGTTTCTGCTGGTCCAACATTACGCAGACTGTTTCGCCTTCGAGGCGCAGATAGGCGTCGGGTGTGGTGACGTAGAGGGTGTTTTGAAGGACGGTCATGAGGCTTTTTCCCGCATGCGTATGGCGCTTTTTTCGTTATCGAAACTTGAGTTGAAAGTAGGGATCGACAATTTGAAAAGCCCCAGGAGGGCGAATCGTCGCGCCGGTTTAATCCTCTGGCTCGAACAGGGTTTTCGCCGCTTGCCCTATTGCGGCATCGGCGCCGACCAGTTCCGGCTGGCAAGTGTCTTTCAGCGAGCAGCCCCGGCACAGTTTGGCATCCGCCGCGGCTGGCGGTAGCCGTCCGCTTTCCAGCATGGCCCGCACTTCCAAGGTCAGACGCTCGACTGTCATCCGTAGTTCGGAAGTGATGGGCACCACACGCCGGCGCCGGGACGAATGATGGAACACCACGCCTTCGGGCACCTCCCGGCCGAGCATTTCTTCCAGACACAAAGCCTGGGCCGCGACCTGAATGTCATCGTGTTCCTTCTGCCGTCTCGGACCATGCTTGTATTCCACCGGCCGCGGCGTGCCGTCGGCGAGGAACTCCACCACGTCCGCTTTGCCGTTCAAGCCCAACCTATCGCAGAACAATGGCAGAGCCTGCTCGATCCGAACGCCTTTTTCGCATCGGGTATCCGGTTCGTCCACGCGCTCGTGCAGCCGTTGTCCCCGCAGGGTGAAGACGTTTTCGACGAAGGTCTGCTCCTGATGAATCAGCGCGCATTGCCGGGGGCAGTAGCTGTAATGCTGTAGGGCGGAGAGAGGTATCTGCAGTATTTCATCCATGGCCGGACTGCGCCTGGAACCTAGCGAGTGCTCAAGACCGGTGGGTCGGCTGTTGGCAGCCGAGCTTTTGGCAGAGCGCCAGGCGCGCTTGCGCGAACAGAAATTCGCTCACCCCACCTATGCGTTTGACGATCAACGAACGGTTCAATGTGAAGACCTTGTCCGTGCGCACCCCACTTTGCTTCGGCAGGATGCCGCTCCGCATAGCCCGCAGGTTCAGCGCAATGGAGCCCGCATGGTGTCCCTTGGAGGTCACCGCCAGCTCAACGAAATCGCCAAAACCGTCCGGTTCGGTCAACGCCAGCACTGGGTGCTTCTTTTGTTGAGCGGAATCGGAGAACGGGTAGGGCACCAGCATGATCCAGCCCGGCTTACACATGGTTCCAGATGTCGTCATCGGCGTTGTTCCAGATTTCTCCGAGGCTGGATTCCTGTGCCCGCATCAAATCGCTGATTTCCTCGTGCTGCGCTTTCATTGCGAGATAACCTACGAAGTCCAGCACCTCGCGGGCTAGCGGTTCAGGCAAGGCTTTGACCTGTTCATAAATCATTTCGGCGGTGTTCATGAGGGCTCCTAAGGGGCGGGGAAGCGCGCGAATAATTTTGATTTAAGGGCGGTCAGCCGATTCTGCGAATAAAGGTTACTCCAGCAGGCAAGTTTTCCGTATCCACGTTTACCTTGTAATCCGCAAATCCCCGTGGAACGGTAATACCGTCGGCGACTTGCGGACGAATTCGGTCGAACAGGTTATGTGCGTGAGCGTTGCCTAGCTCGGACTCGTGCTCGAACACATAAAGTCCGCGCGTGGACATCTCCCCTCGGGCGGCGGAACGGTCGTGCTCGAACATGTTTTCCAGCGCTTGCCACAGCAGTTCCAGATCGTTTTCATCGAAACCGGTCTGTTTGGCCAGAAATGCCGAAACGAAACCGTGGGTCATGTACAGGCCATAAGGCACGGTGTGCTTGCGGCCCATGGTGCGGTTGTCGCCGCCCTGCTTCTCGGCCTCCGCCTCGGTTGCGACGGCCATACGGGTGATCGAGTGCTCCTGGGCGATAATCGGATCGAGCGAACGGGCGAAGGTCAGTTGCACCGGGCCGCGCACCTGGCCGCAATTGATACCGGTGGACATGACCGCGCCGAAAGTCCGGACGTCATAGAAGTTCTGGCACATCCAGACGCGGGCCTTGTCTACGCTGTCGCCACCGCCCCTGCGCTTTTTGTCCTTGCCGGATCTTTTGGGCGTCGCCTCCTCCGCTGCCGCTTCGGTTTCTAACTCGGGTTCGGCGTCGAGTTTCAGGGCGGAATAAGCCCTTTGATGCTGGAGATTGAGGATAGCTTTTTCACGCACGTAGATTTCAAAGCGCTTCTCGCCGGGTTCCGGATCGCGCTCAGTCTGATCGTGCTTCATGGCGACAAAGTTCCGGATTTTTCGCTTGATCGAGACATCGGTCACCAAGCCGTGGCCGGTCTCCGCGTCGAGGCGTGGCAGATTGCCGGCGTCGGGATCGCCGTTGGGATTGCCGTCTTTGACGTCGAACAGCAGAACAAAGTCGTAGCGATTCTTTAAGCTCATTCGTTTTTCTCCCTGTTTATCAATTTGTTAATCTTGGTGTTTCGTGAAGAAAGCCTGGCGCTGATGGTAGTAGCCGAGGGCGAAACGCCCCTGTTCCGGCAGGGCGAGAATGCGGGGGAAGTCGGCCAGACCCTCCATGATCTCGCCGATCAGCTTTTCCAACTGCACGGCCCGGCCCTTCGGGAGCTTCCCCAGATGATGGTTCTTGAGCCGTAGCAAAGTGGTGAACACCGCCACCGGAGTGCTGGATGCGGCACCGTAGTATCGGTCGCGGATCGTGGCATTGAGGCCGGGACTGGCCTCTTCCTGGATTTTTTCCAGCGCTGCGAAGAGGCGGCCAAGCCGGTAGGCGGGGCTGGGATTGCCGGTATCGAGCATGGGTTCAAACTCCTTCTCTGGGTTGGATGCGTTGCGGTAGGCGTGGCGGATGCTCCGGTTCAACCAGGCCTTCAGCGCCGCCGCGCGGGGATAGGTCACTCTCTGTTCCGCCCGGCAGCGCTGCACGGCGGCGTTGAGCAGGGTTGCAGGGTAAGGCAGGTCTTCCAGGATGGCTCGGACGATATCTCCGCCGAGATTGGGCGGGATGTTGTCGGCCTTGCCTTGCACAGCGACCGAGGCCAGTAGACGGAACAGCGAAAGATGCTCGGGGTCATGGGGAGATCGAATCACCTTGAGGTCGTCGAAATGGCGTTTCAGCCTGCGGGCGAGTTCGTAAGCCAGTGCGGTTTCCCAAAAGCGGATGCTAATCCGGGCGGCATTGGGGGCCAGCCCTAGCACGTGGAAGCGGGTATCGGCGTCGCCGACGGCGAAGTTGCCGGATTCGACGGATTGGTAGAGTGCCTTCAGCGCATCAGTGCCACGGTCGGGATTGTCCTTGGGCGGCTCGCCGAACAAATCCGCCGCCATCGTCTCCAGGTCGTGAGGCTGTTCCGCCCAGAAAACGGTGGAAGCGTCGCCGATCTGGATGCGTTGGCGGGAACCCTTCGACAGCAAATGGTTCAATGCGGTGGTGTAGGCGAAAACCGCCGGCGTGCCGATGGGGGCGTTTTCGCCCTGGCGTTCGGTTTTTCCGTAAGATTCGAAGGCGCGGCAGTTGAAAGATACGATGTTCGCGCCAGAGGTTTGCGCGCCCCATACGCCTTTGACGGCGGGATGCAGCCTTTCGATCTGCACCTGCTGGCCAGTGATCAGGCAAGTCCCCACCGTGGCGGTTGCGTCTGTGGAAGTCGCCGCGGCCGCTACGGCGGGCCGTTGGCAGACCAGTTCGATGTCGCCGTGCAGGCGGAAACTCATGGTCGGGTTGGTCGCTACCACGTCGCTCCAGGACGGGTGGCTCTCCAGTGACGGCATATCCAAGCGATCGAGAAATTTCCGAACGGCGACGAGAGCGGGGTCGGATTGCGCCGATTCCGGCAGTTCGTCGAGCCGGTTCCGGAAAGCCGAGTGTTGCTGCGCGATCCGGTCCGGGTTGCCGCGGGTATCCACGCCGAGGACATATTCCGCCGTATCCCAGAGGAGATTGGCAGCTACTCCCGAGGTTTTCTTGACGCCTTGGGGCACGAGAAAGCGCTGAGCGGTCTTTTTCTTGCCGTCTCCGATACGGGTGTCGGCCAGGTTGAGAAAACGGCCTTCGCCGTCGATTTCGATGATGAATGGAATTTCCTTTTCCTCCAGTCCAAAGGCAGGCAAGCGATCCTTTGGATCGTCCGAGCGCTGCTTGCGCAGGTAATAGTGATGCAGGGCTTGCAGAATCATCCTCGCACCTCTTCGCTGGCGAGGCCGGGGATTTCCACCGAGCCATCTTTGATCTCCGCACGGAAGAACAGCGGCTGGGGATCGGCGGGGTCGGTGAAGTCCAGGTCGTAAAGCATGTATCCGAGGTCGCGGGGCCGGCCGAATCCCAAATCGGCCCGGCTGCGCTCATCGAGAGGCGGACGATCTGGAGGTTCGGATTCGGGGGCGGCTATGAAACGGAACCGGGCGGAAAACTCCCGGCAGCCGAGATAGGGCTGGTTGACGCATTGGCCTTTCCTAGCCCGCCGTTCGAACATTTCCTGGTACTTGATCGGCGGGTTTCCCGGTCCCGCTTCCGGCTTGATTTCCAGATCGGCATGGATTCGGTATGCCACATCGCGGAGGAACAGCCCGGCGCGCTGTTGGCGCTCGTCTTCGATGAATTGCGCGAGACAGACGTCGCCGTTGCGCATGGCGGTTTCCACGTTGCGGCTGGATATCACCCCGGAAACTTCGTTGCGCCGAAGGTTCATCCAGCGGATGGGCTTCAATATCTCGATGCGCCGCACCTGCCAGCGGATGGCCGGTTTCCACAGGATGGCCTCGAATACCGCGCGGGCAGCGGAGGGTGTCATCACGTCATAGCTCACCCGCTCCACCTTCATTTCCGGTCGGGTGAAGCAGGCGAAATCGCCTGAGACTTCAAGGCAGTAAGTCATTCATGACTCCTTAAGTTGTGTTCCAGAGCGTTTGGCATTTCTATGGGAGGAGGCTTGAGCCCCCGATCGGTTCAGGTCGCGGGATGAAGCCCTCTCCTACAGCCAACCACTCACAACCATTTGGCATCCCACAAGGGATATTCGCGTACCGATTTCACCAAACCTGCCCGTACCGGATTCATCACGATGTAGCGCGCCACGTCTTGTAGGTTTTCTTCCGTTCGCAGCGCATGGTCGTGGTAGCCGTCCTGCCAGATTGCGTTGTCGTTTTGAATTCGCCCTTGTGCAAGCAATCTGCGTTTTACATGGAAGCCTGCATGACTTTTGACATTGCGTAGCAGGTTAGCCAGCGTGCGGTTGCCCAAGCCGATCAGCCAATGGACATGGTTCGGCATGATGACGAAGGCCAGGGTCTCTGCCTCGGCTTTTTCACGGGATAGCCGCAGCGCGGCGACCACCAGCCTGCCCAGGTGCCAGTCGGAGACCCATGGGGTCCGGTTCCTCGTGGCCCAAGTCAGCAAATAGATGCCAGCGGGTTGCGAGAATCGGCCTTTGCGTAAGTCATTGCTGTGGGGTGGTCTATTCATCGGTGTTCTTCGTTCAGTCATAGGAACTTTCGTAGGAGGGAGCTTCGGCCCACTACGAATCTCCCGAACCCCAGTCGCGGGCTCAAGCCCGCTCCCACAAGATATATATTCGGTCAGGTCTGAACCGCCCCGGCTTTTCCGGAGGCTAATTGTTGTGGGTCACGCGGCCATGGCGGACTCGGTAACGCTACGATAATAGGCGGCTTCGGCCTCGACAGGCGGAATATAACCAATTGGCTCCAACA
>JAQTYA010000089.1 GCA_028688525.1 Methylococcus sp. | reverse complement strand
ACCAGCCGCTGCGCGAACGGACGATCATTCGAGCACGCCAGGAAGCAATCGGCGAGCTGCTGGACGTGCGTCGCTTCGAGGACCTGCACGACTTGCTGAGAAGCGTAGGCGATGTGGAGCGGATCGCAACCCGCATCGCCCTGAAATCGGCACGGCCGCGCGATCTCGCTACGTTGCGCCAGACTTTGCAGACCCTTCCCGCCATCCGGAGCGGCCTTGCCGGCGTCGAAGGCGCGTTGCTGTACCGGCTGGGCCAGCGCATCGCCGATCAACCGGAGCTGTGCGGCCTGCTGGAACGCGCCGTCGTCGACAACCCGCCGATGCTGATCCGCGACGGCGGCGTGATCGCCGAAGGCTACCATGCCGAACTCGACGAACTGCGCCAGTTGAGCGAAAACGCCGACCGCTTCCTGGTCGAACTGGAAGAGAAGGAGCGCGAACGCACCGGGCTCGGCATGCTCAAGGTCGGCTACAACCGGGTGCAGGGCTTCTACATCGAGCTGCCCCGAAGCCAGGCCGAGAAGGCGCCGGTGAACTACACCCGGCGCCAGACGCTGAAGAATGCCGAGCGCTACATCACGCCGGAGCTGAAAGCCTTCGAGGACAAGGTGCTGAGCGCCAGAGAGCGGGCCTTGTCCTGCGAGAAGGCGCTGTACGACGAATTGCTGGAAACGTTGGGGCATTGGCTGCCGCAGCTGCAGGACTGCGCGGCGGGCCTAGCCGAACTGGACGTGCTGGCGACCCTGGCCGAACGCGCCGAGCGGCTGAATTTCGCCGCACCGCAGCTGGTCGATGCGCCCGGCGTCCGCATCTCGGGCGGCCGCCACCCGGTGGTCGAGCAGGTCAACGATGCGCCCTTCGTCGCCAACGATCTGGAATTCGGCCCCGACCGGCGCATGCTGGTCGTCACCGGGCCGAACATGGGTGGCAAATCGACCTATATGCGGCAAGCGGCAATCATCGTACTCATGGCCCATATCGGCAGCTACGTGCCGGCGGATTCGGCCGAGATCGGCCCGATCGACCGGATTTTCACCCGTATCGGCGCCTCGGACGACCTCGCCAGCGGCCGTTCGACTTTTATGGTGGAAATGACCGAGACCGCCAACATCCTGCACAACGCCACGGCGGAGAGCCTGGTTCTGATGGACGAGATCGGCCGCGGCACCAGCACTTTCGACGGTCTGTCCCTGGCCTGGGCCTGCGCTGGACATCTGGCTCGCTTAACCCGCGCTTACACGCTCTTCGCGACCCATTATTTCGAATTGACTGCGCTGGCCGAGGAGTGCGAAGGCGTCCACAACGTCCATCTGGATGCCGTGGAGCACGGCGACAAAGTGGTATTCCTGCATGCGGTTCAGAACGGGCCGGCGAGCCAGAGCTATGGCCTGCAAGTAGCTGCACTGGCGGGCGTGCCACGCACGGTCATCGACGAGGCTAGACGGAAACTGGAGCAGTTGGAACGCCAGGCGCGTTCGGCGCATCAGCAGTCGGCGCCGGTGACCCAATTCGATTTATTCCTGGCACCGGAGCCGCATCCGGTTCTCGTGAGACTGGAAGCGCTGGATCCGGATAGCCTCAGCCCGCGCGAGGCGTTGAGCCTGCTGTTCGAGCTGAAACAATCGCTTTGAGGCAGTCCGGCGAGTAGTTCCGCCGGACTCGATGACGGGGAGTTACTGCGTTTTAGCCTGCTTGCCGCTCTCTTCCTGCTCGTGCTTGAGCATGCGGACAAGCTGATCGGCCGGCACATAGCCCGGCAGTACGTTGCCGCCGCCGGTCACGATCATCGGAGTGCCCTGGGCACCCATGGCGGTCCCCAGCGCCATCTGCTCCTTCACAGGATTCTCGCAGCCGACCTCAGCCAGTTTCTCGCCCTTCTTGGCCTTGGTCAGTGCGTCATTGCGGTCCTTGGCACACCAGACGCTGACCGCCTTGTCCCATGAATCCGAGCCTTCGCCGGCGCGGGGGAAGAACAGGTAGCGGATCTCGATCCCTTCCTTCAAATAGTTATCCATTTCCGAATGGAGCTTACGGCAATAGCCGCAATCGATATCGGTGAACACATAAGCCACATATTTGGCGACCTTGGGCTTGAACACGATCATGTTCTTCTCGCCCAGTTTGTTCAGCGCCCCGAGCCGGGCCTTGGCTAGTTTGGGTTCGGTAAGATCTTCGCGGTTCTTCAGGTCGATCAGCGAGCCTTGGAGCAGGTATTTGCCGTCGTCGGAGACATAGAACAGCTTGGGACCGACGATGACCTCGGAAATCCCGGCTATCGGCGAGGGTTTGACAGAATCGGGCTTCACCCCGGGCAACGCTTGCTTAATTGCCTCCTCCACGGCTTTAGTGTCCGCAGTAACGGCCGACATCGGAACGATCAGCAGCGCGAACAGGGAAAGCAGGGAACGGAACGTACGTTTCATCACGGAACACCTCGGGAGGGAAGGAATTGGGAGCTTAGGAAAACAAGCGCTGGATGTCGAGCAGGAAAGCCAAGCCCATCAAGGCCATCAGGATGAACAGCCCGACTTGTTGAGCCCGTATCTGGGCCTTGTCTGAAAGCGGACTGCCCTTCACTGCCTCGATGGCGTAAAACGCCAAATGCCCCCCGTCCAGCACCGGTACCGGCAACAGGTTGAGCACCCCAAGACTGACGCTGATCAAGGCGAGGAACTTGATGAAATGCATCGCGCCCAGCGCAGCCGATTGCCCTGCATACTGGGCGATGCTGATGGGACCGCTCAAGTTTTCCACGGTCGCCTTGCCGATGAGCATGCGCCCGATCATCTTGAGCGAAAGCCAGGCATAGTCGCCGGTACGTTCTACCGCGGCCCCCAGGGCAGGCAGAAGACCGAGCCGATACTCGACCTGCATGGCATCGCGCACCGAATCCGGTATCCGCGCCGCCGCGCCGATCCGCCCGACACGCCCCTCGGGGCTGTCGACGGCGTCAGGACGGATATCCACCGGCTGATGCACTCCGTCGCGCTCTATTACTAAGGCGACGCTCTGGCCGGGATGGGCACGCACGATATCGACCCACTGGCGCCAACTGCGCAGAGCCGCGCCATCCGCCGACAACAATAGGTCGCCACTTTGCAGACCCGCCTTTTCCGCCGGACTGCCGGGCTCGGTCCGGTCGACTACCGGCGGCAACTCGGGTTCCCAGGGCTGCAAGCCAAGCCGGTTATTGAGGATTTCGGGACTGTTGAGCAGTTGGGACGGGATGCGGAGGACACGGACCGCACGACCGCCGTCGCCAGTCTTGACCTCGACCCCGACTGCCTCCTTGTCCATGATCCGCTCGAAAATCCGCCCTATGGCGAGGCTCCACGTCGGCGTCAGGCTGCCGTCGACGGCGAGGATTTCATCCTCCGCCTCGAACCCGGCTTCGGCCGCGAAGGTTCCGGTTTCCACCGGCCCCAGCACCGGCCGCATCCCGGTTTCGCCGACCATGAATACCAGCCAGTACAACAGAATGGCCAAGAGGAAATTGAATATCGGCCCGGCGGCAACCACAGCAAACCGGATCGGGAGCCGCTGCCGATTGAAGGCATGGGGAAGGTCTGCCGGGTCGACCGGCCCTTCCCGCTCGTCCACCATGCGGACATAGCCGCCTAGGGGAATGGCGGCCAGGGTGAATTCGGTACTATCCGGTTTTTTTCTCCAGCTCAGCAGCGCGGGTCCGAAGCCCAGGGAAAACCGGAGGACTTTCACCCCGAGTTTACGCGCCACCCAGAAATGGCCGAACTCATGAACCGCGATGAGCAGAGCCAGCGCGACGAGGAAATAGAAAACCGTATGGATGAGCGACATTAAGTCCTACGACTCAGGTGATGTACTTCTGCGCTACCTTGCGGGTTTCTTCGTCGGCTTGCAAGACCGCCTCGATGGAATCAGCCGGCCCCGTCGCTACAACCTCCATGCAATGCTCGATCACTCGCGGAATCGCGCTGAAAGGGAGGCCGTGGTCGAGAAACGCTGCAACCGCAACTTCGTTCGCCGCATTCAGGATCGCCGGCGCGGTACCGCCGGCCCGCACCGCTTCGTAAGCCAGGCGGAGACAAGGGAAACGTTCCAGGTCCGGACGCTCGAAATTCAGTTGTTGGACGCCGAACAGATCCAACGGTTCCGCTCCGGAATCGAAACGCTGCGGCCAAGCCAAGGCATGGGCGATCGGGATGCGCATGTCGGGCGTGCCCATCTGCGCCAGCACGGTACCATCGACGTAATCGACCATGGAATGGATCACGCTCTGGCGGTGGACCACAACCTGAACGTCATCCGGATCCGCGTCGAACAACAAACAGGCCTCGATCACCTCCAGGCCTTTGTTCATCATGGTCGCCGAATCGACCGAGATCTTCCGGCCCATTACCCAGTTAGGATGGGCAACGGCCTGCTCCGGCGTAACGGATTCGAGTTCGGCGAGCGGCTTGTTTAAGAACGGACCGCCGGATGCGGTCAGCAGGATGCGGCGTACGCCGACGGCCCTCGTTCCCGCCCGATAGTCCGCGGGCATGCACTGGAATACCGCGTTGTGTTCGCTGTCGATCGGCAACAGCCGGGCACCCGAACGCACGACTTCGGCCATGAAAAGCTGGCCGGACATCACCAGCGCTTCTTTGTTGGCCAGCAGTACATCTTTGCCGGCCTTAGCCGCAGCCAGCGTGGGCAGCAGCCCCGCCGCACCGACGATCGCCGCCATCACGCTGTCCACCTCGGGCAAGGCGGCAACCCGTTCCAGCGCTTCGGCTCCCGCCAGCACATCGATGTCGCCCAGGCCCGCTGCCGCCAGCCGCTCTCGCAAGTCCGCGGCAACCTCGTCCCGAATCACTACCGCGTAGCGCGGACGGTGCTCGCGGCATTGTTCGAACAAACGGTCGATGTTGCCGTTGGCCGTCAGCGCCACCACGCGGTAGCGGTCGGGGTGGCGCGCGACCACATCGAGCGTGCTGACGCCGATCGACCCGGTCGACCCTAATATGCAAATACCTTTCACGCAATTCTCCAGGATTCGGCAAGCACCGCAACTTACTCTTTGGGTGCCGATTCGCCGGGCGCGGCATCCGTAGTGCCAGACTCGGCCTCGTCCGGCACGTTTTCTTCGGACTCGACGCCTTCCGCCTCTGACGGGTCGACCTGAACCGGCGCGCCCTCGATCTCGGTCGGCACTTCGACTGCCACTGGCTCTGGCACCTGCAGAAACAGCCCGATCAGCATGGAGCCGGCATAAAACACGGCGACCGATGCCAACAAGGCATCGATCCGGTCGAGCACCCCGCCGTGGCCGGGCAGCAAAGAGCCGCTGTCCTTCACCCCTCGCTGACGCTTGAGCAGGCTTTCGAACAAGTCGCCAGCCACGGAAATCACCACGGTCACCAGAGAAAGGATCGCGAAATCGGCGACGGTCGCGGGCTCCAGCTTGAACCACAGCGCCACTCCAATGGCCAGTACGGCCGACACCGCCAGCGCGCCGTACAGCCCCTCGACTGTCTTACCCGGGCTGATTTCCGGCATCAGCTTGGTGAAACCCCAGCGCCGGCCGACGAAATAGGCGGCGATATCCGCGAACGAAACCAAAACCAGCAGGTACAGTGCCTGAACGGCGCCGAAGTTGAAGCGCAGCCAGATGAACAATATCCAGGACGTGACCAGGATGAACCAGCCCATGCCCAGTTTCAGCCCGGCCGGAAACTTGATCGCCAGCATCTTGTCGGGCTTGGCGCGGAGCAGCATGCCGACCACCAGCCACCACGCCACTGCCGGCCACATCAGCCAGTCGACGGCCAGCGGTGCCCAGTATTTGGCAAGCACCATGGTCGCTCCCAGCACAGCCAGGAAAGCGATCCGGCCGGCCCGGCTCTCGACTCCGGAAATGCCCGCCCACTCCCAGCCTGCGAGGAGGATCACGCCGCCCCACACCATGGAAAATGCAGAAGGGTCCAGCAGCAGGACAGCCGCGATGACCAGCGGCGCCAGAACCAGTGCCGTAATCAAACGATTTTTCATGGCGGAACCGAATAATGAGTTGGGAAATCTTGCGGGCATCCCCTCAGGGAAGCTGCTCCGCGACCTGATCGCCGGTATAACCGAACCGGCGCTGCCTGCCGGCGTAGTCTTCGAACGCCAGCTCCAGCGCCGATTCGTCGAACTCCGGCCACAGTACCGGCGTGAAATATAGCTCGGTGTAGGCTAGCTGCCACAGTAAAAAATTGCTGATCCGCCGTTCGCCGCCGGTGCGGATAAAAAGATCGGGCTCGGGCAAATCGGCCAATGCCAAGTGTTGCTGCAGCAGCTCCGGCGTAACCAGCTCGGGCGACAATTCGCCCTGCCGTACCGCTGCCGCCAAGGCCTGCGCCGCTTGGACGATGTCCCAGCGCCCGCCGTAATTGGCGGCAATCGACAGTTGCAGGCCGGTGTTGTGCCTCGTCAACGCTTCGGCGGCATCCATGCGCTCGCGCAGCGCCTCGGCAAAAGCCGAGCGGTCGCCGATCACCCGGAGGCGTACCCCGTTCTGGTGCAGCTTCTCGGTCTCCCGTTCTAGAGTCGACAGGAACAGTTCCATCAGCACGGAGACCTCCTGTTCCGGCCTGCGCCAGTTCTCGCTGCTGAATGCGAACAGAGTCAACGCCTCGACCCCCCGCTTCGCACAATGCTCCACTACTTTGCGGACGGCGCCGACGCCGGCCCTATGCCCGGCGGTACGGGGCAAAAAGCGCTCCTGCGCCCAGCGGCCGTTACCGTCCATCACGATAGCGACATGCCGGGGCAAGCTGGCGGCCTTAGAGGCGCCCTCCGTAGGCGCAACCGCCATCTGGATACTGTCCGGGGAAAAGACCATGGACCTTAGGGTACTAAACAGCAAGCAGGTCGGCTTCCTTCTGCTCCAGAAGCTTATCCACCTCCTTGATGAACTGGTCAGTGGTCTTCTGGATCTGCTCCTGGCTGCGGCGGTCCTCGTCCTCGGAAATCTGCTTTTCCTTGAGCGCCGCTTTGAGTTCGTTGTTGGCGTCCCGGCGGATATTGCGGATGGCGACCCGTCCGTTTTCAGCCTCGTGGCGCACGACTTTAATTAGATCGCGCCGGCGCTCTTCGGTGAGCGGCGGCAGCGGCACCCGGATCACGGTTCCCGCCGTGTTGGGATTGAGCCCCAGGTCCGACGTCATGATCGCCTTCTCGATCGCCTGCACCATGTTGCGCTCCCACGGAGTGACTGCCAGACTACGGGCGTCTTCCACAGTCACGTTGGCCACCTGCGACAGCGGCACGTCATTGCCGTAATAGGAAACCCGTACATGTTCGAGTAGACTGGGATGCGCACGCCCAGTGCGGATTTTGGCGAATTCCTGCTTTAGCGCCTCGATGCTCTTCTGCATCCTCTCGGCGGTTCGTTTCTGTATGTCATTGATCATGAGTCACCCCCCGTTACCAGCAAAGAGCCGATATCCTCGCCTCTTATCAAACGCATTACGGCGCCCGGACTGAACACGTTCATCACCCGGAGCGGCATTTTATGGTCCCGGCATAGCACCAGAGCCGTCGTATCCATGACGTTGAGGCGCTGGTCCAGGGCCTCGTCGTACGTTAGACGCGAGTAGAATGTCGCCTTCGGATCCTTCAGCGGATCGGCCGAGTACACGCCGTCCACCTTGGTCGCCTTGATGAGGACATCGGCCCCGATCTCAATCGCCCGGAGGCTGGCAGCGGAATCGGTGGTGAAGAACGGATTGCCAGTGCCTGCCGCGAAGACCACCACCCGACCTTTTTCCAGATGCCGAACCGCACGGCGACGGATGTAATCCTCGCAGACCTGGTTGATCTTCAGGGCGGACATCACGCGCACCGGGCGGCCGATGTGCTCTAAAGCATCCTGCATCGCCAGGGCATTGATGACCGTCGCCAGCATTCCCATGTGGTCGCCGGTGACGCGGTCCAGCCCTTCGGACGCCTTTTCGGCGCCGCGGACGATGTTGCCGCCGCCGATGACCAATCCGACTTCGACGCCGGCCCGGCACAACTCGTCGATTTCCGCCGCGAGCCTATGAAGGATATCGGCATCGATGCCGGCCCCCTGATCGCCCATCAAGGCTTCGCCGCTGAGCTTGAGCAAGATACGCTTATATGCCGGTGCTGTCATAAACTCGTCGGAAACTGGTTAATCGAATCTGATCCGGACTAAGTCCGGACGGAGATGCCCGGCGCGCTATGCGCACCGGACAACGATGCATCAGGAAGCGCGCACCTGTGCCATGACTTCTTCGGCAAAATTGGATTCTTCCTTCTCGATGCCTTCGCCGACCTCGAAACGGACGAACCGCGCCACGGAAGCCCCCTTGGATTGCAGCAGCTTGCCCACGGTCTGGTCCGGATCCTTGACGAAAGGCTGGCCCACCAAGGTGATCTCGCCGAGGAACTTGCCGATCCGGCCTTCGACCATCTTTTCGACGATGTTCGCCGGCTTGCCGCTGGCCGCGGCCTGGGCAGCGAAGATTTCCTTTTCCTTGGCGACGACTTCGGCGGGAACGTCTTTCTCATCGCAGCACACGGGCTTGCTGGCCGCGATGTGCATGGCGACGTCCTTGCCCAGTTCGGCATCGGCGCCGGCCAGATCGACCAGCACCCCGATACGGGTGCCGTGCAGATAGCTCCACATCCGGCCTTCCGCACTGGTAAGGCGCTCCAACCGGCGTACATTGATGTTCTCGCCGATCTTGGCGATCATCTCCCGGCGCAGCTGCTCGACCGGGGTGCCGTCCGCCATCTGGCCGGCCAGGAATTCTTCGACGTTCGTGGCCGTAGAAGCCAGCGCCGCCGCAGCCACATCGTCCGCGAACTTGACGAAATCGTCGCCCTTGGCGACGAAATCGGTTTCGCAATTGACCTCGACGATCGCCGCGCTCTTGCCGTCCGCGCTCACCTGAACGCAAACGCGGCCTTCGGCAGCGGTACGGCCGGACTTTTTGTCGGCCTTGGCCAAACCCTGCTTCCGCATCAACTCGACCGCGGCTTCCAGGTCGCCGCCGGTTTCGGTCAACGCCTTCTTACACTCCATCATCCCGGAACCCGTACGCTCACGCAGTTCCTTTACCATCGCAGCAGTAATGCTCATTACAGCCAACCTCTCAATAAAATCCGTTAACCAATCCCAAAAAAACGCCTCCGGGCGGAGGCGCTTTCTACAACTCGGCCAGGCGCGGGCTTCAGGCTCCCAGGCTCTCGCCTGGAGCCTCCTGCGCCGCTTCCGGCTCCATTTCTACAAATTCGTCCGGCGCCGCCGTACCAAAATCCACACCGGATGCCTTGCCGCGCAGAATAGCCGTCGCGGCGCTCTGGGCATACAACTGGACCGCGCGGATCGAGTCGTCGTTGCCCGGAATCACATGGTCGATTCCCACCGGACTGTTGTTGGTATCCACCACGCCGACAATCGGGATGCCCAGCTTATGCGCTTCGCTGATGGCGTTCTTTTCGTAACCCGTATCGATGATGAACATCACGTCGGGGATGCGATCCATATCGCCGATCCCGCCTACGTTGGAAACCAGTTTTTCCAGTTCGCGCATCATGCCGAGGGCTTCTTTCTTGCTGAAGCGGTTGAGGCGACCGTCGTCGCGCATGGCTTGCAAATCTTTCATCCTAGCGATGGATTGCTTGATGGTCTTGAAATTGGTCAGCATGCCGCCCAGCCAGCGGTGATTGACGTAGGGCATGCCACAGCGCCCCGCTTCTTCCTCGATGACCTTGCGCATGGTCTTCTTGGTGCCTACGAACAGAATTTTACCGCGGTTGTCGGAGACCTGCTCCAGGTATTTCATGGCATCATTGAAAAGAGGCAGCGTCTTTTCCAGATTAATGATATGGATGTTGCTGCGCGCACCGAAGATGAAAGGAGCCATCTTCGGGTTCCAATAGCGCGTCTGGTGGCCGAAGTGGACGCCCGCTTCGAGCATCTGGCGCATGGTAACTGAGGTCATCTATTTCTCCGTAAATGTCTGGCCGGGCTGGCAAAGCCCAGCGATTGGGTTGAGCCTCCACGCATCCCGATCGGCGACCGCCCCCTGCGGAAGCGGCACCCCACCGGCCGTGACGATGCGTGTGTGGTGTGTTGCCAAATAAAGCTGTGCTTTATACCATAGCGGCCATATTTGGACAATCAATCCTCCCTTCCGCGACGGACCGGGAGCGCCCAGTCTCCGCCGGCACCCAATGAGCATCAGCATAAAAAGCGCCGAGGAAATCAAGGTCATGCGCGTGGCCTGCCGCCTGGCCGCCGAGGTCCTGGACATGATCTCGCCCCACGTCAAGGCCGGCGTCGCCACCGAAGAAATCGACCGAATCTGCCACGATTTCATCGTCGGCGAGCAGCATGCCGTCCCCGCACCGCTGAATTACAAGGGTTTCCCGAAATCCATCTGTACGTCGATCAACCATGTGATTTGCCACGGCATACCCGGACCCAAGCGGCTTAAGCATGGCGATATCGTCAACATCGACATCACCGTCATCAAGGATGGCTTTCATGGCGACACCAGCAAGATGTTCCTGGTCGGCGACGTCAAGCCGTATGCCCGGCAGCTGGTCGCCGTCACCCAGGAAGCCATGTACCTCGGCATCCGGGAAGTGCGGCCCGGAGCCGCTCTGAACCAGATCGGCGCTGCCATCGAGCGGCACATCGCGAAATACGGCTATTCGGTAGTCCGGGAATTCTGCGGCCACGGCATCGGCCGCGAGTTCCACGAGGATCCGCAAGTTCTCCATTACTTCGAACCGAAACTCGACGTCCGCCTGGAATCCGGGATGGTTTTCACCATCGAGCCTATGATCAACCAGGGAAAGCGGCACGTCCAAATGCTGGCGGACGGCTGGACCGCCGTCACCAAAGACCACAAGCTCTCGGCCCAATGGGAACACACCGTGCTGGTGACGCCCGACGGATATGAAGTGCTCACGCTCCGGCAAGAGGAAGACTTTGGGCGAACCTAGCCCGGATAGCGCACGCGCTCCCGACCGGATCGCAACTTACAAGGCCGAGATCCAGCGCAATACCGCGGAGCTGACGGAGCGTTTTCGAGCCGGCGCGCCCGTCGCCGAGCTGATTCACGAGCGCACAGGCTTCATCGACCGCTTGCTTACCGAGGCGTGGCACCTGGACCTCGGCCGGCACGCTCCCAACATCGCTCTGGTCGCCGTCGGCGGCTATGGACGCGGCGAACTACTACCGCATTCCGACATCGACTTGCTCATCCTGCTCGACGAATCCGGAACCGCGACAGCGGATCTGCCGTACCAGCAGGAACTATCCGAATTCCTGCATTTTCTCTGGGATATCGGCCTGAAGCCGGGGCACAGTGTCCGTACCGCCATCGAATGTGCCGACGAGGCCCGCGCCGACCAGACCGTCATCACCAATCTGCTGGAAGCTCGCGTGCTGGCGGGCTCCGAGGCACTATGGCGGGCTGTGGAACAGCAGCTTGCGCCGGACCGCATGTGGCCCACGGCCGTTTTCTTCGAAGCCAAACTGGCCGAGCAACGGGTCCGCTATGCAAAATTCCACAATACCGCCTACAACCTCGAACCTAACGTCAAGGAGGGCCCGGGCGGCCTGCGCGACATCCAGCTCATCGGCTGGATTATCCGCCGCCATAGCAACGCTCGGGGCCTGCATGAGCTTGTCGTACACGGTTGGCTAACCGATGCCGAGTATCTGGAACTGAAGGAATCTCAGGAATTTCTCTGGCGCATCCGTTTCGCCCTCCACACCCTCACCGGCCGTTGCGAAGACAGGCTGCTGTTCGACTACCAACGCGAGCTCGCCGGGCTGTTCGGCTACGGGGGCGAGACGGCCAATGAAGTGGTCGAACGGTTCATGCAGGATTATTTCCGTACCGTCACCGGCGTGGAACGCCTGAACGAACTCCTCCTGCAGTTGTTCAACGAGGCTGTGCTACACCGCGAGGAAGAACCCGCCCCTGCCCCCGTCAACGCCCATTTCCAAGTGGTCAACGACTATCTCGAAGCGGTGCATCCCCAGGTCTTCCGCGAGCACCCGCTGGCGTTGCTGGAAGTCTTTCTGCTCCTGCAGAAAAACAGCGCGCTGGAAGGAATTCGCGCCGCCACCATCCGCCTGATCCGCCAGCATATCTATCTGATCGACGACGCCTTCCGCAGCGATGCGGAAGCCTGCCGGCTGTTCATGGCCATCCTGCGGCAACCGGGCGGCATCACTCACCAGTTGCGACGGATGAACCGCTACGGCGTGCTCGCCGCTTATCTGCCCGAATTCGGCCAGGTTGTCGGCCGGATGCAGTACGATTTATTCCACGTCTACACGGTGGACGAGCACACCCTGTTCGTGGTCCGCAACTTGCGGCGCTTCGCCCTGGAGGAGTTCCGGCAGGAAAATCCGCTGTGCTACGAACTGTTCCAGCTCGTCGATAAGCCGGAACTTCTCTATATCGCCGCGCTGATGCACGATATCGCCAAGGGCTCGGGCGGCGACCATTCCGAAGTCGGCGAGAAAATCGCAGAAGAATTCTGCCGGCGCCACCAGATCGGCCCGCGCGAAACCCATCTGGTGAAATGGCTGGTGCGGAACCATCTGGTGATGTCGATGACGGCGCAGCGCAAGGATCTGAGCGACCCGGAAGTCATCCACGAATTCGCCCGGATAGTGCGCAACCAGAATACGCTGAACCATCTCTACCTGCTCACCGTTGCAGACATCCGCGCCACCAACCCATCCTTGTGGAATTCGTGGAAAGGCGCTCTGCTGGCGGAGCTCTACACTAGCACCAGCTGGACCTTGCGGCGCGGACTAGACACCCCTCCGGACTACGCCGAACAGATCGCCGCGGCCAAAGACGAGGCACAGGCGCTGCTGCAGCGCTTCGGCCTGGCCGAAGACACCGTCGCAGCGGTTTGGGAGAACATCGGCGACGACTATTTCCTACGCTTCCTGCCCGAGGAAATCGCCTGGCACACCACGTCCATCGCCGCCTGCCGGCCGGAGCATCTGCCCCTGGTCCTACTGCGGCCGGAAAGCCTGCGGGGCAGTGCCGAAGTTTTCATCTACGACCGCAACCGCGACTTCCTGTTCGCCCAGAGCACCGCGGTACTCGATCAGCTTGGACTCACCGTGCTGGACGCTAAGATCATCGCTTCACGCCAGGGATTCGCACTGCTCAGTTTCAACGTGCTGGAACAGTCCGGGGCTGCACCGGAGGGACTATTCCGGCTGACCCATATCTGTGACCGGCTTAAGCAAGTGCTGAGCGGAGGCAGCGCCCCGCCGCCTCCGGTCAGCCGCTTGGCCGCCCGCCAGATCCGGCACTTCACCGTGCCGACCCAGGTATTCTTCCACGACGACCCGCAGCACCGCTTCAGCGTGCTCGAACTGATCGCCACCGACCGCCCCGGCTTGCTGTCCAAGGTCGGCCAAGCCTTCATGAAGGCTGGCATACGGCTGCACAACGCTAAGATTTCCACCATCGGCAGCCGCGCCGAAGACATCTTCTTCGTCACGGACCGGCAAGATCGTCCGCTGGCGGAAGAATCGGACCGGAAAGCGCTGCGCCGGACTTTGATCGAATTCGTAGGCGACCACTGACAGCGGCGGTCCGCCTGCGTCACCCGCAGTTGGCAAGACAACGAGGCTAATCCGCATGGCAAACGCACAACCGCTAATAGACGATTGGTACGAGGATCGGGACAACGGCCGGCAATTTCGCGTGGTCGCTCTGGACGAAGACGGCGATACCATCGGTATCCAGTATCTGGAAGGAGATTTGAACGAACTCGACCGAAGCGCATGGGGTCAA
>JAQTYA010000088.1 GCA_028688525.1 Methylococcus sp. | reverse complement strand
TCCGGCGCATAGGCCGACTTGATGCCGGCGAACACCGTGCGGGTCTCGCCGCCCAGGTCCAGCGTCAGCTTCAGAAGCTTGTCCGCGCCCTCGACATGCTCGGCATTGGCGATGCGGGCCACGCGCAGGTCGACCTTGGCGAAGTCGTCGATGGAAATCGTCTCGGCGATCGGCTGGACCTCGTGCTGTTGGTGCTCGGCGTGGCGCGCCTGGGAGTGCGGTTCCGGCACGACGACTGAAGCTTGCAGGCTTTGGCGGTTGGCTTCCACCAAGCCATCGATTTGCTTGGGGTCGATGCGGGTCATCAGGTGCTGGTAGGGATTAATTAAATGATTGGCCGGTAGTAATGCCTCCGAATCAGCCCATACCAGTTTTGGAATTTTTAAAAACTCCTCTACCTCAGAGACAACGCCTGGGATAATCGGTCTCAAGTAAATTGAGATTAGGCGGAAGCAATTTATACTGACGGTGCACACTTCATGGGTTTTATCTCGAAGGCTTTCATCTTTGGCCATTCCCCAAGGCGCCATAAGATTCACGTATTCGTTTACCCAATCGGAGAGCCGCTGGATTTCACGAATAGCTTTAGAAAAATCGCGGGAGATAAAGTGGTCCGCGATATCGGGACCTGCTGCACTAAGGTGCCCTAAGAGAAGTTCTTTCGTTAGCGGCCGAATCGCTGATGGATTTTCAGATCGTTCTTTTAGCGCGAGTTTACGGCAAGCTTCCCAGCCATTTACAAACTTTAATTCTGATAGCTTGCCGACGAAGAGTTTAGAGATGAAGCCCGCCGTCCGGCTCGCTATATTGAGGTACTTGCCCACCAGATCGCTGTTCACCCGGGCGACGAAATCCTCGAGGCTGAGGTCGATGTCTTCCATCGAGCCGTTCAGCTTGCAGGCGTAGTAATAGCGCAGCCATTCGGGGTTGAGGCCCTGGTCGAGATAGCTCTGGGCGGTGATGAAGGTGCCGCGTGATTTCGACATCTTTTCTCCGTTCACCGTCAGGAAACCGTGGGCGAAGATCTTGGTAGGGGTGCGGAAATCGGAATGCTCCAGCATCGCCGGCCAGAACAGGGCGTGGAAATAGAGGATATCCTTGCCGATGAAATGGTATAGCTCGGTTGTAGAATCCTTGTTCCAGTATTCGGCGAAATCGAGCCCTTTCTGGTCGCACAGATTCTGGAAACTACCCATGTAGCCGATGGGAGCGTCCAGCCAGACGTAGAAATACTTGCCAGGTGCGTCGGGAATCTCGAAGCCGAAATACGGCGCATCGCGGGAAATGTCCCAGTCGGAAAGGCCTGCTTCAAACCACTCGTTGAGTTTGTTGGCAGCCTCGGTCTGCAGGGTGCCGGAGCGGGTCCAGGCTTTCAGGAATTCGGCGCATTCGCCCAGTTTGAAGAAATAATGCACCGACTCCTTGCGCACCGGCGCGGCGCCCGATACCGCAGAGTAAGGGTTGATCAAATCGGTGGGCGAGTAGGTCGCGCCGCAGACTTCGCAGGAATCGCCGTACTGGTCCTTGGCATGACAGCGGGGACATTCGCCCTTGATGAAGCGGTCGGGCAGGAACATTGCCTTGACCGGATCGAAATACTGCTCTATCGCCCGCGATTCGATCAGTCCACCGGCCTTGAGCCTGCCGAAGATCTCGGCGGCGTAGGCGCGGGTTTCTTCCGAATGGGTGGAATAGTAGTTGTCGAACTCGACGTGGAAACCGCTGAAGTCGCGGAAGTGCTCGCCGTGGACGCGTGAGATCAGCTCTTCCGGGCTGATGCCCTCCTTTTCGGCGCGCAGCATGATCGGCGTGCCGTGGGTGTCGTCGGCGCAGACGTAGCGGCAATCATGGCCGCGCATCTTCTGGAAGCGGACCCAGATGTCGGTCTGGATGTATTCGACCAGATGGCCCAGATGGATCGGGCCGTTGGCATAGGGCAGGGCGCTGGTGACGAGAATCTTTCGCTGGGCGGTCATCGGTGTGGCGAAGTGGATAACGAAGCAAGTTCGCCATTATCCCACAGTCGCCACACCCCGTACGGCGGGGGCCGTCAGTTGCGGCAGGTCTTGACCTTGCCGTCCGGCGTGTAGGCCACCGAGGCCCCGCTGGGGAATTGGACGTACTCGATGCCATCGACGCACTGGACCGTGTGTCCGGTCACGGCCGTGTTGATTCGTTCCCCTACCGCGCAGCCCGACAAAATACCTATGGCAAGCAACAACATCAATCGCATAGTTTTATTCCTCGATCGAACGAAATGATCCTGGTCGCGCCTTTCTTCTCGAAAGGCGCCGCTCATATTCGCCTATCCGCGCACAAGAGCTCTTAATGCGGCGGATGACGCCTTACCCAGTATACCAAGGGCGGATCGAACGGGATTCCACCCATTGCAGCTCATTCCACCGTCACGGACTTGGCGAGATTACGGGGCTGGTCGACGTCCGTGCCCTTGATCAAGGCGACATGGTAAGCGAGCAATTGCAGCGGGACGCAGTAGACGATGGGCGCGACAGTCTCGTCGGTCTCCGCGACCCGGAGTATCCGGACGCCGGGGACGTTTTCGATCGGCGCCTCCGCATCGGCGAATACATAGAGTTCGCCGCCGCGCGCCTGGACTTCCTGCAGATTCGACTTGAGCTTTTCCAACAGTTCGTTGTTGGGCGCCACTGCGATGACCGGCATTTCGCTGTCGATCAGCGCCAGCGGGCCGTGCTTGAGTTCGCCCGCCGGGTAGGCCTCGGCATGGATATAGGAGATTTCCTTGAGTTTCAGCGCGCCTTCCATAGCCACCGGATACTGGACCCCGCGGCCGAGATAGAGTGCGTGATGTTTTTCGCCGAACAACTCGGCCCAGCCGGCGATCTCGTCTTCCAGCTGCAGCACGCGCTTGATTTGCTCGGGTAGAGTTTCCAACTCGTGTACGATTTTGGCTTCCTGCTCGGCGGACAGCGCATTACGCCGGCCCAGCGCCAGCACCAGCAACAGCAGGGCGGTGAGCTGGGTAGTAAAGGCTTTGGTCGAAGCCACGCCGATTTCCGGGCCGGCGCGCGTCATCAGACTAGACTCGGATTCACGCACGATCGAGCTTTCCGGCACGTTGCAGATCGCCAGGGTGTGGGCATAACCAAGCTGCTTGGCAACCCTCAAGGCGGCGAGGGTGTCGGCGGTCTCGCCGGATTGGGAGATGGTGACGAACAAGGTGCCCGGTTGCACAACCTGCTTGCGGTAACGGAATTCGCTGGCGACCTCCACGCTGCAGGGCAAACCGGCCAACGCCTCGATCCAGTAGCGCGCAACTTTGCCGGCGTGGTAGCTGGTGCCGCAGGCGACGATCTGCACGGCGCGCACATGGTCGAAAGCGGCTTCGGCCCGGCTGCCGAAAGCGGCGGGCAACACTTTGCCCTGATGGATGCGCCCGCTCAAGGTCTTTTCGATCGCAACCGGCTGTTCGTGAATTTCCTTCTGCATGTAATGGCGGTATTCGCCGCGTTCGACCGAATCCGGCGCCAGCCGGGTTTCGTGAACCGGCCTCTCCTGCAACACCCCATGCTGGTCGAAAATCCGCACCGACTCTGTAGTCAGTTCGGCAAGATCGCCTTCTTCCAGGAAGATAAAGCGCTGCGTTTCCCCGACCAGGGCAAAGATATCGGAGGCGATGAAATTTTCGCTTTCGCCTAAACCCACCACCAGCGGACTGCCCTTACGGGCAGCGATGAGGCGGCCCGGCTCGCAAACGCTGATCACGCCGATGGCGTAGGCACCCTCCAGCACGCCGACGGTGGCGCGGACCGACTCCAGCAGGGACATGCCCTGCTCCAGAAAAGCGTGGATCTGATTGACCACGACTTCGGTGTCGGTTTCGGACAGGAATTCGTATCCCTTCTGCTGCAGTGCGCGGCGCAAGGCTTCATGATTTTCGATGATGCCGTTGTGTACCACGGCGACCCGGTCCCGGCAGACATGGGGATGGGCGTTGCGCTCGGAAGGCGCGCCGTGGGTGGCCCAGCGGGTGTGGGCGATGCCGGTTTCCCCTTCCGCCAGAGCGGACTCCAGCGCAGACTCCAGCTCGCGGAGCTTGCCCGGCCGCCGTACCCGCTCCAAGGCGCCATCGGTGTCGATCACGGCGATTCCGGCGGAGTCGTAGCCGCGGTATTCCAACCGCCTCAAGCCTTCGAGCAGGACCGGTGTGACATTGCGGTGCGCCACCGCGCCGACTATTCCGCACATGGCTATTTCCTCGTTTTCTCAGGACGTTTCCAACCCTCGATGCTGAGCTGCTTGGCTCGGCTCAGAGTCAGGCGTTCCTCGGGCGTGTCCTTGGTGATGGTGGAACCGGCGCCAATGGTGGCGTTTCGTCCAACCCGAACCGGCGCGACCAATTGAGTATCGGAGCCAATGAATGCGCCGTCCTCGATGACCGTCCGGTGTTTGTTGACGCCATCGTAATTGCAGGTGATCGTTCCGGCGCCGACGTTGACCTGGGCGCCGATGCTAGCATCCCCGATATAGCTCAGGTGATTCACCTTCGAGCCGGTGGCAATGTCAGATTTCTTGATTTCCACGAAATTGCCGACATGGACCGCCTCGGCGAGCACGGAATCCGGCCGCAAGCGGGCGAAGGGCCCTATCCTAGAACCCGCACCGACGACCGCGCCTTCGATCACACTGTGGGCTAAAATTTCCACGTCGTTCCCGATCACCGCATCCTTTAGGCAGACATGCGGCCCGATACGCACGTTGTCGCCGAGGCTAATGTTTCCTTCTAGAACCACGTTGACGTCGATTTCCACGTCGCGACCCAGCGCTGCGATCTCGCCCCGCAAGTCGAAGCGCGCCGGATCGCGCAATGTCACGCCGCGCTCCATGAGGTCAGCCGCCCGGCGGCTTTGATAAGCCCGCTCCAATTCTGCCAGTTGCTGGCGATTGTTCACCCCAAGGACTTCTTCTTCACGAGCGGGATGGCTGGTGTCGATGAAATAGCCCTCCGCAACTGCCAAGCCGACGACGTCGGTGAGATAGTATTCGCCTTGAGCGTTGTCGTTGCGCAAGGCCTTGAGCCAGCGTTTCAGCGGGCCGCCTTCCACCGCCAATATTCCCGTATTCACTTCCCGGACCGCGCGCTCTTCGGCGCTGGCATCCTTTTCTTCGACGATGCGCAGCACCTTGCCGGTGTCGTCGCGTATGATCCGCCCATAACCGGTCGGGTTGTCCAGCACTACCGTCAGCAGGCCGAGACTGGGACCGCTGGCATGATGCAGCAAAGTCTCGACGGTTTCCTGTTTCAACAAAGGCACGTCGCCGTAAAGGATGAGAACCTTGACGTCGTCGCGGATCCGATCCGCTGCCTGCATTACGGCATGGCCGGTGCCTTTACGCTCTTTTTGCTCGATCCATGTGGCCGACAGATGACCCAACTCGCCTAGGGTCTGCTCGGCGCCATGACCGTACACGATGGCGGTTTCTCCGGCCTGGACTGCGCCGGCGAGCCTGTACACATGCTCGAGCAAGCAAACGCCGCCGATTCGGTGTAAAACTTTCGGCAAGGCCGAACGCATGCGGGTTCCTTGACCGGCCGCCAGTATGAGAGCGAGAACGTCCACTAATTCTTCCTCTAACAACAGCAAACTGAGCAAATATTTTCCCAATAAAAAACCCGGTAAAGGCGAGAAACAGCTTCACCTTTACCGGGTTTTCGACCGCCGAATCGACCGATTAAGCTCGACCCTTGCGGAATTTCTCCAACGTGCGCAGCTGCGCAACGGCTTCCGCCAACTGCGCCTGGGCTTTCGCGTATTCGATACGCCCGGAACGGTCGGCAAGCGTATCCTCCGCCGCTTTCTTGGCTTCCAGCGCCGCAGCCTCGTCGATGTCCTTCGCCCTTACCGCAGTTTCGGACAGTATCGTCACCATGTGCGGCTGGACTTCGAGCATTCCGCCCGATACGTAGAACGTCAAGGGCTCCTGGCCTTCAGTCTTTACCCTAACCTCTCCGGGCTTCAGCTGGGACAAGAACGGCGCGTGCCGTGCGGCGATGCCCACCTCGCCTTCCTGGCCAGGCGCAACGACCAACTCGGCTTGTCCGGAAAAGATTTCTCCTTCCGCACTCACGATATCCACATGGATAGTCATGGCCATCTTCATTACCTCCTAATAGCCGCCTATCAAGCGGCTAGGCGTTTGGCTTTCTCCAGCGCCTCGTCGATCGAGCCCACCATGTAGAACGCCTGCTCCGGAACATCGTCGTATTCTCCTTCGACGATCCCTTTGAAGCCAGCAATGGTGTCTTTCAGCGAAACGTACTTTCCGGGTGAGCCGGTGAAAACTTCCGCCACGAAGAACGGCTGGGAAAGGAAACGCTGGATCTTACGAGCCCGGGATACGATAAGCTTGTCGCTTTCCGAAAGTTCATCCATGCCCAGAATCGCGATGATGTCGCGCAGTTCTTTGTAACGCTGCAAGGTGCTCTGAACACGGCGCGTGGTGTCGTAATGGTCGTGGCCGATCACCAGCGGATCGAGCTGGCGGCTAGTGGAGTCCAACGGATCCACTGCAGGGTAGATGCCCAGCTCAGCGATCTGGCGCGACAAAACCACCGTTGCGTCGAGATGCGCGAAGGTCGTGGCCGGGGAGGGATCGGTCAAGTCGTCGGCCGGGACGTACACGGCCTGGATGGACGTGATGGATCCTGTCTTGGTCGACGTAATGCGTTCCTGCAGAATACCCATTTCCTCGGCGAGGTTAGGCTGGTAACCCACGGCCGAAGGCATGCGCCCGAGCAGAGCAGACACTTCGGTGCCCGCCAAGGTGTAGCGGTAGATATTGTCGATGAACAACAGCACATCGCGGCCTTCATCGCGGAACTTCTCGGCGATGGTAAGACCGGTCAGTGCCACGCGCAGACGGTTGCCCGGCGGCTCGTTCATCTGGCCATAGACCAGAGATACTTTGTCGAGGACGTTAGAGTCCTTCATTTCATGATAGAAGTCGTTACCCTCGCGAGTACGCTCGCCGACGCCTGCGAACACCGAATAGCCGCTGTGCTCGGTAGCGATGTTGCGGATCAGCTCCATCATGTTCACGGTCTTGCCCACGCCGGCGCCGCCGAACAATCCGACCTTGCCGCCTTTCGCGAAGGGGCAGATCAAATCAATCACCTTGATGCCGGTTTCGAGCAGCTCGTTGGCGGCCGCCTGATCCTGGTAGGAAGGCGCCTTGCGATGGATGCCCCAGCGTTCCTTCTCCCCGATCGGACCTTTTTCGTCGATCGGGTCGCCGAGCACATTCATGATGCGGCCCAGCGTCTCGGTACCTACTGGCACCGAAATCGGCGCGCCCGTGTTGGACACGGCCAAGCCGCGCTTCACGCCGTCGGTAGTACCCATGGCGATACAGCGCACCACGCCGTCGCCGAGCTGTTGTTGAACTTCGAGGACGAGGCCTACCTCATCCACACGCAGCGCGTCGTAAATCTTGGGTAAGGATTCGCGCGGAAACTCCGCGTCGACGACCGCACCGATGATCTGTACGATTTTCCCAGAACTCATTTCTGCCCTCTTCGGATTTCTATTAATTTATTCCGCTAGACCGCAGCCGCGCCGCCCACAATTTCGGCGATTTCCTGCGTGATGGCCGCCTGACGCGCCTTGTTGTAAATCAACTGCAACTCTTTGATGAGTTTGCCGGCATTGTCGGACGCACTCTTCATGGCGACCATGCGAGCTGCCTGTTCACAAGCGTTGTTCTCTATCAGACCTTGATACACCAGCGATTCGACGTAACGCGTCAGCAACGCATCCAACACGGCTTTAGCGTCCGGCTCATACAGGTAGTCCCAGTGGCCCTTGAGCTCATCGGAAATTTCTTCGGCCTTAACCGGAAGCAAGCGTTCCAATTTGGGCTTCTGCGTCATGGTATTGACGAATTCATTATGAGCCACATACAACTCATCGATTTCGCCGTCGCCGAAAGCATCGAGCATGACTTTCAGCACGCCGATGATGCCTTCCAGGTGCGGGGTGTCTCCGAGCCGAACCACTTGTGCGCTGATATTCGCGCCCACGCTGCCGAAAAACGACGAGCCCTTCTGCCCGATCGTGGCCATGCGCACTTCGACGCCCGCCTCGCCCCATGCCCTCATCTGCCGAAGCATGAGCCGAAACAGGTTCGAGTTGAGGCCGCCGCACAGACCGCGGTCGGAAGACACCAGCACGACACCGACCCGCTTAACCGGACGCTCAATCATAAAAGCGTTCCGGTATTCCGGATTGGCTTGGGCGAGATGCTTGATGATCCGGGCGATCTTGCGCGCATACGGGCGGGTCGCCTGCAGCCGGTCCTGGGTGCGGCGCATTTTGCTCGCCGCAACCATTTCCATGGCGCGCGTGATCTTCTGGGTGTTGCGAACACTCGCTATCTTTATACGGATTTCTTTACCGACGGCCATGGCTGCACCTTACCAGGCGTGAGTAGCTTTGAACTTTTTGATCGCCTCGTGCAAAGCCGCCTGAATCGCATCGTTGTAATCGCCGGTGGAATCGATCGATTTCAGCAAATCGGCTTGTTGCGACTTCATGAACTCCTGCAGGGAATCTTCGAAATCGCGCACCTTGCTGACCTCCACGTCATCCAGGTAGCCTTCGTTAGCGGCAAACAGGGAAACGGACATCTGCGCGATACTCATGGGCGAATACTGATTCTGCTTCATGAGTTCGGTGACCCGCTGGCCGCGCTCGATCTGCTTGCGGGTCGCTTCGTCCAGATCCGATGCGAACTGAGCGAAAGCCGCGAGCTCGCGGTACTGCGCGAGATCCAGACGAATGCCGCCGCCGAGCTTCTTGACGATCTTGGTCTGAGCCGCACCGCCGACGCGCGAAACCGACAGACCGGCGTTCACTGCCGGGCGGATGCCTGCGTTGAACAGACTGGTTTCCAGGAAGATCTGGCCGTCCGTGATCGAGATCACGTTAGTCGGAACGAATGCAGATACGTCGCCGGCCTGCGTCTCGATGATCGGCAGCGCGGTCAAAGAACCGGTCTTGCCTTTCACTTCACCATTGGTGAGGCGCTCAACTTCCTCTTCGTTGATCCGCGAAGCACGTTCCAGCAAGCGCGAATGCAGGTAGAACACGTCGCCCGGATAAGCCTCACGGCCCGGCGGGCGGCGCAGCAACAGCGAAATCTGGCGATATGCCCAGGCTTGCTTGGTCAGATCGTCGTAGATAATCAGCGCATCTTCGCCACGGTCGCGGAAATATTCTCCCATGGCGCAGCCTGCGTACGGCGCAATGAACTGCAGCGCAGCGGACTCTGAAGCCGAGGCGGAGACGACGATGGTATGTTCCATCGCTCCGTGCTCCTGCAGCTTACGTACTACGTTGGCAATCGAGGACTGCTTCTGGCCCACAGCCACGTAGATGCACTTAACGCCGGTGCCTTTCTGATTGATGATCGTGTCGATCGCAATCGCGCTCTTGCCGGTCTGGCGGTCGCCAATGATCAGCTCGCGCTGGCCTCGGCCCACCGGAATCATGGAGTCGATCGCCTTGAGGCCCGTCTGCAGTGGCTGGCTCACCGACTGGCGCGAGATTACGCCCGGAGCGATCTTTTCGATCGGCGAAAAACGCTTAGCGTCGATCGGACCGGCGCCATCGATCGGGTTGCCCAGAGCATCGACGACGCGGCCGAGCAGGGCTTCACCCACGGGCACTTCCAGGATGCGGCCGGTACACTTTACGGTATTGCCTTCGGAGAGGTGTTCGTAAGATCCGAGCACCACCGCACCGACGGAGTCGCGTTCCAGGTTGAGCGCCATACCATAGGTATCGCCCGGAAACTCCACCATTTCGCCCTGCATAACGTCTTGGAGACCATGAATGCGGACGATACCGTCGGTCAGACTGACGATAGTTCCTTCACTACGTGACTCAACGCCCAGATCGAACTTTCCGATCCTCTGCTTGATGAGATCACTGATTTCAGACGCGTTCAATTGCATGATACTGTCTCATTCTAATTGGAGAGTCGTTTCGCCAATCGCTGGAGCTGGCCACGTATGGAAGCATCGACAACCCGGCCGCCGGCGCGGAGAATCAGACCGGCAATCAGGGATTCATCCACGGTGACGTGAAGGCGCCCCTTACGCGACATCCACTTTTCCACCAACGCATTGAGATTTGTTTCTTCGTTCGCTTCAAGCGGATAAGCGGTGATGACGTCGACATCGACGTAACCTTCCTCTTCCGCCCGAAACTCGGCGAACATGTCGGCGATCGTCCCCACCAGTCCCAGGCGGCCGTTGCTTGCCAGAAGACGAACGAAATTTTCGCCTTCGGCCGCCACATGGCCTTTGCAAAGGTCCAGAAAATTGGCGACGAACTTATCCTTTCCCGCTTTCGGATCGGCGGCAGCCTGCTCCATCAGCGGATTGGCCATGACCGCCTTCAGGAACTCGAGCGTGTCGGCCCATTCCTGCGTCTTGCCGGTTTCTTTGGCCGCCTTGAATACGGCGACGGCGTAAGGCCGGGCCAGGGTAGTTAGTTCGCTCATCGGTGTCTTAGCCTAACTGCTTGCCGAGGCCGGCGAGGATTTCCTTGTGCTTCTTCTGGTCGACCTCGCGCTGCAGGATTTTTTCCGCGGCATCGATCGCCAATACGGAAACCTGCTTACGAAGATCTTCCTTAGCGCTCTCTAGCTCGCGGTCGATCTCGGAGCGGGCATTTGCGAGGATGCGTTCACCCTCGGTTTTAGCCGCTTCCTTGGATTCGTCCACCAGCGCGTTGGCGCGCTTTTGTGCCAAATTTACGATTTCCGCGGCCTGGTCTTTGGCGTCTTTCAAGGCGCTGGTCGCGCGCTTCTCGGCAAGCTCCATCTCGTGCTTGCCTTTTTCGGCCGCCGCCAAACCATCGGCGATTTTCTTCTTGCGCTCTTCCAGAGCTTGCAACAGGGGCGGCCAGACGTACTTCATGGTGAACCACACCAGAAGCGCGAATGTGACCATTTGCCCGAATAGCGTGGCATTGATGTTCACGGCGCTGTCCTCACTTAATAAGCGCTTTCGCTGGGTTTGAACCGTAGGCGAATGTCAGCTTATTTCACGAACGGATTCGCGAAGGTGAAGAACAGTGCGAGACCGACGCCGATCATGGTCACTGCGTCGAGCAGACCTGCAACGATGAACATCTTGACCTGCAGCATGGGGACCATTTCCGGCTGGCGGGCAGCGCCTTCCAGGAATTTGCCGCCGAGCAGGCCGAAGCCGATAGCGGTTCCCATTGCGCCCAAACCCAGGATGATGCCGACAGCGATCGCGGTCATACCGTATACAGTTTCCATTTTTCCTCCAAAAGGTAAGTTAAAGTGATTTAGAAAAAAGAATCGGAAGCAACCTCTTAGTGACTTTCGTGCGCCAAGCTGAGGTAGACGATGGTCAACACCATGAAGATGAACGCTTGCAGCGTGATGATCAGGATATGGAACACCGCCCAGGGAAAACTCAGTGCCGGCTGAATCCACCAGGGCAACAGCGCGATCAGGATGAAGATCAGCTCGCCCGCATACATATTGCCGAAGAGTCGCAAACCGAGAGAAACCGGCTTCGCCAGATACTCAACCGTATTCAGCAGTAAATTGAAAGGGATCAATGCCACGCTGTCAAAGGGATGAAACAGGAATTCCTTCGCGAAATGAACCGGACCCTTGACCTTCAAGCTGTAGAAAATGATCAGGAAAAACACCGAGATCGACATGCCGAAAGTGGCGTTGAGATCGGTGCTAGGTACGACTCGCAGATACTCGAGCCCGATTGCCTTGCCCACATCGGGCAGGAGATCTACCGGCAGGAGATCCATGGTATTCATTAGGAATACCCAGACGAAAATGCTTAGGGCCAGCGGCGCGATCAGCGCGTTACGGCCATGAAAGCTGTCCTTGACCTGGGTGTCGACGAACTCGACGATCATCTCGACAAAGTTCTGTAACGGCCCGGGAATACCGGAAGTCGCCTGTTCGGCAGCCTTGCGGAAGAAAAATAGGAATACCGCACCGAGGAACACCGAAAAAAACAGCGTGTCCACATGCAGAGTCCAAAAACCCTCACCTGCGGAGAGAGGGGTCAGGTGATGGACGATATACCCGGTTGCACCACCGGTATCGTGCGCTTCAGTCGCCATTGTCAGCCTTGTTCTAGTAGTTCAAATCATTGCAGCAGGGCGATCCAATACACCCCGAGCGCCACTATGAATCCGGAGAAAAGCGGCAAAAATTCGAGTTCGCGGAATTGGAATACCAGGAAGAACAGGACGCCGGTCAAGACGAGCTTCACGGACTCGCCGACATAAAAGGCCCGCACAATATCGCGAGCACTACGAGTCGGGTCGAAGAAGCCGAAACGGAGCGCGAAGAACGCATTCGGTATGAACGCGATCAGCCCTCCTGCAGATGCCGATATTGCTGTTTTCCATCCGCCTGCGATGTAGGCAATCGCTCCGCAGACAACCATCACGATGAGTTGCCAGTGGATGATCCGTCGTACCCCCCCGTACAAACGCCCGCCTAACATTTCAGGCATCCCCGCATAAACGCCGCGGCATCATAGCAGTGGGTTTCTGAAAGATCAAACCGCTTCAACCCCCGAATCGGGCCAATAAACCCTCGAGCTGGTCCAGGCTTGCATAGGAGATAACGAGCTTACCGGCACCCTTCCCACCGTGCTGAATCCGCACGCCTGCGCCTAATTGCTCGGCCACGCGCCGTTCCAGCCTAGCGATATCAGGGTCGGTTTCAATGACCTGCTTGGTTCCCGCATCGGTTGTTTTCAACAAACTATTCACCAGAGATTCCGTTTCCCGCACGCTAAGACGCTTGTCGGCAATACGCCGGGCAATTTCGCCCTGCTGAACGTCAGGCAGCGTAAGCAAAGCTCTGGCGTGGCCCATATCGATTTCACCGGCGCGCAACAGCGTCTTGACGTCCGCGTGCAAGTCGTTGAGCCGGTTGAGGTTGGTGATAGTAACGCGAGATTTACCCAAGGCATCGGCGACCTGCTGGTGAGTCATCCGGTGTTCTTCCAGCAAGCGCTGGATTGCCTCCGCCTCTTCCATCGGATTTAGGTCTTCGCGCTGTATATTCTCGATCAACGCAATGGCTAGCGCTGCTTGGTCCGGCACTTCGCGCAACACCACCGGCACCTCGCGAATACCGGCGAGTTGCGCGGCTCGCCAACGGCGCTCGCCGGCGACGATCTGGTAGCGTCCCGACTCCACGGATCGCACCAGGATAGGCTGGACGATGCCCTGCGCGCTGATTGAATCGGCGAGTTCGCGCAGCTTAGCCGAATCGAAATCCTTGCGCGGCTGAAACGGGCTCGGTTCCAGGTGTTCGATAGGGAGCTTCCGCAAGGATTCCTGCTTCGGATCCAGTTTGGTTTCTCCCAGTAGGGCTTCCAGGCCTCTGCCCAATGCGGGTCTTTTCATGCTCGTCGATTCGCTGTTTGACTATGCCGCGGCCGTAGCTCGCTCGTTACGCCGGACGATCTCGCCCGCCAGCGCCAGATAAGCCAGAGCGCCTTTGGAGCTCTTGTCATGGTGCATGACCGGCAGTCCATGACTCGGAGCCTCGGCAAGGCGGACGTTGCGGGGGATGACCGTACGGAACACCCGATCCGGAAAATGCTCGAGCAACTGCTCCGAAACCTCGTTGGCGAGGCGGCTGCGGGTGTCGTACATGGTGCGCAGCAGGCCTTCCACGGACAAACGGGGATTCACCGTCGCGCGGATTTTACCCAGGGTATCCATAAGATCGGACAAGCCTTCCAGTGCGTAATACTCGCATTGCATCGGGATCAGCACGCTGTCGGCCGCGACCAGGGCATTGACCGTCAGCATGTTGAGGGAAGGCGG
>JAQTYA010000201.1 GCA_028688525.1 Methylococcus sp. | reverse complement strand
TGAAGCGATTAGCCCTCGGCGCGTTGCGCCGCATTCAGAAACTACCCGAGCTGGTGAAGTCATTCTTTCGCCAGCCTGAATGCCAATACATCATTAGGTGACTCTACTTTCGAGAAGCTTAGTAACAGCCGGCGCGCCCAAACTAGCCTTAGGCGATTTAGTATTTTAGTAACGCTTTCTCCTGTCATATCCAGCAAATCATATAAATATCTCCGCGAGATTTTCAGATCGGCCGCTATCTGTGTTGCTGTCAGGCCGGGCTCCATAAAATGGTTCTCCAGATAACGGATGACAGCAGCCCTTCGGGCGGCCCGGACACCTCCGGCGGCGGGTTCCCTGGCCATTTGGCCATTACAAAGCACAGCTACGATGTCGAGAATTTGCTCGCCAACCAGCTCATCCAGACTTGGATACTGAGTTATAAACTCCCGCTCCAGCATGCCGAGATAATCCCGCAACAGGTTGAGCCCTTCTTGACTGTGGAAAGGGGACATTACCAGGCGTTCGACTTTCGGCACGCGCTTGGCCAATTCCTCTCTAGGGAAATGCAAGCCCAATAAACTCTGATGACCTTCTGCCGTGTCTGGCCCTAGCCCTCCATCCAGAACTTTTGTCGAATCAATGAGTCCCGCAGTGCTGCCATCCAGTATCATACGGCGCTGTCCTTGCATCACCTCCCAGGTTCCGGCTACGCATATAACCAATCCGAAGCAATCCTGGTCTTCGCCGGCAATGATTTCTCGAGTTCGGCGAAAACGTATTGCAGTAGTGGCATGACGAGACATGCCTACAAGCCCGAAGGAGAAAAACTGTGTTTGATTGAAAAAAGGGCGCGAATCGGCGTGCTCCATATCGAATCCGCCCATTTTTCTACCGAACACCTCACGCCAGATATCGAACCGTTCCTTTTCAGGATGATCCGTACTGGAATAGGAGAGTATCTCTGAAATCATAGCTTAACTTTCTATTACACTCATTGGAGCCATGCGGGGCGATTACTTGTTCAATTAAACCTTCAGCGACTTGCTGCAAATCCCGTCTAAAACGCGGCAGGATTAGATGTCCGGATATAGGACGGCCCAATCCCGCCGATTATTCTAACGATCTCTTCCCCGGCTTATTCACCGGCGACGAGCGCTACCAGGTAGAGGGTCCGTCGAGCGCGCTGCCGATGACCGCGGCGTTCTTGTACTGCCACAGCCACTTTCGCGGCGGACTGACGCGATACTTCGATCGACCCGCGGCCTGGGTGTCGGCTCCATCCCGCGTCCAATACGCAATCGATTCATCATGCGTAAGCAGGAGCTCTTTTGCCAGATTCGACAATGTGGCCTTCTGAGAGGCATCCGTCGAGAAGTACGCGCCAAGCGACACAGGAATCGCGACATCGATGGCGTGCTCGAATCCGTTCCACGGATTGAAACCGTCGGCGTCGCCCGGCGTGCCGAAGCTGTAGGCGATGTAGTATGGATAATACCTGCCGACCGACATCGGCCCGGACTCTCCCGGTTGCAGCGCCGCCATGCCGCGAGTGATCTCGCATTGGCCGAGATCGACCAGCGCAGGTGGAACGGATGCATGACTGGTCGCCTGATAGCTTCTGAGGAAACCATGCGCCAGTAGGCTCGACATCCAGGGCGAGAACGTGTGCGTCTGTCCTTCCGGCGGATAGTTGAAGCATCCATTCGGCGCGTTGCCGTCAAGCGGCGACGTTTGGCGGGCGCGCATCGCGTTGACGCCTTCATCCACCACACTGCGTTGATGGATGCTGCCCGTCAGTTCCGCGTCGACGGCATGTGCCAGGAGCGCGAAGCCGAGACCTCGCTCGGTGTCGACCGTACCTGTAAGCCCGACGTGGAACTCCATGAACCACGAGATATACCCAATCTTTTTCAAGACCGTGGCATCGCCTGTGAGCAGGTAGTTCGACAGCAGGCTCTCGCTGTACGAATACTTGACGTCCGGATAAGGATAGAGAGGATCGGTGTTCTTCAGCTTGAACGATCCGACGCAATAGGGATAGTACGTACTCGCGCAGTCCTCAGGTCCGTAGATGTTCTGCGCGTAGTGATCCGCGGCGCGATGCGCTTCCCGGAGCATGTCGGCGTTACCGGAACGGAAGTAGCTGTTGTAGAAGCCACCGGCGCGGTCGTAGAGCCAAGGTTCCGAATCGGTATAAAAGTTGACGATGTCTTCCGCTGACGTGACCGCCCAGCTTTGTTTCTTCCAATGCTGGTTGATCTGGGAGTAAAAGAAATCGTCGGTCGCCTGGTCGGAACTCGCCAGGTACGGCCGGCTCCCAGTGGTGTTCACCATCGGGAACACGTTGGTACAGGCCAAATAGCGGTGGTCCACCGCCGAAAGGACGTTCGGTTCGCGGATCGTGAGGCCGCTAGTATTCACGCTAGGTGCATAGGTCCCGTCGTTGACGACGCGATAGCTCTCGCGGACAGGCACTTCAGTCGCCAGGTTCATAGAGCGGGCACGATTCACTCCAACCGTCATTGTCACGGGACTTGCGTCTGCAAAGGCCATGTCGAATTGGATCAGCACGCTCCTGATGCCGGGGTTGCCGGAAGCCATGAGCCCGCCGCAGAGCAGACGCTGATCCGGCATGTGCTCCCAGGCGCCCAGGCTCCGGATGAATGCTGGGATTTCCTGGCCGGCCGAGTTCGTCACCCGGATGTTATCCGTATTGACAAGCGTGCTGGGCGGAAGCGGGAAGCCGAAGGACACCCGCTGCGTCTGGCCGACGGCGTCGACAGACGGCGTGAGCCGTACGAGTACGTCCTTCGGCGCCGTGTTGACGGCTGCGCCAGCCGAGGACACGTCGTTGCGCAGATCCATCTCTGCGGTCATCGAGCGGTAGTGGGTGGGGCGCAGGGCAAAGCCCACGGTCTCGAGATCGCCCACCGGATCGGGTGTCGCAGTCGGAGTGGGTGAGGAAGTGGGGCCCGGTGTCGCCGTCGGACCGGGCGAGGAGGTCGGGCCTGGTGTCGCCGTCGGGCTGGGAGTCGGGGTACCTCCGGCGACCACCTGTTGAACAACGTACAAATGAGTAGCGTCGACCGTGACTGTCGCAGTACCGCTGTCCGCCCGCTTCAATTGGAAGAAGACGCGATCGAGCTGCTGTCGGCCGGTATCCAGCGTCAGGAAAACGTCTGCGATGTTTTGGGATACCGGGAATTCCTGGCACGCCGATCGAGGATTGCTGTCCGCCTCGAGATACGCGATCGAGCAAACTTCCACGCCGCCATTGGCAGGGCTGGCTCCATCCACACGAATCTTAGCCTTCACGGTTACGGAATCGCCTAGCGGACCGCTGCCGTAAGGGTAGTCGTGAGAAGCGGCGATCCGGCCCCAGGCATTGATATCCGCGCGAAG
>JAQTYA010000012.1 GCA_028688525.1 Methylococcus sp. | reverse complement strand
CGGGTCGAGCGCGGCCAGCGTCTGCAAACGGTCGTACAGGAGCGCGTTGTGCAGCGCCAGCGCCAGGCCTTTCTCGAACACGTCCAGGCGGTTGCGGTCTTCGCCGCTGAAGCCCGTGCCGCTGGCCAGCACTACGGCTCCGAGCACGACCTCCTTGTGCAGGACCGGATCGATGATGACCTCGCGCGGCCGGAACTTTGCCAGCATGCCGTCCACGACCAAATCCTCGGGCAGCTTGACCCGGTGCCGCCGTTCGCTGCGCAGGGCGCTGCGGAGGCGGTCGTTGCTCGTCAGCGCTGCGGCGTCGCCGATGCCTTGGGAGGCCGCGACCCGGATTTCTCCGTCGACCTCGATCAGGATCGCGCCGCCGTCGGCACCGGTGTGCTGCAGTAGCTGCTCCAGCGCGCGTTCGGTCAAGCGGTGCACGTCGAGTTCGCTGACCAGCATTTCGGTGAAGGTGCGTACCGCCGTTTCGGTTTCGATCGACAGCGCCAGCGCATGGATCAGCCGGTTGAAGGCCTGCGCGCTGCCGCCGATCTCGTCGTCGGAATCGACCTCGATGGCGCAATGCTCGGGACTGCATTTTTCGGTGGCTTCGCCGTGCGCCATGTCTTGCAGCCGGCCGGCGACTAAGCCCATGCGGGCCGCCAGGAGGCGGAGCCTTTCGCCGACTACCGATCGTGCCAAAGCGATATTCATGGCGCCTACGGCGAAGCCCGCGGCGATGCAGGCGGCGAAGAACCCTGGCGTCAGGACGAACTGGGACGGTATCCCCAGAGCCACGGCGAAAAAGGGAAAAATCAGGCCGATCAGCAGGCCGAAGCCGGTCATCCAGATCGACAGATCGACGAATACTTTGCGGGTCAGGCGGATCATGGCGGTTTCCCGGTTGCCCTGGGTGGACGATGAGGCTGCAGTTTAGCCGGGTTTGCGCTTTCGGGGCAGCGAGGTCCCTCGCAGGTTGACCGCAGCATGGCTTGTCCAGTAGCTTTGGTCCATGAAAACCATCGCAGTGATCTCGCAGAAAGGCGGTGCCGGCAAGACGACGCTGGCCATCAATCTCGCCGTGGCGGCGGACCGCGCCGGGAACGGCGGCGTCACCCTCATCGATCTCGATCCGCAGGCGAGCGCCAGCGTCTGGGGCGATAACCGGGAACTGCCGACGCCGCAGGTGGCCTCGGTCCAGCCCAACCGGCTGCAGCCCTGTCTGGACAAGGCCCGCGCCGACGGTGCAGGCTTTGTGGTGATCGACACCGCGCCGCATTCGGAGACTGCGGCTCTGGCCGCAGCGCGTGCCGCCGATCTGATCCTGATTCCTTGCCGGCCGGCCGTGCTAGACCTGCACGCCATCGGCAGCACCATCGACCTCGCCCGGCTCGCCGGAACGCCAGCGGCGGTGCTGCTGAATTCGATCCCCTCGCGCGGCTCGCTGGCGGACGAGGCGGCGGAAGCGGTCGCCGGCTACGAAATACCCCTGGTTCCCGTGCGCATCGTGCAGCGGGCGGCCTACGTGCATTCTCTGACCTGTGGAAAGTCGATCCAGGAGTTCGAGCCGCGGGGGAAAGGGGCGGAAGAGATCGATCGCTTGTACCGATGGATTTGCGATGCCGCAGCAATTTGAATTTTATCGATGAGCAGGTAAGGACGAATCGTGGCGAGCAACAGCAAGGTAAAACTCTCCGCTGCCGTGCGCAAGGCGCGGCGGAAGCCAGCCGAAGCAACGGAAGCGGCTTCGGAAACAGTTCGGGCCGGAACGGCGCCTGAGGCGGAAAAACCGGTGGCCGCCGTGGCCGTCGCGCCGCTAGCCAGGTGCGGCGGCATCGTGCCGGCGCTCGGCCGCATCGTGCGGCGGACGGCCTACGGAACCTTGTACGGCGTGACTTATACAGTGGTGTTTCCCTGGGCGCTGGTGCGCTGAGCCGGTATGGCGCTAGAAGAGCTTTTGCAGGTCCATGCCGGCATAGAGCTGGGCAACGTCTTCGGCATAGCCGTTGAACATTAGCGTGGGCTGTTTGAAGAACTCGCCCAGCCGGCGTTCCTTGGCCTGGCTCCAGCGCGGATGGTCCACCAGCGGGTTGACGTTGGCGTAGAAGCCGTATTCGTTGGGGCCGGCTCGCATCCAGGTGGAAACCGGCTGGTGTTCGAGCAGGCGGATGCGGACGATGGATTTGGCGCTCTTGAATCCGTATTTCCACGGCACCACCAGCCGTAACGGAGCGCCGTTCTGATTCGGCAGCACCTCGCCGTACAGGCCGAAGGCCAGGAGGGTGAGAGGGTGCATGGCTTCGTCCAGGCGCAAGCCTTCCCGGTACGGCCATTCCAGCAGCGACGAGTTCTGGCCGGGCATCTGCTCCGGGTCGTGCAGGGTGGTGAACTCGACGAATTTGGCGTTGCCGGTAGGCTCCACGCGCTTGAGCAGTTCGGCCAGGGAAAATCCCGCCCAGGGCACCACCATGGACCAAGCTTCGACGCAGCGCATCCGGTAGATGCGTTCTTCCAGCGGCGCCAGCTTCAGGAGTTCGTCGATGTCGAATACCTTGGGCTTGTGGACCTCGCCTTCGACCGCGATCGTCCAGGGCCGGGTCTTGAGTCTCCCCGCCAAACGGGCTGGCGATTCTTTGTCCGTCCCGAATTCGTAGAAATTGTTGTAGCGGGTGGCGTCTGCGTAAGGGGTCAAGGCGTCCGGCAACACGTAGCGGCTTTTCCGGACTCCGGGCAGCGCTTCCCCCGCCCGCGGCACCGAAGGCGCCAGGGCGGCAAGCGTGACACCGGCTGCCATACGCATGAACAGACGGCGGGCCTGGTAGATCTCTTTCGGGGTGATTTCGGATGGATCGATTTTAGGCGAGCGCATCTTGCTCATGGGATGCCTCAGGTTTAAAGGGATTCTGTTGATCGAGGATGGTACTGCATGTCATACCGCCTCCGTAAAATTCCTGCCACAGCAATTCGGACGAGGAAAACGATGAATTCATCCATGCAGGCTTGGGTATGGCGGCTGCGGCCGGTGATGGCGATGGCTGCGTGTGCGCTGCAGTCCTGCGCTGCAGGCGTTGGCGGGGTTGAGAGCGATGCCCTGGGCAAGCCACTCGAAATCACTCGCGCGGAACTGCAAATCAAACCTGGCCAGTACGTCGGCTATGCCGGCAAGTTGGCTGCCACGCGCGCCGAGTTTCCCCAGGGGTTTCCCCGCGGGATGGGTAGCGGCGTCGCTTTCAAGGCTAAGCGCGGCGACACGCTGGAGTTCTGGGTCGTCGGCGACCGCGGTCCCAACGGCGACGGCCCCGAAGTGGGCGGACGGGAAAGCAAACTGTTTCCGGTGCCCGATTTCGCGCCTGCTTTCGGCTTGATGCGTTTGTCCCCGCGCGGCGCCGAGCTGGTATCGGTGACAGACATCGTCTCTCCTGGGCGGGGCAGGCTCACCGGTTTGCCGCACCCTGAAGGTTCTCTGGGTGCGACGGGCGAAGTGCCTCTGGCCGAGGATCTGACGGCGCTGAATTACGACAGCGGCGGCGTCGATTCCGAAGGCATCGCTTGGGACGGAGCCGGCCTGTGGGTGTCGGACGAATACGGTCCTTTCGTGATGAAGGTCGATCCCGCCACCGGCGCGATCAAGGAAACCCTGGCGCCAGGCACCGGCTTGCCCGAGGTCTTCGCCAAACGCCGGGTAAACCGCGGTATGGAGCTGCTGAGCTACGACGGCAGCGGTCGTAAGCTGTACGGCGCATTGCAAAGTCCGATCGACGACGGTTCGGTTGAGATCGGCGGCAAGTCCGTCGCGGTCCGCGACGGCGCCTTGTTCGTCCGTTGGGTGGAAGTCGATCCGGCCGCGCATACCTTGAGGGAGTTCGCTTATCCGCTCGACCCGGCCGATTACAAGAAGGGCGAGACCGGACATGCCAAGCTCGGCGACATGGCGGCGTTGGGGGAAGGCCGCTTCGTCGTGATCGAGCAGGGCAAGGACGCGGACGGCGACGAGGCGCACCGACTGTTTCTCGTCGATGCCGCGGGAGCCACCGATATCCATCCATTCCAGAGCGCCGACCTGGAGCGCTCGAGCATGCTCGGCCGTCCTGTAAATCAGGCCGACTGGAAAGCGGTGCAGCCCTTGCGCAAAACCCTATTGCTCGACCTCGACCGGGCGGGCTGGCCGGCGGAAAAGGCCGAAGGCGTCGCCTTGGTCGACGAACGCACGCTGGTCCTGACCAACGACAACGACTTCGGCATGAGCACCGCGCTGCTCGATGCCCAGGGCCAGCGTTTGTCCGAAGAGGTCAGCCGTTGCCGGTTGAGCGGGCAGGGCAGCTTCTCCGGCGGCAAATGTCCGAAACATGCGGCAGCAGTCGCCGTGGTCAAGCTGCCGGACAAGGCGACGGTGCAACACGTCTGGCTCATCCGGTTTGCTCAGCCGCTGAGCCGGTATTGACCGGACTCAGCGCACTGTGCCGTCGTCCGGGTTCAGGAAGAGCTTAGGGGCGCGCTGGTGTCCCGGCCTCAGGTCCAGCAGTTCGCGCAGGTCTCCGGCGGTTTCGTCGAAAGAGCCGCCGCCGATGCGTCCCAGTCCCCAATTGTCTTCGATGAACCGGGTCACGGACGCTTGGTCCAGCAGGCCATGGCCGACGTAGTTGCGCCGGGCGAAGGGCGAGATCGCTAACAGCGGCAGGCGCATGCCATAGCCGCAGCGCCCTTGAGCTTCGCTAGCCACAGGGTCGCCGCACTGGCCGGGGCCGGTCAAGGAGTCGACGTTCGCTAGCGCGGAAAAGCCGACGACGGGGCCGAAGACGTGGTCGTACCAGCCGCCGGAATCATCGTAGGCGATGAGTACTACCGTAGAGTTCCAAGACGGCAGGCGTTGCAGCCGGTTCAAGGTGTTCACCAGGAAGCGCTGAAACTCGAGCGGGCTGGATTTACCGATCCCGGCGTGTTCGTTCTGGTAGGCGGGTGGCTTGATAAACGACACTGCCGGCTGGTGGTCGGCTTCGGCAGCGGCCCAGAAGTGATCGATGTCGTACTGGTGGTTGGCTTGGTCGGTGAGACCGATCGAGGCGACGGACTGGGGCGGCAGATGATGCGGATTGGACGTCGAGCGGTAGTATTGGAACGGCTCGTGATGGGGCGTGTAGTCTAGAGTTTCCTTGCCGTCGCTGGTTTTGTGGGTGGCCCCGCAGACCGCCTGGTCGCCGATGCGCGAAGTCGGCGTAAAACCGCCCTGGAAATAGCCCCAGGTGATGCCCTTTCGGTTGAGCAAATCGCCGATATTGGGACCCAGCATCTCGACTTGGCCTGCATGCTTGGCGCAATCGTCGAACATCGGTTCGGCGTTGGCGACCAGGGAACCCTGCGTGACCAGGATTTTTCCGCCGCCTTCGTCGCCGCCGCCCGGCTTTAGTACCTCTTCCGGCCGGGTGCCGTGGGTTTGCCCGGAGACCAGGTTGATGTGACCCGGCGTCGAGCCGGCAAATAGCGTGGAATGGAAGTTGTCGCTCATCGCAAAATGCTGGGCGTAGTTCCACAGCGCCGTGACGGTGTTGCCGTCGAAATGTCCCATCGGAATTTCCGGCTTGGCTGCGCATTTGCCGGTGCCTGTGTTCTCAACGAATTTGTCCATCAACCCGTGATTCGCGGCGAGTTGCTGGATGCTCATCTCATGAGCCGGATCGCAAGTGACGGCTTGGGCATGGTCCAGTCTGAACGGTTGTGCGGCATTGCGGTTGGCGGCCATCAAGCCGGCAGTCAGGCCGTTGATGCCGGGCGTATCGGGTTTCGCCTGGAATCGCGGTTCGCCCGGCGGATTGGCCGCGTAGGGGTAGGTCCCGAAATAATGGTCGAAAGAGCGGTTCTCGGGTAACAGAACGACCAAATGTTGTACCGGGGTGCTGAGCTTCGGCGCAGCCGCAACCGGGCCGGACAACCCGATCGGGAGGAGAAGAGGCAAGGGGATGCAGATCAGGCGCCGCAGTCGCGTTTTGGAACGGCAAACCATCATCTCTTGAACCTCGGTTCGGGGTGAATGAAAGATTGTGCAGGGGCTAATTCAATCGGATTATGTCAGGTGCCTGGCCGTCGGTATGCCTTTGCCACATGGCCTGGTAAAGGGCTTCGAGGTTCCGCGTATAGCGAGGGGTATCGAACAGCGGGGCGGTGAGCCGGTTCGCTGCCAGTTTAGTCTTAACTCGGTTCAGGCGTTCGGGCTGGGTCGCTAGTTCGAAGCCCAAATTGTAATAATCCGCAGGGTCGGTGGCGATCAATTCTGGGAGGCCGACGGCGGTGAGTAAGCTGCCAGCGACTCGCGAGGGGAAAGTATCGCCCATGCAAGTGAGGATGGGGACGCCCGCCCACAAGGCATCGCTGGCCGAGGTATGGGCGTTGTACGGCCAGGTGTCGAGCATCAGATCGGCCAGTTGCAGTCGCCCCAAGTGCTCGGCCTGCGGCATTTCCTCGGCGAATACCAGGCGGCTAGGGTCGATGCCGCGCCGCAGCGCCTCGCGCTCGAGATTGGCTTCCGCCAGAGGGTTTTTCAGTAGCCACAGCACGCTGCCGGGTACGGCGTCCAGCAAGCGGCACCAGATGTCGAAAACTGCAGGAGTGATCTTGTAGGCCTGGTTGAAGCAGCAGAACACGAAGCCTGGATCCTCCAGCCCGGCGTCCCCGCGGCTGGGCTTGTTTCCGACCGCGCCCCGGCAGCCATGGGGTTGATAGCTGTCGGGCAGATAGGCGAAGGCTTCGCTGTAGTGCTCCGCGCTTTCCTGCGGAGTCGTTACCGGATCGGTCACGATGTAATCGGCCAAATTGCCGCCTAGCGTACCGGGGTAGCCGAGATAGTTGATCTGGATGGGGGCGGGGCGGAAGCTCAGGATCATGGTGCGGCTGGAGCGGGTATAGCCCTTCAGGTCCACCAGGATATCGACGCCGTCGCCGTGGATCAGGCCTGCCGCGTCCTCGTTCGACAGGGCTTCGATGTCGGTGAAGCGGTCGAAGGCGTGTTCGAGCCGCTGCCGCATGCCTTTGCCGTCGTCGGGTCCGTAGGAATAGGCGAAGATTTCGAATTGAGCCCGGTCGTGCAACTCCAGCATTTCCACCAGCAGGAAAGCCGTGGCGTGCTCGTGAAAGTCCGAGGAAAGATAACCGATACGGAGTTTTTTTCTGCCCGAAGGCGGAAATTCGAAGGTTTTCGCTTGTCGCTGCTCGGCCGCGCCGGCAATCCGGTCCCGCAGCCAAAGCTCGGAACAGTGCCGCTGCTCGGCGGCGCTCATCTCAGGGAACGATAGCAGCGAAAAAGGTGCTAACTTTCCGGAGACGCCCCGAGCGAGCAGGCTGCGCATTTCCCGGATCCAGGTATCCTGGTAGTTCCAGTCGCAGACGAGTTGACTCAAGGTGTGCATATTCATCGGCGGCTCGCTCGGGGTCCGTGTCGAAGGGGGACGGATCGAAAGCATGCGGCGATGGGTTGAATGCTTCTGACCAATGGCCTTATAGGAACATAAGACGGTGGGCCATGCACGCTTTCATTTCTGCTCTTCGTCCTTATCCCAGGCCTGCCGGAACGAGGAAAATGCGTCGGAAAAGCCTTTTTTGACATGGCCCCAGGCGTCCGTCGAGCCTTTCTTCAGGCGCTCTGCTTGGGTGGAAGCTTCATCCAGCGCTTCTTTCGATTTATCTCGCGCGGTCCGGTCGACCTGTTCCCATTGTTCGCTGGTCTTGGATTTCAACTCGGTGAATCCTGATTTCACCGAATCGGCGGCTTCGCTCCCCTTCTGAGAGGAATAGTCGCCTATGGACTGGGCGGTCTCCTTAATTTGGCGTCCGATATGCTCCGCCGACGGGGGTTCCCCCGCCGTATCTGCCAGGGAGGCAGGCGTAGAGGCCAGCCAGAGCATCGCTGCGGCCAGCAGCGTTCGAAGCGGTGTGTTGCGGTGTTCGGTCGGCATGATCTGTTCTCGATGCGTGAAGCGAGGGGATATTTTGGCTTGAGACGGCGAAGAGGTGTAGCTCCGGAGGCCCGCCCGACGCACCCAATCGGACAGGGGGATGCGCTAGGGATGTTAAGATTCGCCCCAAAAGGGTTCGCGCATCGGCCTGGAAGTCAGGTATACCCTCCGGACGGCTTGCCGTTCGGGCGGTCCGCACGGGTGGCGCCGGCCTTGCATGACACCCTGAGCCGTTCGCCGCGGTACACGGCTCCAAGAAGCTTTGCTATTGCCATTCAATGGATGTTTTATGTCGAATCTTGCCAAACTTGAACTGAACGAAGGCGTCGCGGAAGTCCCGGTGATCGAGGGCACCGAGGGTGAAAAAGCGATCGATATTACCAAGCTGCGGGCCCAAACCGGCTACATCACGCTCGATCCCGGTTACGGCAACACCGGCTCCTGTCTGTCGGCCATTACCTTCATCGACGGCGAAAAAGGCATCCTGCGCTATCGCGGCATCGACATCGCCGAACTGTGCGAGAAATCGACCTTTGTCGAAGTGAGCTATCTGCTGATCTACGGACAGCTCCCCAATGCGGAGCAGTACGCACGATTCAAGGAGAAGATTCACCATCACTCCCTGATCCACGAGGATATGAAGAGCTTTTTCACTTCGTACCCAGGTCATGCGCATCCGATGGCGATCCTTTCTTCCATGGTCTGCTCTCTTTCGGTCTATCACCCCGAGTTGCTGAAACCTGACCAGACTATCGACGAGCGTGACGAAACCATTTCCAGGCTGCTGTCCAAGGTGCGGGTGCTGGCGGCCTTCGCCTACAAGCGCTCGGTGGGGGAGGCCTTCGTCTACACCCGGCCGGAGCTGGACTACATCTCCAACTTCCTGCACATGATGTTTACCCGGCCGATGCGCGGCTATGTGCCGGACGAGCTGATCCGCAAGGTGCTGGACGTGTTGTTCATCCTCCACGCCGACCACGAGCAGAACTGTTCCACTTCGACGGTACGCATGGTCGGTTCGTCCAAGGCCAATCTATTTGCGGCGATTTCGGCCGGCATCTGCGCGCTGTGGGGACCGCTGCATGGCGGCGCCAACCAGGCCGTCATCGAAATGCTGGAGGAAATCCACCGGGCCGGCGGCTGCTACAAGAAGTTCATCGAGCGGGCCAAGGACAAGAACGACCCCTACCGGCTGATGGGTTTCGGCCACCGGGTCTATAAGAGCTACGACCCCCGCGCCCAAATCCTCAAGAAATATTGCGACGAAGTGCTCAATTATTTGGGCATCGACGATCCGATCCTGGAAATCGCCAAGGGGCTGGAGGAAGTTGCGCTGACCGACCCCTATTTCATCGAGCGCAAGCTCTATCCGAACGTCGACTTTTATTCAGGCATCATCTACCGGGCGTTGAAGATTCCCACCAATATGTTCACGGTGATGTTCGCGCTAGGCCGGCTGCCCGGCTGGATCGCGCATTGGAAGGAGATGCTGGAAGACCCGGGCATGCGGATCGCCCGCCCGCGACAGATCTATACCGGGGAAAGGCTACGTCCCTACGTGCCCATCGCTCAGCGGTGAGAGGAATGCCCCCGCCTCTACGGAGTTCACCGTAGGGCGGGGTTTGGGTTTTACAGCAGGCTTTGCAGCAAGCCGTTCAGCTTATGCACGAATGCCGAGGGGTCGTCGAGCTGTCCGCCCTCGGCAAGTATCGCCTGGTCGACCAGTACGGAGGCCAGATCCTGGAAGCGGGCGTCCTCGCTTTCGGTCTTCAGGCGTGCGATCAGGCCATGGTGCGGATTGATCTCCAGGATCGGCTTGCTGCCGGGGACGTCCTGGCCCGCGGTCTTCATGATCCGTTCCATGGTCCGGCTGATGCCGTAGGATTCCGAGATCAGGCAAGCCGGTGAATCGGTCAGGCGGTGGGTCAGGCGGACGTCGCTCACCTTAGCCTCCAGCGCCTTCTTCAGCCGTTCGGCCAGCGGAGCGAATTCTTCCTTCTCGGCTTCCGCTTCGGCTTTTTCTTCCTCGCCTTCCAGCTTGCCCAGGTCCAGGTCGCCCCGCGCTACCGATTGCAGCGATTTGCCCTCGTATTCGGTCAGGTAACCGACCAGCCATTCGTCGATGCGGTCGCTCAGCAGCAGCACCTCGATGCCCTTCTTGCGGAAGATTTCCAGGTGCGGGCTGTTCTTCGCCGCGCCGAAGCTCTCGGCCGAGACGAAATAGATCTTGTCCTGGCCTTCCTGCATCCGGCCGATGTAATCGTCCAGGGAAACCGTCTGGTCCTCGCTGTCAGCGTGGGTGGAGCTGAAGCGCAGCAACTTGGCGAGGCGGTCCTTATTGGAGAAGTCCTCGATCAGGCCCTCCTTGAGCACCTGCCCGAAATCACCCCAGAACTCCTTATATTTTTCCGGCTCGTTGTTCGCCAGATCTTCCAGTAGCCCTAACACTTTCTTCACCGCGCCGCCGCGGATTTTCTCCAGCTGCTTGTTTTCCTGGAGAATCTCGCGGGAGACGTTGAGCGGCAGGGTGTCGGAATCGATCACGCCGCGGACGAAGCGCAGGTAGCGCGGCATCAGTTTGTCCGAGTCCTCCATGATGAAGACCTTGCGCACGTACAGTTTGACCCCGCGCTTGGAATCGCGGTCCCAAAGGTCGAACGGCGCGTGCTTGGGGACGTAGAGCAGCAGGGTGTACTCGTTGGTGCCCTCGACCCGGCTGTGGACGCGCGCCAGCGGCTCCTGGAAGTCGTGCGAGACGTGCTTGTAGAACTCGTTATAGGCCTCGTCGGTGATCTCGTCGCGGTTCTTGGCCCAGAGCGCGGAGGCGCTGTTGACTGTCTCCCAGACTTCGGCCGGCGCTTCCTCGCCTTCCTGGGGCTCGCCCGCCTCCTGCAGCATTTCGATGGGCAGGGAAACGTGGTCGGAGAATTTGCGGATGATCGAACGCAGCTTCCAGCCATCCAGGAACTCGTCCTCGCCTTCACGCAGATGCAGGGTCACACGGGTGCCATGCTCGGTCCGCGTTTCGGTTTCCAGGGTGTAATTGCCTTCGCCGGCGGACTCCCAGCGTACGCCTTCCTCGGCCGGAGCGCCGGCCTTGCGGGTTTCCAACACCACCTTGTCGGCAACGATGAAGGCGGAGTAGAAGCCAACGCCGAACTGGCCGATCAACTGACTGTCCTTGGCTTCGTCGCCGGTCAGCGCTTCGAAGAAATGCTTGGTACCGGAACGGGCGATGGTGCCGATGTTGTGCTGCACTTCCTCGCGCGTCATGCCGATGCCGTTGTCGCTGATGCTCACGGTGCGGGCGGCCTTGTCGAACTCGATCCGCACCCGCAGCCGGCTGTCTCCCTCGTACAGGGCATCGTTGCCGAGCGCGCTGAAGCGCAGCTTGTCGGCGGCGTCGGAGGCGTTGGAAATCAGCTCGCGCAGGAATATTTCCTTATTGCCGTACAAGGAGTGGATCATGAGGTGAAGCAGCTGTTTGACTTCTGCTTCGAAGCCCAAAGTTATGCGGTTATCGGCTTCGGCCATGGTGTGGTACTTCCTTCTGAAAAAATGGATTGGAGTCGTTGCGCCACACGAAGTGGTGGCGCGCGCTGCAAAATTCAATACGGTGCGTCGTCCATGAGTTCCAGTGTTCCAACAAAGGGTCAACAGTCTGTGCCTTCGGTATCTCCGAACGGCTGCAACTCGGATAGAGCGGGGGGGTTCTCGCCAGGCCGGGCGTTGTCCCGGCTGGGGCGGGAGTCATCCATCATCTTTGCCAGTCGCTGAACGCTGGAGAGTATCGCTGTTTGCTCCCATTCGCAGAGCTGGCCGAAGGCAGTCAGGAAATTGGCGTGAAACAGCGAGGGCGTTTGTTGGATAGCCTTGCGTCCGGTCTCCGTGAGCGTGATCACCAGTCGTCTTCGGTCGGTTGAGCTACGTTCACGGCTTACCATTTCCTTCGCTTCCAGGCGGTCTAAGACTGCAGTGATCGTACCTTGGCTGAGATTCACGGCGTAGCTTATTTGGTTGCCGGTCATCGAATCTTTCTGCTCCAGCGCTTTGAGAATGAGAAGCTGCGATCCGGTCAGTCCCGACTTCTGCAACTGCTTGGACTGCAAATCCAGGGACCGGACAATCCGTCGCAATTCATTCAGGACTTTGTCGTGTATCTCCATGGTGGGTACTTAATTTCCTTGATCGACGGTTTGAGCAAGCGGACGGAATTGCAGGCTGTACAACATTTGGAGATAGCGTTGCGACTCCTCCCGCTCCAGATCAGTTACATGTCGCCAGAAGCCGTAGATTCTTGACAAGGTCATCATACGCTCGGCGTAACGCTGCCAGTTGTAGCGGTTGGCGACCCGCTGCAAGGCGGCGCTGGAAATGCTGGTCCAAGCTTCGGGCTCGTTTCGGCAACGAGTAAAAAAGCGCACCATGCGCTCGGCAGCCTCGGTTCCATGATTCGGGTCGATATGAAAGCCAGATACGCCGTCTTCGATAATTTCCGAAGGGCCGCCGAAGCAGGTAGCGAAGCAAGGCAAACCAGAAGACATCGCTTCGATGACGGTGAGTCCGAATGCTTCGAATAAGGCCGGCTGCACGAACGCCCCGCGGGTGTCGGCGATGTAACGGTAAAATTCTCCTGCCAACGCCTTGGGCAGCCGCATGCCGAGCCAACGGACGCACGAGTCCAATTGATGGCGGTCGAACATGTCGTGCATCTTCTCGATTTGTTCGCGCTCGTCGGAATCCGTGGACAGCGCTGGGTCTACATGCCCTGAGATGACCACCACGTTGCACAGTTCCCTCAGCTTCTCGGAGCTGCCGTACCAGTCGATGAACCCCCCCAGATTTTTGATGTGGTCCATGCGTGCCATGGTAAACAGCAGGGGCTTTTCCCGCTCGGCGAGCGTGCCCCGAGCGTTGGGTGGTAGCGTGTCGCCGTATATCAGCGCTTCGATTTCCGGCTGTAGGTGCGCCAAGCGGCTGTCGTTGTCGGAAAAGGGGAAATAGACGGTGGCGTCCGCGCCTGGTGAAACGATATTGAATTTGGGGTCGTACACGTCGATTCCGCCCACCACACGTTGGAGATCTGGCATGGTAAAGGCGGCGTAGCTTTCGTATTGGCCGATGCTTTCCCGGCTGCCGGCGATTTCTTCGTAAGTGCTGGCGATTATGAAGTCGGCGGCATTCATTGCGATGAGATCGGCGGTGAATTGGCAGGAAAAGTGGTACTGCGACTCGTTGTGCTGCCAAAAAAGATCTGAATACAGATATTTCGACTTCTCCAAGGCATGCGCGATGTTGCACTGGGTCACGCCGAGGCGATGGGACAGCAAGGTGGCGACCAGATTGCCGTCGGAATAGTTGCCGACGATCAAGTCGGGCGATCCGCCGAGTTCGGCTAGCAGTTCGCGTTCCGCGTCACGGGTGAATCGCTCCAGATAGGGCCAAATTTTAAACCGGGATATCCAGTGCGGCAGTATCTCGCCGGATGCGTTCCGGAAAGGCACTCGCAGGATGCAGGCGTTACGGGTGCCGGATATCGGTTCCAGTCTTTGGTCGGAGCTCGAGCCTTCCGTTTGGGGAATCAAGCGGGTGACCACAACGATCTGCGGTTCGATGTCCAGCCCCTGCTCCGCGATCCGTTTGCGCATTTCTTTTTCCAGAGCCCGCACTTGGTCAAGGATATAGACCACCTGCCCGCCGGTGTCAGGACGTCCGAGTACGTTGGCTTGTCCCAAGAAGCCATGTGGCGAAATGACGGCGAGCGAGAAAATCATCGGGATACGCGCCAAAAAGGCTTCAAGCGTCGCTGGTTCCGGTGCTTCGAGCAGATCCGTCAGCAGGCGCATGGTATCGAGAATTCGACTCACGTCCTTACCCCATCCGGCTTCGAAGCCAAGGCTGCGCAACGGAACGGCGACATCCTGCCAGGGGGTTCCAGGCGCGTGCTCGGCCAGCAGTTCCCGTGCTTGGCGTAGTGCCTTACGGAGTGCCGAGACCCGGGAAATTTGCTCGTTAAGCATCAATTGCTGACCGCGGTAGGAATGAATGCTCAGGAACTCCAGGGTGCGCTCGTTGCCTTTGCCGAGTTCGTCGAACAACTGGCGGGACAAATGGCGATTGAGGAATTCCACGCCGCGCCCTATCGAATGCGGCTCCTTCAGTTTTGGAAAGTCTCGGGAGAAAGGACCGAAGTCGATCTCCAACAGCCAGTCGTTTTCTGCGTGCTGGCCGGACGCCAGAAACTCCTTGAACTGAAGGAAATCCCGGATTGATATCTCTTCGGGTATCAGGGTGTCGAGCGCGATACGGAGATAGCGCCATTGGGCGATGCCCGTGCGTACCGCGAGATAGATCCAGGAAGCGTTGAGTGTTGCTTCCTGCGTCAGCCGGATCAATTTTCCGAGAGGGGACTCCTTTAAACCTTCGGGACAGTTTTCCGACGCGCATATGTCGGCGAGCACATCGCACAAGTCGGTCCGGAGCAGGAATTGTCGCCCGGTTTTTCCCAATTCGTGAAAGACGCGATGTCCGCAATTGCGGGCCGTCGTCAGGTAGTTGTGCAGAGGCTCTATCCACTCATCGCTGCGTATGATCTGCGCCATCATTAACCTCATTTCTTAAGGGCGTAGCCATGGGGACGCGTATCAGCATGACGGTACGGCTTTTCCGGGCTTCCGCGTCGTAGGCTTTGACTCTCCCGATCGGTGATCTTAGAATTTGAAGTCAAATTATTATTTCAGTCAAATTTCTTTGGTGTAACGACATCGCAAGGCAAATATCAAAGTTTTTCTAGGGAAATCCGGGCGCTCCGTGTTTTTTAGTGGCGCAATTTGTTTTGATGTGTAATTTATATTAAGCGGATTCAAGGGCTCCGGTGCCCAGAGCGGCCATCCCGAGGGAAGAGCTGTGGAACTAAACCAGATAGAGGGGGAAAGAGCGTGAAAGCAGTCATCCTAGCTGGAGGGCAGGGCACTCGTCTCAGACCGATCACTGAAAACATTCCCAAACCCATGGTTGCTATCCTGGGGAGGCCGATTATGGAACACATCGTGTTCCATCTGAAGCGGCACGGTTTTACCGATCTTCTGGCCACCCTGCATTATCGTCCGCGCCTGATCCGCGACCATTTCGGGGACGGCAGCGAGTTCGAGGTGAATATCACTTACACCATCGAACGCAAACCATTGGGAACGGCGGGTTCCGTCAAGCTTGGCGCCGGTTTTCTCGACGAGACTTTTCTAGTTATTGCGGGCGACGCTTTGACCGATTTCGATCTTGGCGCGTTCTGGAGATTCCACAAAGAAAAGGGCGCTAAGGTCAGCTTGTTCCTCAAGCGCGTTCCAGATCCCGGCGAGTTCGGCATCGTGATCACGGGCGAGGATTCCAGGGTGCTGCGTTTCTTGGAGAAACCGGGGCTCAGCGAGGTTTTCAGCGATACCGTCAACACGGGCATCTACCTGATCGAGCCAGAAATACTGGCGGATATTCCGGAAGGCGTGCCTTACGATTTCGCTGGCGATCTTTTCCCTCAATTGATCGAGCGGGGCATCATGATCCAGGCATATGTCGCGGATGGCTACTGGTGCGACATCGGCACGCTCGACCAGCTGAAACAGGCGCACTGGGACTTCCTCGATGGCAAGGTGCGCTTGCCAATGGGGGGTAACCGAATCCAGGAACAGACCTGGGTCGGTGAAGGAGGCCGCATTGCCGAAGACGCGACTGTGCTTGCGCCGTGCTGGATCGGCGACAACGTCCATGTCCGCGCCGGCGCCAAGATCGGCGCTTATTCCGTAATCGCGGCGGACGCCGATGTCGACGTCCATGCGAGCCTCAATCGCACCATCGTCATGAACGGCGCGTTCGTCGGCGAAGCGTCAGATCTGCGCAACTGTGTCGTGGGCGACAGCACCATTATCGAGGCGGGCTGCGAGATAGGCGAAGGCGCGGTGATCGGCCAGCACTGCCATTTCGGCCGCAACGTGATCGTTGCGGCCGGCGTTCTGGTTTGGCCTGACAAGACGGTGGACAGCAACACGACGTTGCGCGAGAACCTGGTGTGGGAGTCCCTGAGGCGGCCCTCAATCTTTGGCTCGCGCGGCATAAGCGGGCTCGCCAATCTTCATATCACGCCGGAGTACGCGACAGTCCTCGGCAAGGCCTTCGGCCATTGGATCCAGCGCGGGAACCGCGTGGTGGTCGCCCGGGACGGCCATCCATTCTCCCGTCTGATCAAGCGTGCCATGATTTGCGGCTTGCTGGCGGTGGGCGTCGATGTCGACGATCTGGAAGAAACCAGCCTGCCTGAAACCCGGTTTATTACCTGCTTCGGGCGGTATGTCGGCGGCGGTGTGCATATCCGCATTTCCGAAGAGCATCCCAGGGTGTCCGTCATCGAGCTGTTCGACACTGACGGTCTGCCCCTCACTCGCAGCGTGAGGCGGAAGATCGAAGCCGTATTCTACCGGGCTGAGTTTCCGAGGCTCTCGATCGAGAGCGTGGGCAGCCTCACCTACCCCGGCCGGGTCGACGACCGCTATCTCGATCACTTAAGTGAACACATCGACCGGGACGCCCTCAAGCCGTGGATCGGGCGTGTGCTGCATTGCTGCAGCGAGGACAATCTCTCGCGCATCTTGGCGGTCACTCTGAAAAGCCAGGGGTTGCCGCAGCTTCAGATGGAAGGCGGGGAGTCGGGTGTTGCCGCTGTGCCGTATGCACGTCTTGCCGAAATCGCGAAACTCAACCACCAGATCATTCTCATCGTCGAACGTTCGGGCGAAAGGCTGAGTCTGGTCGACGAGATCGGGAATGTGCATGACGCCTGCCGTACGTTGGAACTGCTCGCCGCAGCTTTCATCCTGGGGGCGCCTCCGTCCGAGCCGGTGTTCCTGCCGCCGGACCATCCCATGTTCTTGAAGAAGTTGGCGGAGTCGAGCGGGCGTCGCGTGGTGGTGACGGCCAAGGAGGCTGCAGCCCAGATTCAGGCTGTCGTCCAAGGCACCGAGACGCGGGAAATCTGGGTGCATTTCGTGCATTTCTATCTAGGATACGGAGCGATCACCGCGGCCCTGAGGCTGCTGGAATTTCTCGGACACCGGGAGATGGCGCTGCACGAGTTCGAGCGCGCGGTGCCCCTCAGCCATCGAGGTAATCTGGTCGTGCCTTGTCCCTGGGACCACATGGGGCGCGTCATGCGGGAACTGGCCCAAATGCCTGAAGTCCATCCCGAAAGCGTACCCGAGGGGGTCCGCCTGGAGATCGACGGCGATTCGATTTACGTGCTCCCAAGCGCCGACGCCCCGCAGCTGGAAATTACCCTGGAGGCTGCGACCGCATCGGGTCTGGCCAAGCTGGAGCAGGAGGAGGTCAATCATCGCATTCGCAGGCTGATCGAGTGATGAGCACCGTTCCCTTCCTGTTCGCGTCCGATCTGGATGGAACACTGCTGCCCAATACCTCCTTGCCGCCCGCACCCGGTTGTCTCGAACGGACACGGACATTGCTGTCGGCTCTTAGAGAGGCAGGCTGTCCCATTTGCTTCGTCAGCGGACGTTATTTTGCCCTTGCCCGAAAAGGGTTGGCCTCTTTCGGCCTCCCGGCGCCGACGTGGTGGATCTGCAACATGGGAACCGAAATTTATGATGCCAGCGGCCGGCTCGATCAGAGGTGGGAGCGCCGGCTCGGGCCGCCGCTCGATCAGGGAGCCTTGTGGCACGTGCTCGCCGAAATTTCCGGGCTCCGCCCGCAGGAGTCGGAGAAGCAGGGACCGCATAAATTCAGCTTGTATTATCCGGGAGCCCCGGACGAGAGGCTTCAGTGCGACATCCTGTCACGGGTACGTGAGGTCGACGTGCACTTGATGCTAGTGGCCAGCGTCGAGGAATCGACGGGCCTGGGGTTGCTGGATGTCCTTCCGGCTGACGCGGGCAAAGCTAGGGCTTTGGGCCATGTCGCCGGGGCTTATCGGCTGGGTCCGGATCGGGTGTTTTTCGCCGGAGATTCCGGCAACGACCTGGATGTGTTCGAGCAAGGCTGTTGTGGAACGCTGGTGGGCAATACGCCAGCGCCGGTGTTGGAAGACGCAAGCTCGATTCGGGCGCGTGAGCCGGAGGCGCGGATTTTCGTCGCCCAAGCCCGTTATGGCGACGGCATCATCGAGGCGCTTGGCCATTACGGACTCTGGCCTCGACCGAGCGCGGGTTTCCGGGAAGGGAAGCCGCGGGAGGCATTGTCATGAAGATCGCTTTTTTCAGCCCCCACAGCGATCCTCTCGCGGAACCGGGGCAGCCGGATTCCGGCGGTCAGTGCATCTACGAACGCCAAGTTGCGATCCATCTTGCCAGGCAAGGTCACGAGGTGCGCGTTTTTACGCGGCTCTGGGGCGACAAGCGTCCCCAAGAGTCCATTGCCGATGGAGCCGCCGTGCATCGTTACCCAATGGGCCCGCCGGGTTTTCTGCGCAAGGAGGACATGGGGCCGTATATCGCCGAATTCGCCGCGGCGGTGATTTCCGACCGGCGCGTCTGGCTCGAATCCGCCGACGCGTTTCACGGCCACTACTGGGACGGCGGCGTATCCGCTCTCGCGGCGGGACTGTCGCTGGGAAAGCCTGTGGTATTCACGGCGCACTCGCTCGGCGCCCTGAAGCGGGACCGTCTGCCGGATCCCGATCCGGAAGGCGCGACTTTCCGGTATGACATCCGCTTGGCGGCGGAGCGGAGAATCCTTGGAGCCGCCGATGGCGTTATAACGCTCGGCAAGGTGGAGCAGCGGGCGTTGGTCGAGAGATGCGGCTGCGATCCGGGAAAAATCGCCGTTATTCCCGGTGGCGTGGAGCTATCCGAATTCCGAGTGGCCGGAGACAAGCGGACACTGCAGCGGGAGCTTGGATTCAATACAGACTACGTCTTGTTCACCGTCGGCCGTCTCGATCCGCGCAAAGGGTTTCTCGAACTCCTGGAAGCCATGCCCAGAGTGTTGAGGGGGCTGGCGGATGCAGGGATGTCCGCGACGCTACTCATGCCGATGGGGCAGGAGAGGCCGGCGCCTGCGGAAATGGCTTACCGTGCGAGGCTGCAGGAGCGCGCCAAAGCCCTGGGGATCGAAGGGGCGATTCATTGGTTTCCCCGACTCTCCGACGAAGCGCTCCGGCAACGCTACAGCGCGGCGGACCTATTTCTCTGCCCTTCACCCTATGAGCCATTCGGCTTGGTGCTGGCGGAAGCATTTGCCTCGGGCACGCCAGTCGTTGCCACCGTGCATGGAGGGCCTTCGGAGATCGTATCGCCAGGCGAGGACGGTTATCTGGCCGACCCTGAGGACCCGGAGGAATTTTCCTCCGCCATCCTCAAGGCGCTACTGTTGCCGCCCCCGGATCGACGCAAAATGCAAGCTTGCGCGTTCGCGAAAGCCGAAAACCGTTTTGCTTGGGAATCCGTCGCCACGCGTGTTGCCGATGTGTACAGGGGGTTAGACGGGAAGGCTGGCTAATCGCGATAGAGATAAAGCACGTAGGCATTGCTGAGGTAAACCACCAGCAGGGCTAGGCTTACCCAGCCGACGGTGCGGAACAACCGACTGTTCGCCCGATACAGCAGGCCGACGATGAATGTTCCTGTCATGACCATAGCGGACAGTGCGGACAAAGCGTGGGCCGGGGAGACATGCGACAGCAGCGGGCCGGGCAGAAAGACCGCGTCGTCGATGGCAATGATGAAGACATTGAACAAGTTGCTGCCCAACAGGTTGGCGATCGCCATGTCGATCGCCTCGATGCGCACCGCCGCGACTGTGACGCTCAGTTCCGGCAGGGATGTGGCCGCGGCGATGAACAGCGTGCCGACGAAGGTCTTATGCCACCCCATGGCTTCGGCCAGAGCGACGCCGATGGACGGAAGCCAGATGCCAGCGCCCACCACGATGGCGGAGGCGGCAAGATAGCCTGCCAAGGCCCGGCGGAGGCTGATCGCCGGGTAGCGTTCCGTCACCTCGCCCGTAAAGGCGGCCATTTGCTCCCGCTCATACCGGAAAACGGCGCGCACGGCGACGACGTAAAGCAGGGCGAGCAAGGGCGAATAAGCGCCGGTCCAGCCGATTTTCGGAACGATTTCGCGCTCAGCCAGGATCAGGCTGATCGCGACCAGGCCGAGCAAAATAATCCCGAAGCCTGCCGAGAGCAGATGGCCCTGGCTGGCGCGGCGGTAGACCGATTCGTGCCGGTGCAGGAAATCCAGGGCGACGAGGATGGCGAGGTTGAACACGCAGCTTCCAAGTACGTCGCCGGCGGCGATGTCCGGGGCCGCAGCGACGGTTACCGCGCTGGTGCCGGTGATCAGTTCAGGCAGGGAGGTCGCTGTGGCCAGCAGGATCAGGCCGATCCAGCTCCCGGACAGGCCCGTCTTTTCCGCGATTACATCGCCGTAGCGGGAGAGCCGGAATCCCGCCATGCCGATGAGCGCGACACACAACAGGAATTCCGCCCAGGGAGTCAGCAATTCCAGCGTAGCCATCCAGCGGCCTTTTTCGACTGCGCTAGGACGCCGCTTCGCGGATGATGGTTTTGACTTCTTCTCCGCTCAAGACCTCCTTTTCTTTCAGCAGGGCGGTGAGCCGGTCCAGCGTGGTGCGGTGCTGGTTGAGGATGTCGCGCACGCGCTGCAGGCCTTCCTCGACTAATTTCCTCACTTCGTTGTCGATCAGCCGTGCCGTTTCCTCGCTGAAATTGCGCTCCTCCACACCCTCTACGTTGAGGTAGGCGAGCTGCTGGCGGCGGCCGAAGGTGAGCGGGCCGAGCACCTTGCTCATGCCGAGGCTGCAGACCATGGTGCGGGCGATTTCCGAGGCTTTTTCCAGGTCGTTCTGGGCGCCGCTGGAGGATTCGCCGAACACCAGCTCCTCCGCTGTACGGCCGCCGAGCAAGATAGCGATCTGGTCCTTCAGCTCCTGTTCGGTCGAGAGGAATTTTTCTTCCACCGGTAGCTGCAAAGTAAACCCTAGGGCCGCTGCGCCGCGTGGGATGATCGAGACCTTGTGCACGGGTTCGCCGGTAGGCACGATTTCGGCGACCAAGGCGTGGCCGGATTCGTGGACTGCCACCCGGTGTTTCTCGGCATCGCTGAGCAGCCGGCTTTTCTTCTCCGGGCCCGCCAGGATGCGGTCGATAGCGGCCTCGAAATCCGCCATGCCGACGGCGGTCTTGTCGGCGCGCACGGCAATGATGGCGGCTTCGTTGGCGGCATTGGCCAGATCGGCACCGACGAAGCCGGGCGTGCGCTGGGCCACCACACGCAGTTCGACATCGGAATCGAGCTTCATCGCCTGGGTATGCAACTTGAGGATAGCGACGCGGTCTTCCAGGCCCGGCTTGTCCACCACGATCTGGCGGTCGAAGCGGCCGGAGCGGAGCAGAGCCTTGTCGAGGATTTCCGGCCGGTTGGTGGCGGCCATCACCGCGACGCCGACCGAGGGGTCGAAGCCGTCCATCTCGGTCAGCAGCTGGTTGAGGGTCTGCTCGCGCTCGTCGTGGCCGCCCATCACCACCGGTCCGCCGCGGGAGCGGCCGATAGCGTCGAGCTCGTCGATGAAGATGATGCAAGGGGCGTTCTGGCGGGCTTGTTCGAACAGGTCGCGCACGCGGGCGGCGCCGACGCCGACGAACAGCTCGATGAACTCGGAGCCGCTGATGTTGAAGAACGGCACCCCGGCTTCGCCCGCCACGGCGCGGGCCAGCAGGGTTTTGCCGGTGCCGGGCGGGCCGACCAGCAGGACCCCCTTGGGCATGTGTCCGCCGAGGCTCTGGATGCGGGTGGGATCCTGCAGGAACTCGATGGTTTCACGCAGTTCCTGCTTGGCCTCGTCGGCCCCGGCCACGTCTTCGAAGGTCACCTTGACGGTGGTGTCGGCCTGGATCTTGGTCTTCTTGCCGATGCTCAGGAAACCTCGTCCGCCGGTCATACGCCGCGCCATCCAAGTCCAGAACAGGGTCAGCAGGGCGATGGGGACGACCCAGTTGAAGATCAGGTTGCTGAACCAGTTGTTGCCGTAGCGTACCGTGTATTTGACGCCTTTCTGCTCCAACTTTTCGGCGAGTTCTTGATTCCACAGCGGTACGGTGATGAAGGGTTTGGCCGATTCGCCTTCGGCCTGTGGTTTGAGCGTGCCCGAAATCGCCTGCTCGGTCACGATCGCCTCGTCCACCTTGCCCTCGGAAACTGCCTTGAGAAACTCGCTGTAGGGAATTTCCTCGTTGCGCAGGGTCTGGTAGCCGTTCAGCAGGTATAGGGTCGACAGCACCAGGAGCAGGTACAGGATGATGTTGTTGCGGCGGCGGTTGGGGTCAGTCCCGTCGTCCGGCGCACCGTCGCCTATCCCCAGCTTCTGCCAGAGATCGGTCAAAATGTCGATCGGTTTGCGGGGTGGTGTGGAAGGGGGGGTATTCTTGGCCATCGTAATCTCCCGTGGAAGCGGTATCGCGTCGGTATGCCGGATGCCGGTGGGGAGATTCTAGTGTGTGTGCAGGGAGATTGCTTCTTGCAAGTGAAAAAGTCTCCGGCGGCTATGCGCGATAGGCATTGCCGGCACGATTCCGTGTGCCGGGCCATGCCAGTTTGAGATCAGGGTTTCGCCGGGGTTTCCGCCGGTTTGCCGGACTTCCGCTCGCTCCAGCGCTGGGTAATCACGTAGAACACCGGTACGAAGGGGATAGCGAGGATGGTCGAGGCCAGCATGCCGCCGAATACCACCGTACCGATGGCCTGCTGGCTGGCGGCACCGGCACCGGCGGCGTTCATCAGCGGCACCACGCCAAGGATGAAGGCGAAGGACGTCATCAGGATCGGCCGGAACCGGCGCCGGGTTGCTTCCACTGCGGCGTCTACGATAGCCATGCCTTCGGCCCGCAGTTCCCTGGCGAACTCCACCACCAGAATGGCGTTCTTGCTGGCCAGCGCGATCATCAGGACCAGTCCGACCTGAGTGTAAAGGTTGTTGTCGAAGTGGCGAATGATGAGGGAGACGATGACGCCCACCAGGGCCATCGGCACGACTAGGATGACTGCGGCAGGGCTGGCCCAGCTTTCATACTGAGCGGCCAGTACCAGGAACACCAGGACGATGGAAAGCGCGTAGATGTAATAGGCTTGGTTGCCGAGTTGCTTTTCCTGGAATGCGGTTGCGGTCCATTCGAAGTTCATGCCTTGCGGCAAGGTGTTTTTGGCGACCTGCTCCATCAGCCCGATTGCTTCCCCTGAGCTGAATCCGGGTGCCGCGGTGCCGAATACCGGCGCGGCCGGATAGAGGTTGTACCGTGTGACCAGTTCAGAGCCCAGCTTGTGGTTCACCGTCAAGAGGGTGCCTAGCGGCACCATTTCTTCGCGGACGTTCTTCACATACAGATTCTTGATGTCTTCTGGGCGCAGGCGGTAAGGAGCGTCGGCCTGGACGTAGACCTGGAACGACTGGTTGAATTTATTGAACAGATTGACGTAAGTCGATCCCAGATAGGCTTGCAAAGTGGCAAATACGTTGTTCATCGGGACTTCCAGCGACTGCGCCTTGGTCCGGTCGATGTCGAGATAGAGTTGGGGGCTGCGGTTGCTGAAGGTCGAGCCCACGAAGCCGATTCCCGATTGAGAGGATCCGGCACGGGTCAGTTCCAGCACGCCCTTCTGCAATTCGGGCAGACCGAGGCTGCGCTTGTCTTCGACCATCATTTGGAAACCGCCTGCCTGGCCGAGGCCGCGGATAGGCGGCGGAATCATGATGGCGAACTGGGCTTCCGGAATGGCTTCGAGCTGCTTTTTCAAGCCACCGAGTATATGGGACTGATTCAGCGTCTCGCCGCGTTTGTCCCAGTCGTCGTAAATGACGAAGGTAGTGGAAGCGTTCGAGAGGTTGGCGGTGTCGAGAATCGATAAGCCCCCGATCACGACCCAGGCATTGACGCCGGGGGTTTTCTTTAAAATTTCATCCACTTTTCGGCTGGCTTCTCGCAGCCGAGGCTGCGCGGCGCCGTCGGGCAGGCGCGTCATGATGATGGCGTAGCCCTGGTCCTCGTTGGGCAGGAAGCCAGTCGGGTGGATGCTGAACAGCCAGCCGCCTACGGCGATGACTGCGAAGAACACCGCGGCCATCGTTCCGGTCCGGTTCACCATCCAGCGGACCAGCCGGGTATAGGCCGCCTCGATTGCGCCATAGACTTTGTTGAATCCGCGGTAGAACGGGTTCGGACGGTGATCGGCCGGCCTGGCCTTGAGGTAGAGGGCGCACTGAGCCGGTTTGAGAGTCAAGGCATTGATGGCGCTGATGACTGCGGTGGAAGCGATCACCAGGGCGAATTGCCGGAACATCTGGCCGGTAATGCCGGGCAGGAAGGCCGAGGGCAGGAAGACCGCCGTCAGAACCAGGGTGATGCCGATGACCGGGCCGGTCATCTCGCTCATGGCCTTGATCGACGCATCCTTCGGCGTCAGCCCCTTCTCGATGTAGTGCCAGGCGTTCTCGACGATCATGATGGCATCGTCCACGACGATGCCGATCGCCAGGATCAAGGCGAACAGCGTCATCAGGTTGACCGAGAAGCCGAGCATCGCCATCGCGGCGAAGGCGCCGATGATAGTCACCGGGACGGTGGTCGCCGGCACCAGGGTGGCCCGCCAGTTCTGCAGGAACACCATGATGACGATCAGCACCAGCACGCCGGCTTCGAACAAAGTCTCGTAGACCGCGTGGATCGACTGATCGATGAACTTGGTGGTGTCGTAGAAGATCGCGTATTTGAGCCCTTCCGGAAAGTCTTGGCTCATCTCCTCCATCGACTTCTTGATCTTTTCGCCGACGTCGATGGCGTTAGCCCCCGGCAGGGTATAAACCACGATCTGGGTCGATCTGTGGCCGCTGGCCTCGGCGTAGTTGGTGTAAGTCTGCTGGCTCAGTTCGACCCTGGCCAGGTCTTTCACACGCACGATTCGCGCGGTGTCGTCGCTGGTGACTGCCTGCTGGGGATTGTTCCGAGCGGTCTTGATGATGATGTTCTCGAATTCCGAGACATCGGCCAAACGGCCCAAGGCGTTGATAGTGAACTGGTAGGGCTGGTCGTCGGGAACTGGCGGGCCGCCGAGCTGGCCGGCCACGACCTCGACGTTCTGCTGTTGGATTGCATCGGCCACATCCTTGGCGGTGAGACCGTAGTAGCGCAGCCTTTCCGGATTCAGCCATACCCGCATGCTGTAGGAGCCGGCGCCGACGACCCTGATCTGCCCGACGCCATGTATGCGGGCCAACGGATATTGCAAGTTGATGACGGCATAATTGGAAAGGTAGGTTTCGTCGAAGCGGTCGTCGTCCGAATACAGGCTGATGACCTGCAGCATGTCGGTCGAAACTTTCTTGACGGTGATGCCTTGCTTCTGTACAGCGTCCGGCAATTGGGCCAAGGCGCTGTTGACCATGTTTTGCACCAGCGCCAAGCCGGTATTGAGATCGCTGCCGACCATGAAAGTGACGGTCAAGGTGTAGGAGCCGTCGCTGCCGCTGGTCGAGGACAAGTACAGCGAATTTTCCACCCCGTTGACTGCCTGTTCGATCGGGATGCCTACCGTATTGGCGATGATCTCGGCGCTGGCGCCGGGATAGCGGGTGGTCACCTGGATGGTGGGCGGCACGATGTCCGGGTACTGGGCGACCGGCAAATTGATGAGGCTGACGACACCCAGGATGATCGTGATGATTGCGATGACGTTGGCGAAGATAGGCCGTTCGATAAAGAACTTGGAGATCATCGGGCGGGTGCTCCCGCCGGCTCACCGGTGCCGCTTGCTGCAGCGGCGGGTAGCGGCTGCCGGACGGGGTCGACTTCCTTACCCGGAATGGCGCGCAGCAGGCCGTCGGTGACGATCCAATCGCTGTTCTTCAAGCCGTCGCTGACCGACATCATGTGACCGGAAGGCGGGCCTGTGGTTATGGTGCGCCGTTCGACCAGATTCTTGTCGTTGACTACAAGCACGTAAGGGCCGATCTGGTCGTAGCTGATGGCTTCTATCGGGATCAGCAGCGCCGACTGGGCCGCGTCGACCGGGGCCTTGAGGCGGGCGAACAGGCCGGGAAGTATGGAGTAATCGGGGTTCGGAAAGACGGCACGCAGCAGCAGGGTGCCGGTGGTGGGGTCCAGCCGGATGCCGGCGAAGTCGAGCTTGCCTTGGTGCGGGTAGCCGTCTTCGTTGGCGAGGCCCAGAGAGATCGACACGTCGGGCGTTCCGGGATTCGCGGCTTCATTCTGGTGCCTACCCCGAACTCTCAGCAAGTCTTGCTCGCTGATCGTGAAATAGGCATAGATCGGGTCGATTTGGTTGATTTCGGCGAGCACGGTTTTCTCGCCGGCGCCGACCAGGTTGCCCGGATCCTTGAGGCGGCGTCCGGCGCGGCCGTGGAAAGGCGCCTTGACCTCGGTATAGCTCAAATTGAGCTGAGCCAGATCTACATTGGCTTCCGAGGCCATGACGGCGGCTTTAGCCGAATCCCGCTCGTAATGCCATTTGTCCACATCGGTCTGGGCCGCGGCATTCTGTTTAAGCAGACCCGAAAAGCGGGCGAATTCGGTTTCCGCGTGCATCAGGTGAGCCTTGTCGGCCAGCACCTGGGCTTGCGCTTCCTTAAGTTTCGCTTCGTAAGTGTTTTGCTGGATAAGAAACAGCAACTGACCTTCCTTGACGATCTCGCCTTCGCGGAACAGGATTTTTTCCAGGTAGCCCTCGACGCGGGCCCGGAGCTCCACAGTCTTGATCGCCTGGGTGTTTCCGGTGAGTTCGAGGTAAGGCGTGACTGGGCCTTCGACCGGCTGGCTGACGATCACTTTCGGCGCCGGCGGCGGCACATAGGTGTTGGGTTTCTCGCAGCCGGCGGAAGCCAGCAGCAACATGGACGTGCCTGTACCGATAAGCGCTCGCCACATAGTCCCTGGGCGGCGATGAGTCGTGCGAATCACTGGAAGAGTCTCCCTGAAGTCGTTTCCGGTAGCGGTGGCGGTACCGTGCGAGGAAGCGCGCGCCGCGAGGTCTTGAGTCATAAGGCTTGCGTAGGTTCCGGCCTTACCAGTCCGGAGCCCGGATGAGGCTGGATGGCGGCGCCGCCGGCACAGCCCCCGGTTTCAACAGATCGCCCCAGTTGGTGCGCTCGGCCATGGCTGCCTGAATCGGCTCGGGCACGAAGTCCTTGCCCTCGCGGATTTGCCAGCCGCCGCCCAGGGTACGGTAGACGCCGACCAGATTGGTGGCGATGCTGCCGAGGGTCTGGGCGAAGTTGTCCTGCTGCTTGAGCAGATCCTGCTCCGCCGTCAGCACGGTGGTGAAATCGGTGATGCCTTCCCGGTACTGCAGCGTGGCCAGATCCAGCGAGCGCTGGGCGGCGGCGGTGCTCTCCGCTAGAAACTCCGCGGAATTCTGAGTCTTGAGGAAGCCGATCAGGGAGCTCTCGGCCTCCTGCTGCGCCTTCAGCACCGTGTTCTGATAGCTCAGAGCCAGTTCCTGGAAACGGGCGTCCTGGGCTCGGACCTGATTGGTGAGCTGGCCGTAATTGAACAAATTCCACTGTACCGATGGCCCGAAGCGGTAAAAGTGCTGGCCCCAGTTGAACAGGTCGCCCAGGCTATGGCCTTGGGAGTTGGTGGAGATGAAGCCGAAGCTGCCGCTGATCGAGAAGGCCGGATAGAGCGATGCCTTGGCGATGCCGATGCGAGCCGACTGTGCTGCGGCATTCTGTTCCGCGCGGCGCACGTCCGGGCGGCGGCGCAGCAGGTCGGCGGGAATGCCCACGGCGACCTGGACCGGCGGCGCCGGGATTTGGCCGAATTGTTTTTCACCGCCCAGGGGTTTATCCAGCTTTTCCGGCGGCATGCCCATCAGGTAACAAAGCGTGTTTTTCGCCTGCCGCAGCTGCCCTTCCAGTACCGGAATGGTGGCCTGGGTGCTGGCCAGCACGGTTTTGGCCTGTTCCACGTCGCGCTGGGTGCTGGTGCCGCCGTGGAATTTGGCATCGGCGATGCGCAGGCTCTCACTCTGGGTCTTGACGTTTTGGCGGGCGATATCCAGGCGCTTTTCTAGGGTCCGGATCTGCACATAGCTGTTGGCCACGTCGGCGGTGAGGGTAACCAGGATATCGTCGTACTCTGCGACGGAAGCCATCAACTGCGCATCAGCCGACTCGATGGCTCGGCGGTATTTGCCCCAGATGTCGATTTCCCAGTTCGACATGACGCCGACGCGGGTGTACCAGACGCTGTCGCCCATTCCCAGATTCCGCAGGAAAGGCATGCCGAGATTCTCGGTCGCGCCCTCGAACCCTTGGCTTTGCGGAAACAGATTGCCGGTGGCGACGCCAAGCTCCGCACGCGAACCCAGGATGCGGACGGCAGTGATCTGGAGCGGGAGATTCTGCGAATAAGCGGTTTCCACGAGCTTATTCAAGACAGGGTCTTTGAAAACCCGCCACCATTCGCGGTAGTTGCCTTCTTTTTTGGAGACCCGAGAGTCGTCGCTTTCGAGCCAGTTGGGAGAGACCTGGGTGTCTGGGGTCTGGTAGTCCGGCCCGATCTTGGCGGTGCAGCCGGAAGAGAGCAAGGCCGGAAGAACGAGAAGCAGACGGCCTACAGCGGATTTCAGTGCGTCAATCTTGGGTACCATCCTGTACGGGGTCCAGCCTGAGTCAAAGTCCTGAGAATTATCGCCAATTTCCCGCAACGTGAAACGGCGGCGTGCAAAGGTCGAGGGTCGATCAGAGCATGCCCTATCGTTCCGATGGTGTCGAGGCCTGCCGAGTTCGGGGTGGAGCGCCTTTTCCGGGAACTTTACCCGATTTCATATGGAGGTGTGATGACACCGTTGCACCTTGAACGCCGGCAGAGGATTCGTCACCGATTTCTGATCTTGAAGGCGCTTTTCCAATAAGCTTGCTGGTAAGCGGCTTGGTATTCGGCACCTTTGCGGCGCGCGATCCCGGCATCGAGCTTTTCCGCAAGCGGAAGACGGTTCCGGGTATCGGTCGCGGCGTCGGAATGGGTCAAATCTCCCAGCAATTCGGCCTCTTCAGGACTCGGGTTATCGACCAGACGAAAGAAAGGTTCCGCCCAGGCGGTCGATACCAGATTCTCCGCGCCCACGGAAAGGACGACCGGCATGACGGTTTGCACGAACCGCATCGCGCCTTGCTGGACACGGGCAGCCAGCCGCTGAAACTCGATGTCTTCCGGATTATTTTCCAGAATCGGACGGATCGTGCCGTTTATATTTTCGTAGCCCAAGGTCGTGCCGTGCTGTGCCGTATGGAAGAACTCCATGAGTTCGACACCGCCGTTCAACAAGGATTCGGCGCGATTAGGCGGACGCGATTCGCTTATGAGATAACTGTGAAAATTATTCCTCGGCAGGTAATTCGCAGACACACTTTCCAATGTTCCGTAGTAGTACCCAGTAAGCTCAACGTCGGTACGGCTCAACTGCAACAAACGGCTGAAACTGCCTTGCATATTGCCTACCCAGCCGATATCGACCATGGCGATGCGGCTGCTGTCTCCGGCGACTTGGCGAACATAACCGGTGACGGCGTCACGCCGCCGGCTTGCGGCCTGCAAGATCAGTGGATAAATACGGCAAAGCAGGTCGAACATTTTCAGATCGCCAGCAGGAGCTAAGTCGTTTTCAGAACTAAAACCGGCCTCTAGTATCTCCCGCCTGACTAAGTGCGGATTAATATCTAGCCTGGATAGATGTGTCTTAACCGTTCGATTGGCGCGGCCGCTGAAAACGTGCCAAAGCCGTTCTAAGTTCAGTTCGGTAAAGCTCGGAACCAGCAGTGTCGCTCGGGAGAAATAAACATACTCTCCCGGTATGTCGACACCGAAATCGCCGGCGTAGCGCTCGTACAACGCGTGCATGAGTGCGGCGTCCCGAGCGAAAAATAGAACTTTATCTGCGGGATGATAGCGAAGGTGGTTGGCGAGCCAGATGAACTTGCCCAATATCAAGGGGCCGAAAACCTGTGCTCCTATATCGAACCAGAAATCATGCGCTTCGTTGTCGACCAGTAAAATATTCTTGATAGCGCCTTGAATGAGCCCTGTGACGGCTGGTTCGGCGTAGGCGGCGGAAAGCGGAAAACGTAATCTGGGCTCCGTATGTTTCTGCACCAGATCGAAATGATGCGCTTGAATCCCCTTGGTCGAAGGGGAGACGAAGTCCGAGTGCTCGTTGTCCCCGAAGTGCACAATTTTGTCTGAAGCGATGCCGAAATGCTCCCGGACAAGCTCGAACATCGAGCCCTCGTGTTTGCTCTTTTTGAGCTCGCCCGAAACGAAGAGTTCAAAAGGGGGGCTGATCCCCGCTTTTTCAAGCAAGCCTTTAATCTGCACAGCAGACAGGTACATGTCGGAGCACAGGACGACTTGCTTCTCCTTGGACAAAGCGTATTCATAAAGCGCTTTCATCCCCGGATTGGGATAGACAACCGCCGCTTCCAGCAGCAGTTCCGCATCCATGATTTGCCCGGACATATCGTCGTCGATTCCCGCCGCCTCCCGTAGCGCGGCATAAATATCGTCCAGGGCTATTTCATGAGTATCGAAGTGCCTGAAATGCCGTTCGCGCGCCTCCATTTCGCACTGTTCCCTGAGTAGCGGCAACTCGGCTACCAGTCTAGGATGATGCAGCGCGATATCGGTAGAGCCCAGACGTTTCGCCAGCAGGTTAAAAACATTGACCGGACGGAATACCATGCGGTGAATGAGTGTGTCGAATACGTCGAAAGAAACCAGTTCGGCCTGGTCGACGGCCTTCTGGTATATGGGATTCAGATGAGCGAACATTAATCAACTAGGGGTCGGATGGGCGATGGGTAATCAGGTTGGACGGCTGCGTTGGATATCGAGCCAGAGCTTTACGGTTTTCATTGTTTCGGCGACCCCCTGCCTGCGCACTGACTCGATAAAACGGAACAAATAATGGAGCGGTCGGCCTGATTTCAGCCATAACCGTTGCAGTTGTAGGAAGTTGCGGATAGGGCGCCTACGCCATTCCAGCGCGGCTATTCTGTTTGAGAGCTTGTCCAGATGCGCCAGCACAGCTTCCATGCCATTTTCCGCCCAGTCTTGCTGTAACGACGCTATGGGTCTAGGGGAGGGGCGCCTACTGGCCATCGAGGAGATGCTGGTTGCTCCGGATTCCAGATCCTTTCTGAGCCATTCATTTTTAAGGAGCTGCCTGAAAAATTCATGTCGCTCCCGTCTTGCGAATATCGAATTGCCATATGTGCTGTGTAGATCATGCTGGCGGTGATGATAGAAGGCCAGTTTTTGAGGGATCACAAATATATCGTATTTTGATAGGAAGCGAATGTTAAATTCCCAGTCTCCCAAGACGGGTAAATCCTCCCGATACAGCCCCGTGTCGGCGAGAGTCTCGGAACGATATAGAAATTGAATTGGAGCGAATTGGGGATCGATCAAGCTAGCTTCCAAGGAGATCAGGCCGGTGTTTATTTCCGGATTGTATTCCTCAACTCTCTCTATCACAGCCTGTTGGCTCTCAATGCGCTCATATACTATATACGCCATAGTAATAACGCCCATGATCCTTGGGTAAGACGCATGTGCCTGTTTTAGCTCTGCGACCGCGATCGCCAGGAATTCTGGTGACCAAGAGTCGTCGTCGTCGTGAATGGCAATGTATTCGGCGTTGGCTGCCTTGATGCCTATGTTGCTCGCCGCCTCCATGCCGAGTGAATATTCGTTGTGAATGACATTAATACGGTTTTTAGCGCCTTGCTCGTAATGCCTCACGAGATTATCTACAGCAATCTGGTCTCCGCCATCGTTGACAATGATCATGACCCAGTTCTCATAGCTCTGGTCAATTACGCTCTCGATAGCACGCTTGAGAAGCACGGGACGATTTTTTGTGCGCGTTATTATTCCGACCTTTCCGTTCATGTCGCTGTATTATATTAAGGTTGTTTTCAGGTGGAAACTGTGTGTGGCATTTATTGTGTGCTCATAATGCTTGCACAAGGGCTGCAATCAGTGAGCTTTATTCAGTTCAGTATAACCGCTTCAATAAGCGGGTCCCCGATCTTATCGGCTGAAGTAGTTGGTAACCTAAGCGGTAGCTGTGAGAGGCGTAAATCTGTTCCATTCGCTTTTGTCCGTCGATTAACATCTGACGGTTATTTTCTAGCTGCTGACGACTGTCGTCTAACAGACGCTCATATTCTGCCAGACGCGCGTGAAGTTGTTCGGCGTCGGTTCGCCAGATTGCGTGAACCTTCTGCGCCGCCCCAGTTTCGATGTAGCCAGCCAAGGTTTTGAGGTGGCAGCCGAAATGGCGCAGCCGGCTCGCCGCCTGTCCGCCGACTGCCAACTCGGGCATCCATTGCGCCAGTATCTCTACCGTTTGCACCGCCGGGAGTGCCGGGTCATCCAGAATCGTGTTGCTGCCGTGCAGGCGGTATTTATACAGCGTTTGCGGTAGCCAGGCGACCTGGCCGGGGTGTTTAGCCAGCAACCGCAACAGGAACTCGTAGTCTTGCACGTATCGGTGGTCGGCCAAAGGTCCGATCTTATCGACGAGAGATTTATGGAAAAAGAAATTAGACGTTGAGATGAACATATTGCCGGCGATCAGGGTGCCGATAAGGTCTTGCGAGGAGGCGTATATCGCCTTGAGTCCCCGGTACCAGTCGAGCCACCAGAGATAGCTTTCGTCGGCTAGATTGCCTTCCGCATCGATCAGGTCCAAATCGGTTCCCAGCAAGAGGACATCCTGCTGCGTAATGGCTTTCAGGCAGATTTCCAGCCGCTTGGGCAGAAACAGATCGTCGGAATTCAATATCGCTATATAAGGGGCAGAGGCTTTGGCTATTCCTTCGTTGATCGTATTGGCGGAACCTTGATTGCTGTCGTGGGTAATGAGCGTGAGGCGGCTGTCATCGATGCTTTCGATTATTTTCGCCGTGCCGTCGCTGGAACAGTCGTCGATGGCTATGATTTCTATATTGGATAGGGTTTGTCCCAGGACGCTGTCGATGGCTTGGCGGACGTATGCCTGATGGTTATAGCAGGGTAAGATTACGCTGATGGCTGGGGACATAGATACGAATGGCTCGTCGGCTCGTAGGCCCTATTCGGGGCGGTGTTTGTCGTCAAAGCGCGGAGCGCTGCAGAGTTGTCGGTGGGTTTCGGAACGCCTGTGCATGGCACCCGGCGGTTTTGGTATCTTCAAAAAACTATTCCATATCGGGAAACAATGAAGCGGTGAGCGCATCCATGCTCACCTTCGATTCGTTAGCCGTTAGAGCCGTCCGAGCAGCAGAAGTGCCACTCCCGGAAACGCCATCGCGGGGCCCCACCAAGTGCCGGCTACGGTCGCGACGATGGCGGAGGCCAAGATCAGGACGCCGGCGGCTTGGAACTTCCCGCTCAGCTTGCGGATCGGCGGCGCGTCGTCCGGGGCTTCGACGGCTTTGCCGCAACTCGGGCAGGCGCTCGTCCGCGCCGCTATTTCCGTGCCGCATTTTGTGCAAATACTCAGTGCCATGGCTTTTCCCTCATTTTAGTCGTTGGGCCTTAGGCCCTTTTTCGTTCGCATGGATGCATAACCTCTCGCCGGACGGCGGTCCGGCGAACGTCTATTCTGACACGAGGATGGGCTGTCGCCACATAGCGGGAGGACGGAAGCCGTGCCGTAAAAGTCAGCCGCTCGGCTCAGCCAATTCGATTCCGTTCAGTGAACGCGGCTCGGTTCAGCTGACACCACTCTGGTCGGCCCTCGGCAGGTTGATTTCGGTAGAGCTTAACTTAATGGTATGGGGGCGGGAGAGAGGTTGCCGGAAGCGTCCGCTTGCCAAGCGGCCGCCGGCTACGCTTGAATGGCTGTGGCATCTGCGGTTTATCAACCGGTTCGGGAGGGGGAACGATATGAGCGATACGATAGATAGCGAGCCCGAGGGCCGGCGTGCAGCCGCTCACGGTACTGCCGGAGCCCTGCTCAAGGCCGCAAGGGAGGCACGCGGTTTGGCCGTAGAGAGTGTGGCGCGCGAACTGCATTGGCCGCTTGAAACCGTTGCCGCCCTGGAACGGGACGACTACGCCAAGTTGCCGCCGGCGGCTTTCGTGCGCGGCTATATCCGCAGCTATGCGCGATTGCTGGAACTGCCGGAGCAGGAGCCGATTGCGGCCTATGATCGCGCCGCAGGTGCCGCGAAGGCGCCGGAGCTCTATCCTTCTGTGAGCAGCCCTGGCGAGGGAAAGCCATTGTCTTGGCGCGGTCCCGCCGGTTTGATCGTGGCGGGTTTGTTGGGGATATGGGTTTATCAGCAATGGATGTCCTTCGAGATTCCGGTGCCGCTACAAGGTCCGGCTGAGCTTGCTGGGCAGGGTACGGCACAAGTCGAATCGCCCACTGAGACGGCAGAAGCCGGGACTGCCGCCGAGTTGCCAGCCAGCACTCCGCTGCCGCTGCCGTCGACTCCCCCGGTTCCGGCACCGGCCGCGGTTCCCGAGGAGCCCAGTCATGTCCCCGATCCGGCAGCATCCTTGCCCGCGGCTGAGCCTGCGCCGGTAGGCGTGGATACCCTGGTGCTGAATTTCGCGGGCGAGTCCTGGGCCGGGGTGATAGACGCCGATGGCAAAAAACTGCTGTTTCAGACGATGGCCAAGGGGCAGGTCGCATCCGTTCAAGGCAAGGCGCCGTTCAAGATCACGCTGGGCCGTCCCGCCGATACGCGTATCGAATACAACGGACAGCTATACGACCACGGCTATACCAGCAATAGAAGCTCGGTCAGATTTACGGTTCCTAAGGCAGCGCGGTAGGACTGGGCAGGCCGGCAACGAGGCGTTGCGGGGCTGGGGTTTGGCCGTTTCGGTTATAGCGACAGGCCGACCCGCCGCCGGGCGTCCAGGCAGTTGGCGCTGCCGCGGGTAAACTCCCGGCAAGTACGCGGGCGGTTCTCGTAAATGCCGCAGGCGTACGGTTCGCAGGGGGTTTGCCCGCCGCCGAGAGCAGCGCAGCGTTCGCCGTTCCTGCGTAGCTTCAAGCGGGTTTCCTGGATCAGGACAAGTTCCGGGTGGCGGCGGACGACGGCCTCGCGCGGCGAGACTTCCACCGCTTGATAGGCTTCTCGGCAGCAGGCGCCGCAAGTTTGGCAGTCGAGTTCCGCTGCCGGTTCCCAGCGCGTGCAGGCTGGGGCGCCGAGGGCGATGCGCACTTTCGGTGCGTGCCGGCAGCGCTGAGACTTGCGTTCGAGGAAGGACCAGGCGCAGTCGGCGCAGCCGCGGCCGAGAGGGTCAGTCGCGACGGTGGCGTGGCCGGCGGGGTGGAGAGCCGGCGGCGCTGCCGTTTCGGCCCATAGCGATGGCGTCCCGCCCGAAAGCGGGGCATCGCTAGCGGTACTGCGGGGAACGACCGCTGCGATCGCCGCGCTGGCCTCGAGCGCGGTCCGCAGCGGAGGTGCCCAGCGCGGCTGCGTAGCCCGCCATGCGGCTAGACGGGCTGCGACGCAGGAAGGCTCTCGGCGGCCGCCTTTGTCCTCCGCGGCTTCCATCGGGTTCGCACCCAGCGTCGGCCAGAATTTGACGCGGAAATCTGTGGTGGGGGCAAAGAAGTCGCGCAAGCCTACGCTGCCGGCGAGATAAGCCTGGAGTCTCAGACACGCCTGCTCGCGCCACAGGTGGCGGTTGCCGGTGTTGTCCAAGCCCCAGTCGAGGAGGCGCTCTCCCTCCTCGCCTTCGACCAGCGCATGGCACAGCTCGTGGAAAATCATCTGGGCGAGGGAGTCGTCCGGGTCTAGCGTGTCGTCGGTCCCGATCAGCAGGGTGCCTTGGCCGTCGGTTGAGGCATAGACATCCGGACTGCGCTCGATGCGGAAGCCTACGCTTTCGGCGCAGGTAATCCAAACCCGTGCCAGAGGGTCTTGGTAGCGGTGCTGCGGCTGGCGGAGAAAGGCGTTCACTCAAAGAGACGCGGGCGGGAACAGCGTCATCATCAGGCTGTAGCTTCCCGCTACGTAGGCGACGGCCAGCAGCAAGCCAGTGGTCCAGGGCTTCGACAGGGCGTGGCGGAGGATGTGGGCGACTACGCCGACGTGCCAGAGCATCATGCCGAACAGCAGCAGGTGAATGCCGGCGGAATCTGGCGCGATCAGAGTCCAGCCGACCAATAGGAGGGCGGGCGCGCTGATGACCACGTCGCTGCCGAGCAAAGCCGTCGCCGTCTTATGCCAGCGCGGCGTTTTCTTGTGCATGGCCAGCAGCAGCCAGACGAAGGCCAGCAGCATGCCCAGTTCAGCCAGCGATTCGGCGACCGCCGATAGTAGATTTTCTTCCAGTCCGAGCAGGGTTATTCCGGTCAGCAGATAGGCCGCCAGCGCCAGCCAGAACAGCAGTGCCGATGCTGGGATGTCCTGCGGGCCTTTGCGGAACAGGCAGATGTCGATGAACAGCCGTATCAATGCCATGCTTTGCGTCCTCGGATTTATGCGGCGTCCAAGGCCGACTGGGCTTGTTCCAGCGCTTCGGTAGCGGCGTACCAGGCGGTTTCGGCAAGGCTCAAGGCTTCCGCCGCTTGGGCTTTGTCCCTCAGCAATTGCTTTAGCCGGTCCTTCGCTTCGTCCGCGTAGATGCCGGGGTCGGCCAGCAGGCTTTCCAGTTCGTCGTGGCGTTTCGAGCAGCGTTCGAGTTCGGCCTCGGCCCGCTCCAGTTGCTGGCGCAATGGCCGGAGCTGTTGGCGTTTTTCGGCTTCGGCACGGCGGGCGTCGCGCCGGGAGGGAGCGGTTTCGCCGCGGGTCTCCGAACCGGATTCGGCGGTGCTGCGGCTGCGCAGCCAGACGCGGTAATCGTCCAGATCGCCATCGAAGGGCACCGCCCGGCCGTCCGCGACCAGAACGAAGTTGTCCGCCACGGCCCGAAGCAGGTAGCTGTCGTGCGAGACTAGCACGGCGGCGCCTTCGAAGTCCTGCAGCGCCCGGATCAGCGCCAAGCGCATTTCCAGATCGAGGTGGTTGGTCGGCTCGTCCAGCAGCAGCAGGTTGGGGCGCTGGTAGACGATCAGGGCCAGTACCAGACGGGCTTTCTCTCCGCCCGAAAAACCGGCCACCGGCTCGAAGCAGCGATCGCCGCTGAAGCCGAAGCCGCCCAGGAAATCGCGGATTTCCTTCTCGGCGGCTTTCTCGTCCAGCTTCTGGACGTGGAACAGCGCGCTTTCCTCGGGGCGCAGCAACTCCAGCTGGTGCTGGGCGAAATAGCCCAGCCTGAGTTCGCTGGAGACCCGGCGCTCTCCGGACAAGGGCTGCTGCAGTCCGGCCAGGAGGCGGATCAGGGTCGACTTGCCGGCGCCGTTGCGCCCCAGCAGTCCGATCCGGTCGCCCGGCATCAGCGACAGCCCTACGTCGGCGAGCAGCGGCACGCCGTCATAGCCCACCGAGACGCGGTCGGTTTGCAGGAGGGGACGGGGCAGTTTTTCCGGCGGGCGGAAGGCGAATTCGAAAGGGGAATCCACATGCGCCAGCGAAATGACTTCCATCTTCGCCAGCAGCTTGAGCCGGCTCTGGGCCTGGCGCGCCTTGGTCGCTTTGGCGCGGAACCGGTCGACGAAGCCCTGCAGGCGGCCGATCTCGGCCTGCTGTCTGCGGAAGGCCGCCTGGTTCTGGGCCAGCCGCTGGGCACGGGCCTGTTCGAAGGCGGAGAAGTTGCCGGTATTCAAGACCACTTCGCCGTTCTCGATGTGCAGGATATGGTCCGCCAAGCCGTCGAGGAAGTCGCGGTCGTGCGAGACGAACAGCAGGGTGCCGGGATAGGCCGCGAGCCATTCTTGCAGCCATAGCACGGCATCGAGATCGAGGTGGTTGGTCGGCTCGTCCAGCAGCAGGAGATCCGAACGGCACATCAGCGCCCGCGCCAGGGCGAGGCGCATGCGCCAGCCGCCGGAGAAGGCATCGACCGGCCGCTCGGCATCGCCGGGAGCGAATCCTAGACCGGCGATCAGCCGCGCTGCGTTGGCCCGGGCCTGGTAGCCGCCGATGGCCTCGTAACGGGCATGCGCGCGGGCGAGCGCGAGCCCGTCGCCGGAGGTTTCGGCCGCGGCGATTTCGGCTTCGACCTGGCGCAGTTCGGCATCGCCATCCATGACGAATTCCACGGACGGACGCTCATCGGTCGGCGTTTCCTGGGCGACATGGGCGATTACCCATTGGGCCGGAACTTGCACCTCGCCGGTATCGATTTGGCCGCTGCCGGTGACCAGCTTGAACAAACTGGACTTGCCGGCGCCGTTGGCGCCGGTGACGCCGACCTTCTGGCCGGGGAAAATGCTGAACGATGCGTGCTCGAACAGCACCCGCACGCCGATCCTCAGGGTGACATCGCGAAACCCGATCATGGCTAAACGTGCCCGCGGTCAACCCGCCGCGGCGATCCGTTCGTTCGCGGCCTTCAAGAAGGCGCTGAGCTGTTTCGTCTTGAGGCCGGTGCGGGGGACGATCAGGGCGGCGTCGATCGCAACGACGATGAAAAGGTACTTGTCCGACACATCGATCCGCAGCACTTCGTCCCAAGGAATGCGGCTTTCCTCGCCGTCCAGCTTCTTTTCGATCAGGGCGTCTTGGGCGACGCTCAGGCGATAGCCGCCCAGCAGGCGCCTTTTGTCCTCGTCCGTGTACAGGGACCGCAACTGTTTGCGGGTGACCCATTTCATATAAGCGGGGACCAGGAAGCCCCAGGCCAGGGCGACGATGCCCACATAGGCGGCCGAGATCAGATCCTCATAGTAAAACCAAAGCAGCAGGGCGATCGCCACCAAGAAGGCCGGAACCCTCGCCTGATGCCAATGCAATTTTTTCTTGTGCTCTTTGTTTTCTTGGATCTGGTGCTCGCTGAAGGCCAGCAAGTCCTGGTCGCGCAGTTCGTATTCGATTTCGTTCATCATGTATTAAAGGTGTTCCGGTCGCCGATGTTGTTGTTATTGGCCGCCTGAAGCAGCGGATAGGGCGTGGGTTCGCAGGAAAGCAGGATGCTTTTCGATGGCTGACTAGTATACGTAATTCTGTTTCAATAACGCACGATATGCACAATGGCCACGCAGAGCCGAGTTTAGGGAGATATGAAATGAAAGGTCAAACTGAGGTGATTTCAGCGCTGAACCGGCTGCTGGCAGGCGAGCTTGCTGCGATCGACCAGTATTTCATTCACGCGCTGATGTACAAAGACTGGGGTTTCCCTGCCTTGCACGAGCATACCGCCCACGAGATGCAGGAGGAGCAGACCCACGCCGGCCTGCTGATCCAGCGCATCCTGTTCCTTGAAGGCGTGCCGGATATCGTCAGCCGGGATGCGATCAGCGTCGGGCGCGATGTGGCGGAGATGCTCAAGAACGATCTGTCCGTGGAGTACTCGGTGATTCGGCATCTGCGCGAGACTATCCGTCTGTGCGAGCAATCCGCAGATTACGAGACCCGGCGTATCCTTCAAATTCTGCTCGAAGACACCGAGTCGGATCACACCTATTGGCTGGAGACTCAGCTTGGGCTGATCGAGCGGGTCGGGCTGGAGAATTATCTGCAAAGCCAGACGGAAGGCGGGGTTTAGAGCCAGGGGAGGCGGGCCGTCCGGCCGCCTCAATCGGTAAACAAAAATTTTCCAATTTGTGTTTGAGAAACATTCTCAGTTCTGCTAGCCTAAGCCTGTACTCACAATGAGGTTCACGCTTATGTATGCTTGCATCTGCAAGAACGTCACGGAACGGCAGGTTCGGGAGGCCGTGGTTCAGCACGGCGTATGCAGCCTGCGCGGCTTGCGCAAGCACATGGATGCTTGCAGCCAATGCGGAAAATGCGCGGCCGATGTCCACGCAGTTATCCGCGATACCTTGGCGGAGCAGGCGGCGTTCGCACAGCAGCCGGCAGCGGCCTGAGTGCGAATCCGGGAGGCCGTTTGCGCCTTCCGTTCCCGCCGCTATATTCTCCTCGCTGGTGACGGTTTCGGCGCCGAATCTCGTTGCGTATTTCTCGTTTTGTTCTTCTTCCGGAGCACCGAGCGTCTCAGATGCCGGTTTCATCCTCCGAGTACCCCTCTCTCATTGTTTCTCTAAAGCAAACAGATTGCTCCCTTGTGAGGAATGGCTTTTTACGGGCCGTTTAGATCGCTCCAGATAACTTAAAGCCTTGCTCGTCTGCTTGGGATGGGCTTTCAAGTTGAGGAGATGTGCATGGATTTCCTGTACCTAGGGTTATTCGCCCTGTTCGTTCTGCTGGCCGCCGCGCTGATCGGGGCGTGCGCAGCCCTGGAGGGCGGTCCATGACGGCCGAATATACCGTTGCCCTGATTATCGTTTTGGCGCTTGCGGCGTATCTCATCACGGCTTTGATCAAGCCGGAGGATTTCACATGACCCAGGAATCGATGCTGCTGCTGGGCGTGTTCGTTGCGCTCCTTTGGCTGAGCGTCAAGCCGTTGGGGGAGTTCATCGCCGGCGTGATGGACGGCGATTCCCGTCTCTTGGCTTTCGCTGCGCCTCTCGAGAAGCGCGTGTTCCGGCTCCTTGGAATCGACGCGCGGCGGGAGATGAATTGGCGTGAATATGCGCTGGCACTGTTGTTTTTCAACGTCATAGCGGCGCTGTGGACCTACGGCCTGCAGAGGCTGCAGAGTTATCTGCCGCTGAATCCGCAAGGATTAGGCGCCGTGAGTCCGGACTCTTCCCTGAATACGGCGATTTCTTTCCTCACCGCGGCCTGTTGGCAAGGCTATGCCGGTGAAATCACCATGAGTTATCTCACCCAGATGCTCGGCCTCGGGGTGTTGAACTTCGTCGCGCCCGCTTCCGGGCTTTGCGTCGCCTTCGCGTTCATTCGTGGATTCGCGCGCCATGAAACGCTATCGCCAATCCCGGCGACAGCTTTCTCGACCGCATGATCGCTATGGTGGAAATGGCCAAGCGGGGCAAGACGCCCAACGAAATCGCGCTGACCATCCTGCTGGTGGCGCTGACCTTCATTTTCCTGACGGCCATTGCGTCATACTGCCGTTCTCCATTTACAGCGCCGACGCGACGGGGCAGGGGCTGTCGCTCACCATCGCTGTGCTGGTGGCGCTGCGGGTATGCCTGATCCCGACCACCATCGGCGGTTTGCTCTCGACCATCGCCATATCAGCGCCTTCTACCCCCGCTCCCGGCATCACCGATGCCATCCCGGCGCAGGCGGTTTGCCCAGCTTCGCTCGCCGACGAGACGCCGGAGGGGCGCAGCATCGTCCTGCTGGGGCAACAGCAGTTTCGGATCCAGGCGCATCTCTGGTGGTCTGCGACGGCGGCAGGGTGCTGGGTGTGATCGAGCTGAAGGACGTGGTCAAGAGCGGGATCAAGGAGCGGTTCGCGGAACTGCGCCGCATGGGGATCAAGACCACCATGATCACCAGGGACAATCCGCTGACCGCCGCCGCAATCGCTGCCGAGGCCGGGGTCGACGAGTTCCTGGCGGAAGCCACGCCAGAAGCCAAGCTGGCGCTCATCAAACAGCACAAGGCGGCAGGCCGCATCGTGGCGATGACCGGCGACGGCACCAACGACGCCCCGGCGCTGGCCCAGGCCGATGTGGCGGTGGCGATGAAACCCGGTACTCAGGCGGCCAAAGAGGTGGGCAACATGATGGATATCGCTTCCAACCCCACAAAGCTGATCGAGATCGTCGAGATAGGCAAGCAGATGCTGATGACCCGGGGGGCGCTGACTGCTTTCAGCATCGCCGAGTATTTCACGATCGATCATCCCGGCGGCCTTCGCGAGCACCTATCCTCAACTGGGCGTGATGAACATCATGCGGCTGGAGTGTCCGGCCTCGGCCATCCTGTCGGCGGTGATCTTCAACGCTCTCATCATCGTCTGCCTGATTCCGCAAGCGCTGAGAGGCGTCGCTTACCGGCCGTTGGGCGCAGCCAAACTGCTACAGCGGTACGGGCTGGGTGGCCTGGCCGTGCCGTTCGTTGCGATTAAGGCAATCGACATGGCGGTGGGACTCTTCGGTGCGTCGTGAAATGGAGCTGAACATGACAAGCTTTCTTAGGCGTTTGCTGACCTCCTTCGCATTTTTAGCGCTGGTGACCTGCGTCGTCTATCCCGCGCCGGTGGGGGCCAGCTGTTTTTCCCCGGCCAGGCCAACGGCAGCCTGATCGTACGCAGCGGCGGCCCGGTGGGTTCCCGTCTATCGGCCAGAACTTCACGGGCGAAGGCTATTTCTGGGGCCGTCCGTCGGCGACGGCGGCTTTCCCTTACAACGGCGGTTTATCCGGCGGTTCCAACCTAGGGCCCTCGAATCCCGTCCTGGCTCAAGCCATCCAAGACCGGATACAAGCGCTGCGCGCAGCCGACCCCGGCAATCTCGAGGCGGTGCCGGTGGACTTGGTAACCGCATCCGCCAGCGGTCTCGATCCTCACATCAGTCTGGCGGCAGCCTATTACCAAGCGGCGGGGGTCGCACGGGTCCGGGGTCTTGCGGCAATCGACGTCCGGAATCTGGTGTCAGTCCATGAGCAGCCGCGGCAATTCGGCTTCCTGGGCGAGCCGCGGGTCAACGTGCTGGAACTCAATTCCGCCTTGGACGGCTTGCAGGTGCCATAGCGCCGCAACACCTTCCTGGGGCGGAACCGACTCATCGAGGTAGTATCATGAACGCAACAGGCAAGATCCTGTTGGACATCGGGCTGCTTATTCTGGTTTCCCTGTTTATCCGCACGATCTACGTGTCAGTACGAAATCGATTCAAGAGATAGAGGAATGGCGAAGTTTCATACACGCAGTCTCCGCATTATGGGTTTCGGGTTGTCGCTTATGCTGGGGTTCGGTACGCAGGCAGAGGAGGAAAGCAGACCGCTGGCCGAGACCCATGGCTTGGCCGATTACCTGCTAGGTGGCGATGTCAACGAAACTGCGTGGATGAAAAACGCCCGCTTGACCGTGGGCGGTTGGGTGAATGCCAGCGTGACTTACAACGCCAGCAGCCCCTCAGATAATTTCAACGGTCCGGTAAGTTTCAACGACCGTGCCAGTGAGTTGCAGATGAACCAGCTTTATCTCTATCTGCAGCGGGCGGTGACGGCCAGCCCGGAGGATTGGGACATCGGCGGGCGCTTCGATTTCATGTACGGCACCGACTCAATTTTTACCCAAACCTACGGCATCCCTTATGCCGATCCGCGGACCGGGCGCCCACTGAACCGCGGGCATTGGGATCTGCATCTTTCGAGCTGGTCGGAGCGCTTTTACGGGGTCGCGCTGCCGCAGGCTTATGCCGAGTTCAACCTGCCGGTGGGCAACGGCCTCGGCGTCAAGGCCGGGCATTTCTATACCCCGCTGGGTTATGAAATGGTTACGGCGCCGGACAACTTCTTCATTACCAAAACCTATACCTTCCAGTTCAACCCTTTCACGCATACCGGTATCCTGGGCAACTACGTGATAGACAGCAACTGGAGCGCGTCGGCCGGGGCGGTTACCGGCAGCGCCACCGGCGGTGGCGACGGCACTTGGGATCAGCAGCTTGGCAATTGGGACTTCCTGGGCGGGGCCGCCTGGACCAGCGACGACAAGAGCAATTCGCTCAGCCTGACCTCGATGGCCGGCCGCCGCTCGGAGCAGTTCGGCGAGCTCTGGGCCGTCTACAGCTTGGTGGGCAAGACCGGCTTCCTCGACAATAAACTGCGTTATGTGATCGAACACACCCACGGTTTCGCCGATCAGGTGCAAACGGCCAATTACGCCCGCAACGGGGGGAAGCTGGAAAACGCACAGTGGTACGGGATAGCGCAATGGCTAACTTATGCGCTCGATGCTGAGTGGTCGGTAGGCCTGCGGGGCGAATGGTGGCGCGACAACAACGGTTTCCGCGTGTCCGGCCCGCCGCGCTGCAGCGGGAGCGTAGACATCAACGGCGCCGGGGCCGCCCGGCCGTACGCCTGCAATTCGGACTTTTCCACGGTTTACCCGGTCCAGGGCAGCGGTTATTACGCGCTGACCGCCGGCATCAATTGGAAGCCGCTAAGCTGGGTCACGCTGCGTCCCAACGCCCGCTACGACTGGGCCGACAACATCAAGATTTTCGATACCGGCAAGCGCACGAGCCAGTTTCTGTTTTCCGCCGACGCAATATTGACGTTCTGACCCCGTGCCCGCCGCGATGAATTTGCAGCGCCAGATCTGGAAGTCTTGCTGGCCCGCATGCAGCGCGGGCGCTTGAAGATATTCTTCGGGGCCGCCGCAGGTGTGGGCAAAACTTTTGCCATGCTGGAGGCGGCCCGCGAGGCCCTCGGTAAGGGTGGTGATGTCGTCGTCAGCCTGACCGAAACCCATGGCCGCGCCGATACGGAGACGCTGCTCGGAGGGCGGGACATTCTGCCGCCGCGGATCGTCGATCACCGCGGTGTGCGCTGCCGTGAGCTTGACCTGGATGTCGCCCTGCGGCGCGGTTCGGAGCTGTTGCTGGTGGACGAACTGGCGCACAGCAATCCGCCGGGCTCGCGCCATCCCAGCACGGCACATCTGCTCCTGTTCTATCTCCTCGGTGTATTTTTTCTGGCAATGCACTTTGGCCAGCGCGCCTCAATACTAGCTTCTTTGTTCAGCGCTGCGGCTTTCGCCTTTCTGTTTGCGCCGCTTATATTTTCCTTTGCCATAGCGGAGACCGAGAACCCGGCCGGCCTCCGGTGATGCTGGTTGTCACTGTGGTGACCAGCAACCTCGCCCAGAATATGCGTTTGCAGGCGAGGGTAGCGGCGCACCGCGAACGGTGCCGCTTCCGCGTTCTACGGGTTGAGCAAGAAGCTGGCAGTGGCGCGCCGTGAGACTCACTTCGTTCCACAATGACTTTACGGCCTTTCGGGATGCCTTGCAGTGCGCCTCCGGACAACGCTAGCGCGTTACCCTGCGGTGGACCGCCCGGCCCTGGGCCTACCCAGGGGCTCGTCGGACTCGCTCGCATTCGCATCGCTCCCTGTCCTCCGGCGTCGAAATGGAGCGCATCGAGTTGCAGCGCGGCGCCAGGCGAGTGATTTTCCTGTTCGGCGCCACAGTCGCACTGGCCGTGTTTTCCGATATGTATCTGCGCCTGCCGCCGGCGGTGGGAATGATGGCAGGACTGTCTTTGCTGCAATTCTTCACGTTCTACCTGTATAAGACGGAGAGCAGGCAGGCTTCGGAACGGGCCGGTAGACGGCGTTATCCGGACGAGCCCGATATGTCTTCCGACATTTTGGGAGTGCGCCGTTTCGATATCTTCGAAAAGGTGGGACGCCTGGAGTGGGACACGCTATTGTTCTTCTACGGCGCCATGATGGGGATCGGAGGCTTGGGCTTCATCGGCTACCTGGATGCCGTCTCGGCGTGGCTTTACGGCCAACACAGTGCGACGCTGGCGAACGTGCTGGTGGGCTTGTCTTCCGCTTTCGTGGACAACGGCACGCTGATGTTCGCAGTGCTGAGCATGCACCCGGATATTCCCGAAGGGCAGTGGCTGCTGGTCACTCTGACGCTGGGCGTAGGCGGGAGCCTCCTGGCCATCGGCTCGGCACCGGGCATCGCCCTGCTCGGGCTGACCAAGGGACAGTACAGCTTCAGCAGCCATCTGAAATGGTGCCCCGTCATTGCGCTCGGCTATTTTGTGGCCATAGGCGTCCATTTCCTTGTCAACGCGCGCTATTTTTGACCGGGATAGTGCTCGATAGGGCAGCTTGCACCTTTTAGGGGCTGCGTCTGTCTTGCGGGGTTGTCATTTTGCTGGCTACTGCAGCATTCTTTTTCTAATTCATAGGTTTGTCATATTGTTACCAAGGGGGCGCACAGGCTTATCCACAGATTCTGTGGACAATTCTGCTCCGCCGCTGCAGCGGGCGCACCGGAGGAATTGCTTTCCCCCATGAATGGTCTGGTAATTGCTTTGAACATGGGGATGCTTGAATCCCAGCCGGCTTCAGCGGACTCGGCGCCGCCGGTTCCCGAGGAACAGTCGATGCGTACCGAGAGGTGCCCGGCGTGGGTCCGCTTCCGCAAGGCTGCGGGCCGGAACGGGGTCGGGTAGCTAATATTTCTTGTTCAACAATATCTTATAGAGGAAACAGTCATGGGGAAGATAGGGATCTTTTTCGGTTCCGATACCGGCAACACCCGCCGCGTGGCCAAGCAGCTTGCCAAGAAGCTGGGCGATGATGCGGACGCGCCGGTCGACGTGAAAAAGGCCAGCGTCGACGATGTGTTGAAGTACGATGCACTAATTCTGGGAACGCCGACCCTGGGCGATGGCGAACTGCCGGGCCTGGACTCCGGAGCGTCGGAGGAGAGTTGGGCGGAGTTTCTGCCGCAACTCAAGGGCAAGGATCTATCGGGCAAGACGGTGGCGCTGTTCGGGTTGGGCGACCAGCAGGGTTACGGCCACGAGTTCGTCGACGCGTTGCGCGAAATCTACGATCTGGCGGTTGCTGGCGGGGCGAGTGTGGTTGGGGCTTGGCCGACCGATACCTACGAGTTCGAGAAGTCAAAGGCGATCGTGGACGGCCAGTTTGTCGGCTTGGTGATCGATCACGAAAACCAGAGCGAACTGACCGACGAACGCCTGGACGAGTGGCTGGGCATCGTCAAGCCGGCGCTGCTCGGCGCCTGATCTGCGTTCGCGGGAAGCCGTTAAGGAAGCTCCGCTCCGATTGGAGCTTCCTTGTAGTTTTTCCGTCCGCCAAGTCTGACGGGATATCGGGTGCCGCTTGCGCCGGGTAACCGCTGCGAATTCGGGATGTGATACGCCTTCTGTTCAAGCCGCGTTGCGCCGGCCTTCGATTGAAACGGAAAACTGCTTTATCATCTCGGCATTCAGCGTTGCGCGGCGGTTGCCGGCGCCGCTGCGACCGATAAACTTTCCGAGAGACATGATGCCGACAATATCGACCAGCGTCTGCGTGAACTACACGCGGGAGCAGATGTACGAACTCGTCAACGACGTGGGCGCCTACCCCAAATATCTGCCGCTCTGCCGCGAGGTTCGAGTGCTCTCCGCTGGAGAGCACGAGATCAAGGCGACCATCACCCTGGCGAAGGGCGCTGTACGGCTGAATTTCACGACAGCCAACACCATGGAGCCGGGCCGGCACATTTATATGAAGCTGGTAGATGGCCCCTTCAAGTATCTGCGCGGCCACTGGCGTTTCGACGAGAACCTGCACGGCGGCTGCGACGTGTCGTTCCGGGTGGAGTTCGAGTTCTCGAATCCTTTACTGCAGATGGCCCTGGGCGGGATTTTCAAAGAAGTCATGGAATCGCTGGTAGCCGCGTTCTGCAATCAGGCCGCCAAGCGCTACGGCAACGGCGGCAGCGCGTCGCGGCAGGCATCGTCCTTGGGCGGCGCCGAGCAGACCGAGCCGGCCTGAGCCCGCCGCCGATTTACATCGGCGGCGGGGCGGGGGCCAGTACCTGCCGGCTGCCGTTGGTATCGGCTGGCGTGACCACGCCGGCGCGCTCCATGTCCTCGATCATCCGCGCGGCGCGGTTGTAGCCCACCTTGAAGCGGCGCTGCACGGCGGAAATGGAGGCTTTTCGGCTCTCCGTCACAAACCGTACGGCCTCGTCGTACAAGGCATCGCTTTCGTCTCCGCCGCCCTCGCCGTTGCCGCCGCGGAATGCCGCTCCGTCCCCGCCGTCCTCGCTGAATCGGGTAATGTCCTCGATGTAGTCGGGTTCGCCGGTGCTCTTGAGGAACTCCACGATCTTGTGCACTTCCTGGTCCGACACGAAGGCGCCGTGGGCGCGCTGCGGGAAGCCGGTGCCGGGCGGCAGGTAGAGCATGTCGCCGTTGCCGAGCAGGGCTTCGGCGCCACCCTGGTCGATGATGGTGCGCGAGTCGATCCGGGACGACACTTGGAAGGCGATGCGGGTAGGAATATTGGCCTTGATGAGGCCGGTGATCACGTCCACTGAAGGCCTCTGGGTGGCGAGGATCAAATGCAGCCCCGCGGCGCGGGCTTTCTGCGCCAGCCGGGCGATCAGCTCTTCCACCTTTTTGCCCACGATCATCATCATGTCCGCCAGCTCGTCGATGACGATGACGATGCAGGGCAGAGGTTCCAGCAGTGGCGGTTCCTCGTCGCCCAAAGCAAGGTTTGGATTCCACAAGGGATCGCGCAGCGGCTTGCCGGATTCGATGGCGTCCCGGACGCGCTGGTTGAAGCCGTCCAGGTTGCGCACGCCGACCATCGACATCAGCTTGTAGCGGCGCTCCATCTCGGCGACGCACCAGCGCAGCGCGTTGGCCGCCTCCTTCATGTCGGTGACGACCGGTGTCAGCAGGTGCGGGATGCCTTCATAAATCGAAAGTTCCAGCATCTTGGGATCGATCATGATCAGCCGGACATCGGCGGGGCCGGCCTTGTATAACAGGCTCAGGATCATCACGTTGATGGCGACCGACTTGCCCGAGCCGGTAGTGCCGGCGACCAGGAGGTGTGGCATCTTGGCCAGGTTGGCCACCACCGGATGGCCGCCGATGTCCTTGCCGAGCACGAGGGTAAGAGGGGAAGGCGCCTGCTGATAGGCTTCCGAGGAAAGGACCGAATGCAGCAGTACGGTTTCGCGCTCCCGGTTCGGTATTTCCAGGCCCACGACAGATTTGCCCGGGATCACTTCGACCACGCGTACGCTGGTGACCGACAGCGCCCGCGCCAAGTCTTTCGCCAGGCCGCTGATACGGCTGACTTTGACGCCCGCCGCCGGCTGCAGCTCGAAACGGGTGATGACCGGACCCGGATGGACCGAAACCACTTCGACGTCCACGCCGAAATCCGCCAGGATCGTTTCCACCAGTTCGGACATCTGCTGGAGAGCGGTCGGTGAATAGCCATGGACCTTGGTCGAGGTGTCGTTCAACAGGGTGATAGGCGGCAGTATGCCGCTCGCCGGCTGCCGGAATACGGGCGCAGCCTGGCTCGGGGCCGGAGCCTTTTTGGGCTGAAGGAAGGAGAGCACGGGCGCGCGTTGAACAGCCGGTTCGGGCGTCGGCGCTGGCACCGGTTCGGCCGGACGCTGCGCGATGGCGGCGGGAGGCTCGGCCGGTTTGGCGGGGCGAGTGCGGGATTTGGAGGGTGCCGGAGGCGGCGGTTGGAACGGCTCTGCGGCAGGCTGGGGCTGGCTGCCGCCTCTCGCCAGGAAAGCGGGGACGACCGTGACCCAGCGGATCAGTATCAGCACCGTCTGGCCAACGGTATCAATCAACCCCATCCATGAGAGTCCGGTGGCTAGCGACACGCCGGCCAGGAAGACGCCGGCAAGCAGGGCGGACGCGCCTTTGACCCCGAACGAGCCGGTCACCAAATCCGCGAGCTCCCGGCCCACGATGCCGCCGGTCGTTTCCGGCAGGGGCAGGGGAACCCGCAGCAATTGCAGGTCGACGATGCCCGAACCCGCGGCGACGGCGGCGCCCAGGCCGATCCAGCGCAGCGCGGAGTCCAGCGGCGAAAATGTTTGCCTGACGCTGCGTCCGCGGTAGATCCTGTAGCCGTAACCGGCCAGCAGCAGCGGCAGCAGGTAGGCCATGATGCCGAAGAGGGAGAATGAAAAATCCGACAGCCAGGCCCCTACTGCCCCCGCGCCGTTGGATACCAATTTGCGGCTGCCGGTATGGGTCCAGCCGGCGTCTTCGAGATCGAAAGTAATCAGAGCGATGAGTAAGAACGAGGCGAGCGCCAGATACCCCAGAAACGCCCCCTCTCTCAATGTGCGCACCAGGGATGAACGCAGATCGTCCGCCTGTGCCATTTTCTTGTCCGCTCTTGCCAAAAGGCCCACCAAATCAATTAAATAAAGGAACCAGATATTGTTTCAAATGTGCCCGCCGGTTCGCAAGGCGCACCGTTTACGGCGCACGCCGCGCGTTGCGGGCCTGGTTAGAATTCCCGCGCTTACGCGCCGTATAATGCTTTCATTTGCGCAGCAGCATAGAGGATTTCATGAGCGAACCGAAGCATTCCAAACTTCTCATCCTGGGTTCCGGCCCGGCCGGCTATGCGGCGGCGGTATACGCCGCGCGCGCCAATCTCAAGCCCGTGCTGGTGACCGGGATTCAGATGGGCGGGCAGCTTACCACGACCACCGAGGTGGACAATTGGCCGGGCGATGCCGACGGCGTGATGGGGCCCGAACTGATGGCTCGCATGCAGCGCCATGCCGAGCGCTTCGAGACCGAGATCGTCTTCGACCATATTCATACCGCCGATCTGTCCCAGCGCCCTTTTACCTTGACCGGCGATTCCGGCGTCTATACCTGCGATGCGCTCATCGTCGCTACCGGTGCGTCCGCCCGCTATCTCGGCCTGCCGTCCGAAGAGGCCTTCAAGGGCCGGGGCGTATCGGCCTGCGCCACCTGCGACGGGTTTTTCTATAAAGGCAAGCACGTAGCGGTCATCGGCGGCGGCAATACGGCAGTCGAAGAGGCGCTGTACTTGTCAAACATCGCGGCGAAAGTGACCGTGGTTCACCGCCGCGACAAGTTCCGTTCCGAGAAAATCCTGGCGGACAAGCTGCAGGAGCGGGCGCAGAATGGCAATGTCAGCATCGAATGGAACAGCGTGCTGGATGAAGTGCTGGGCGATGACATGGGCGTCACCGGCATGCGCATCAAGAATGTGCAGGACGGCTCGACGAAAGACATGGCATTGGAGGGCGTCTTCATCGCGATCGGCCACAGTCCGAACTCGGAAATCTTCAATGGCCAGTTGGAGATGCGCAACGGGTATATCGTGGTCAAGAGCGGCATCGAAGGGAACGCTACGGCGACTAACGTTGACGGTGTGTTTGCTGCCGGCGACGTGTCCGACTCCATCTACCGTCAGGCTGTGACTTCGGCCGGTTCCGGTTGCATGGCGGCGCTGGACGCCGAGAAATATCTCGACAATCTGGAATAGCCGCGCTATTCCAGGCTTTTAATACCAATAACTTAGGATAGGGAGCTGCAGATGAAAAAATCTGTTGGGAGTTTCAAAACCGCTTGCCGATTCAGTTTGTTTTCCTTGGCGGTAGCGGGGATGGCGGCCTGCGCCCCGCATTACGACCCGAATGCCGCGCCGCTGCGTTCCGGCTATACCTGCTGCAATCTGCACTTCCAGGACGATTGGATAAGCGACGGCAATTACGGCGAATACCCATTCATCCCCGCGGGTACGTCTGTCAAGGTCTATGGATACAGCGGCGACCGCGCCTACGCAGAGATCGGCGGAAAGAAGATGCGGTTTGGCCACGATTACGGCCGCAAACAGGAGACGCTGCAGCAGTGGGTCGAGAAAATCGTTGTGACGGCGGACCCCAAGATCCGCTTATCCAAATACCCCGCCGACGTGAAGGAGGCCATCCGTCTCGGCAAGGTTATGGACGGCATGACCAAGGAACAAGCCATCATGGCGGTCGGCTATCCGTTGACCAGCGAGACGGCTTCGCTGGATTCGCCAGTTTGGAATTACTGGCTGTCCAGTTTCGACCAGTATCAGCTCACCTGGGATAAGCAGGGCAAGGCAAAAATTTCTGCCGATCCCGGCGTCAGGGCGCGGGCTACGTATAGTCCGGCGAAGTGAGCTCCCTGCGGGGCTAGCGTCGGCAGGAAACGGGCGGCGAGAAGATGCAGCCCGTTTCCGCTCGTGTGGGGCTAAGATTGCTCAACGCGGTGCGTCATAGCGCCTGGGCAAGCCTTGGGGCGATAGGACGAGTTGCCATAGCTGGATGTATCGCGCCCGGAACGCTCCGGCAAAACTCAGTAAGTAAAAACGCCACATGCGATAGAACCGATCGCCGTAACGGTAGCGCAGGGCAGTCCACTGGCATTCGAAGTTGTCGTGCCAGGCCAAGAGCGTCCGGTCATAGTCGGGGCCGAAATTCTGCCAGTCCTCCACGACTAGGCGGTTTTCCGTGGCGGCTCCGATTTGGGCAATGGACGGCAGCATGGAGTTAGGGAAGATGTAGCGCTCCACCCAAAGATTGCCGCAATGATCCGAGACATTGCTGCCGATGGTGTGCAGCAGAAATAGGCCGTCTTCGGCGAGACGATCGGCGACGACGTTCATGTAAGCCGAATAGTTCTTGCAGCCTACGTGCTCGAACATGCCGAGCGAATAGGCGCGGTCGAAGCGGCCTTCGATATCCCGGTAGTCTTTCAGTTCTATGGTGACTGGCAGGCCGCGGCAGACTTCGCGGGCATGCCGGGCCTGCTCAGCCGATACCGTGACCCCGTAGACTTCTGCGCCGTATTTTTCCGCGGCGAATTTCGCCGCTCCGCCCCAGCCGCAGCCGATATCTAGAACCCTCATACCGGGTTTCAGACCGATCTTGCGGAATACCAAGTCTAGCTTGGCCTCCTGGGCCTGCTCCAGATTCTGGGCGTGTTTCCAGTAGCCGCAGCTGTAGATCATGCGCCGGTCCAGCATCCTACTGTAAAGATCGTTGCCGATGTCGTAATGGCGCTGACCGACGTGGAAAGCCCGTGTTATGTGCTGGAGATTGAAGAAGCGGGCTTGCACGGCGGCGGCAAGGTCGCGCCAGCAGCGGAACCGGTCGGGCAGGCGGGCGCGCACGATGCGGTAAATCAGTTCGTCGATCCGGGCGCAGTCCCACCAGCCGTCCACATACGACTCGCCCAGCCCCAGCGAGGCATCGGCGAAGATGCGCCGGAAGAAAGCTGGGTTGTGGACCCGGAGATCCCAGGGTCTGCCGCCGTCGATTCGGACGTCGGCGATTTCGAGCAGCGATTCGAGCCGCTCCTTGCAGTAATCGTGACGGCATCCCGGCCAACGAAAGGAATCCAAGGTATTGATAGGCATGTTTCCGCCCCCCACCTTTACCGTTCGGGCGTCTGTATTCATACGCCGTATCGGGGCGCAGGGCAATAAGGAAAACCTGTAGCCTGCGAGGGGATGGGCAGAGAGTGTCTAGGCGTTAGAAGAAAACGCTATCCTCGCGATCCTGCTTGGAAATTTTGTAGGTTTTAAGCCAGGCCTTGAGCGCGTTGACATCTCGCAGCACTTCGAGGTCTTCGCGCAGATCATCGATGCTCCTTTGGATGCGGCGGATATCTGCGTTCAGAATTTCCACCAATTGCTTGGGGGACAGCGCGGCAAACGGCGGCAGGCCCAGCTGGCGTTTCAAACTGTATTCGAAGTCTTCGAGTTCCTGCTGCAATTGCCCCGACTGCTGCCGGAGAACTTTGTTGTAGTACTTCAGTTGGTCGTCGGCGAGGGTGCCGATATGCGCCGAATCGATCTGTTCCAGCGCCAGTTGCAGTTCCAGGAGCTGGAGTAGATCCTTGCTTTTATACGCTACGTTGGCCTGCTGCATCAGCTCGGTTTTGCGCTCTCGTTCGGCGGGGTCGGGCTCGCGGTCGGGGTGCATAGCCGTGACCAGCTTGCGGTAGATTTCCTGGATGGATTTACCCATGTGTTTGGCTTCGGTTTGCCGGTGCGCCTCTTTTTCCTGCTGGCGGGCGGTTTTCGGGCGCTGCGCCCGGCGCGCTTCCGCTTGACGCTGTTTTTCCTCCGCTGCTTTCTGGGCTAGACGGATCTTTTCCTCGAAAGTCCGCGAGAGTTCTTCCGGGGTGCCCGGAATCTCGTCCTCGCCGAAGAAGTCCGGGCTCATCATGGACCGCATGGCCTCGGCAGAGGCGGCCTCCCGCGCCTGCATCTCGGTGTCGAAACCCACTTCGGCGTATTTGTCGTACAGCGGTTTCAGTTCGGTATGCCCATGATCGGCGATCAATTCTCTGGTGATCGAGCGGATCAGGTGATCCAACTTGTTGAGCTCGTGCTGCTTGAACTTTGCCTGCTCACGGACCCGATCCAGAAAGTGGGCCAATTCGATGCGATGGGCGTTCAACTTATTCCAGAGCGGATCGTAGTCGACGGCGATCTTCTGGTGGTATTGGGGCAGGGTTTCGTTCCATTCCGCCAGCAGACGCTTCTGTCGGTCGATTTTCCCGACCAGAGTCCGGAACTGGGTATGCGCCCGGGTCGCGCCTTTGTTTTCGGCTTTCTGGATGATGTGGACCAGGGGGGATTTGGAATCGTTCATGCGGAGGGACAGCTAGGGAGAGGCTGTGGAAACGGAGTAGGCTTGCGGGATATTTATCAGGCGCCGGGCACCCGGTTTTCCGGCTATTTTTCGCCCAGCCGCGGAATCAGCTCGGCGAGATTGCAAGGACGGGTACGGTTGTCCAGTTGTTGGCGGATCAGCTTGTCCCAAGCGGTGCGGCAGGCGCCGGAGGAACCGGGCAGGGCGAAGACATAGGTGCCGTTGGCGACGCCGGCGATGGCGCGCGATTGGATGGTAGAGGTGCCGATTTCCTGGTAGGACACGGCGCGGAAGACTTCGCCGAAGCCGTCCAGGGTCTTGTCGAACAGCACGGAGACGGCCTCGGGGGTACCGTCGCGTCCGGTGACGCCGGTGCCGCCGGTGCTGATGACGGCCTGGATTCCGGGATCGGCGATCCAGCGCGAGACTACCGCCCGGATGCGGTAGATATCGTCCGGCACGATGGCTTTCTCCGCCAGGCGATGGCCGGCTTCGGTCAAGCGTTCGGCGAGGATTCTGCCGGAGGTATCGTCCTCTTCGGTACGGGTGTCGGAAACTGTGAGTACGGCGATGTCGAGGGGGAGGAATGTGCGGTCGGAAGTCATGGGCAAGGTCCGGGCTGGGGCGCCCGCACGAGGCACGGGCGCCGGACCGATAGCTTAGTTCTTCAAGCGGACGATGCCCAGGGCCTTGAGGCCTAAGCGTTCGTAGATGGGCTCGCTGATGCCTTTTCTCACCTTGCGGATGAAGTACTTTTCGAAGGCGATCTTGGCTAGATGTACCCAACGCCCCTTCTTGGCCCAAGTGACGTTGCGCGGTGGGATCTGCGGCTGGGCAATGAAGGCGGCGCCGGTATCTCCCATGTCCGCCAGGCACAGCGCGGCCCAGGTGCCTTTGAAGCTGGGCTCCTTGCCGTCCAGCTGCTCTCGGATGTTGTGCGCTGTGGCGGTGACCATGGATTCGATCATGTAGCCAGTCTTGGGCACGCCGGTGGGCACCGGGGTCTGTTCCAGCGGCGGAATGGCGATGCACACGCCGACCGAGTAGACGTTTTTGAACGTGGGGTTGCGCTGGTGCTCATCGACTAGGACGAAGCCGCGCGGGTTGACCAGGCCCTCGATGCCGCGCACCGCGTCGATGCCGGTGAAGGCCGGAATCATCATGCTGTGCTTGAACGGCAGTTCGTGCTTCTTCTTTTCCTTGCCTTCGTCGTCGACTTCGGTAACGAACATCTTGCCGTCCTCGATCTTGTCGACCTTGGCGTTGGTGATCCATTTGATGTGGCGGTCGCGCATCTCGCTTTCCAGCAGACCCTTGGAGTCGCCCACCCCGCCCAGGCCGAGGTGGCCGATATAGGGTTCGGAGGTGACGAAGGTCATCGGCACCTTGTCGCGGATCTTGCGCCGACGCAGGTCGGTATCGGCGATAAAGGCGTATTCGTAGGCAGGGCCGAAGCAGGAGGCGCCCTGCACCGAGCCGACCACGACCGGGCCGGGGTCGTTGACGAAGCTGTCCCAGAACTCCAGGGCTTCGGCGGCGTGGTCGACATGGCAGACCGACTGGGTGTGGCCGTGCGGGCCGAAGCCGGGCACTTCGTCGAAGGCCAGGCGCGGGCCGGTTGCGATGACCAGGAAGTCGTAAGCGACCGACTCGCCGTTGGCCAGTTCGATGCGGTTGTTGGCCGGATCGACCTTGGCGGCCTTCTGCTGGATAAACTCGATCTTGCGCTTCTTCAGCATGGGGGCGAGTTCAACCTTGATGTCTTCCGGTTTTCGCCAGCCGACCGCGACCCAGGGATTCGAAGGCACGAAATGGAAGGTGGGGCTGTCGGAGATGACCACAACCTCGTCCTGCTTCTTACGGGCGAGGTGCTTCATTTCCAGAGCCATGGGGATGCCGCCGATGCCGGCGCCGAGTATGACGATTCGAGCCATTGCGTTTTCCTCCAGCGCAGTTTGCCTGCGTGATTGATAGTGTTGTTTTTTCAACGCTGTCTACGATCGAGCTTAAATGATTTTGCGCGCGTACCGATCGCTTGTCGATAATATTAGCAAATGCTAACATTCATCTCAAGCCTGGGAGACATGACTGGGCTCGGTGGTTCCACGCCATGGAACTGGCTATCATGAAAAGCGAGTTTCCCGTGGGGGAACCGTTTACATCGACACGCAGCGTCGCGCCTATGAATTCGATAGAAGTCAGGTCTGCTCGTTTCCGGATGCGGTTCTCTCCGGTCTTCGTCCCGTTCGTCGTCCTGGCGTTAGTGGGGCCGCGGGCTGGGGCCGCCGATACCGGCAAGTTGAGGCTGACCCTGCAGCAGGCTATCGAACTGGCCTGGGAAAAGAACCCTGACATCCATGCCGCCGAGGCCCGGCTCGGCCAGGCCCAGGCCAGCGTGGAGGAGGCCGCTGCCGCCTTCTATCCTCGTCTCACCGCCCGCGTCGGTTACGACTATTCGGACAACCCCGCCTTGGCGTTCTCCTATGTCGTGGCTCAGCGCCGTTTCAATTTCGACATGAACATCAACCATCCGGGCTATGTCGAGAACTTCCGCCCGGAGGTGTTCACGACCTGGTCGGTGTTCCGCGGCGGGCAAGATTATTACCGCAAGAAGGCGGCCGAACTGGGCGTCGAAGTCGCCGAGCTGGAACATTCTGCGCTGCGCAATCAATTAGCGGCGGCAGTGACCGCGGCCTATTACGCTTTGCTCGAAGCGCCGCGGCAGGTCGAGGTCTCGAAGAAATCCGTGGAGGCGGTCACCAGCGAACTCGAACACACACGCCACCGGCATCAGGCCGGTTCTAGCCTCAAGTCCGACGTGCTCTCGCTGGAAGTCCGGCTGGCCCAGTCCCGCGAAAACGAAACCCATGCGCTGAATTCTGTGGAACTCTCCCGCGCCGCCATCAAGACTCTGCTCGGCGGCGAGTCGACGGCTGCGCTGGACGCGGTGGACCCGGTGGATAAGGAAACGGTGGCGCGGGACGGCGTGGACAAAGTGCTGGCCCAGGCCATGACCCAGAGACCGGAAATGCAGGCGGCGACTAATCAGGTAGCCATGCGCCAGCACGAACTCGACATGGAGAAGGGCGCACGGCTGCCCCGGGTCAACGCCTTCGCCGCCTACGGGCAGAACAGCCGGACGCCGGGGTTCTCGACCGCCCAGGAAAACGTCACCCTGGGCGTCAATGCCGAGCTGGATTTGTTCGCCGGCGGCGCGATCTCGGCCCGGATTTCCGCCGCGGAGAAGCGTCTGAATGAAGCTCAGGCCTTGGAGACCCGTTCCCGGCTGGAAGTCGAGGAAGAAGTGCGCAAGGCCTATCTGCAACTCAACGAGGCCTTGTCGCGGCAGGACACGGCGGAATCCGGCGCTAAGTCGGCGGAAGAAGCGCTGCGGCTGGTGCACGAACAATACCGGGAAGGGGCGGCGACGGTGACGCGCTACCTCGAAGCCGAAGCCGACCGGGCTCAGGCCCAGACCCGCGCCATTGCCGCCCGCTATGCCGTCGAAGTGGCGGCGGCGAATCTGAAAAAGGCATCCGGTTTTTGGCGCTAGACAAGATATAAGGAACAAAGCAATGCACGCTGAAGCGCATGGTTCGAATTCCCGCAAGACGCTGCTGTACGGCGCCGCCGCCGTATCGGCCCTGGTCCTGATGCTGGTCTGGATGGAAGGCGGCTTCGTCGGGAAAGCGGTTCCGGGGCTTCAGGCCGAGGAACAGAAGAGCGGGGCGATCGGAGAAACCGTGACGCTGTCGCTGCAAACCATTGCGGACACGACCGTCTGGCCGGCTACCGTAGCGGCCCGGATCGTCGCCCGCATTTCGCCGAAAGTTGCCGGACGTGTGGTTGAGATTACCCGCAAGGTCGGCGATGGCGTGCAGCGCGGCGAGGTGGTAGCGCGGCTGGAGGCGAAGGAATTGGGGGCCCGGCTCGGTCAGGCCAGGGCGCAACTGGCGGGCGCCGAAGCGGAGGCGATCCGGGCCCGCACCGAGTTGATCCGCAGCGAAAGCCTCTACGCCAAGGAAGCGGCCACTCGCCAAACCCTGGAAACCGCCCAGGCTGCCGCCCGCGCAGCGAATGCCCAGGTCAAGGCGGCGCAGGATGCGATCGCCGAGGCCGGGTCGGTGTTCGGCGAAACCGAACTGAAGTCTCCGGTCGACGGTACGGTGGTGTCGCGCGAACTCGACCGGGGCGACACTGCCATGCCTGGCATGCCGGTGCTGACGGTGCAGGAAAGCGGCCGGCTGCGGATCGAGGGCGCCGTCGCCGAGCGCTGCGCCGGCGCCCTGCGGGGCGGAGCCTCGCTGACGGCAAAGGGCGGCACACCGGAACAGGCCTATACCGTCGAGCTCGACGAAATCGCCCCCGCCGCCGACCCCGCCACGCGCACGGTATGGTTCAAGGCGCGCTTGCCGGATGCCGCTGCCTGGCAGCCGGGCGCCTATGCCAGCGTGGCGCTGCCCTGCGGCCGGCGCGAGGTCTTGCTGATTCCCGAAGCTGCCGTAACGCGCATTGGCCAGATCGAGAGCGTTCGCGTCGTCGAGCAGGGCCGTGCCGTGCTGCGGCACATCCGTACCGGCCGGACCCAAGACGGCCAGCTCGAAGTCCTGTCCGGGCTGGAACCGGGCGATACCGTCCAGATGGCTAGCCCCTGACCGCCCCGGAGAACCGTATGGACAAACCCAACGACGAACGGGGCGTGACCGCGGCGATCGTCCGCGTCTTCATTACCTCCAAGCTGTCCCTGGTTTTCCTCATCGCCTCCTTCCTGCTCGGCGCGGCGGCCTTGTTGCTGACGCCGCGGGAAGAAGAGCCGCAGATTGTGGTGCCGGTGGCGGACGTTTTCGTTAGCGCCCCTGGAGCTTCCGCCGAGGAAGTCGAGAAGCTGGTGGCGACCCCGCTGGAGACGCGGCTGCGGGAGGTCGACGGCGTGGAGTACGTTTATTCCGCCTCCCGTGCCGGCGAGGCCATGGTAACGGTGCGCTTCTACGTTGGCGAGGACCGCGAGGACAGCCTGGTCAAGGTTTGGAACAAGCTGATGTCGAACAAGGACGTCATTCCGTCCATCGTCGAGTCTTGGTTGGTCAAACCGGTCGAGATCGACGACGTGCCCATTCTCACTTTCACCCTGTCTTCGCCCAATCCGCTGTACGACGGCGCGGTGCTCCGGCGCCTGGCCGACGAGATGAAGGACAAACTCAGCGCGGTGGAGGATACCGGACGGATTTTCGTGGTCGGCGGCCAGCGCCGGGCGGTGCGGATTCATCCCGATCCGGCGCGGCTGGCGGCGCACGGGTTGGACATCGGCGGACTGATCCAGGCTTTGCGGGGCGCCAACGTCAAATTGCAGGCGGGCAGTTTCGACCGCGCCAATCGCAGCGTCGACCTAGAAGCCGGCCCACATTACGCTTCCGCCGGTGAAGTTGCCGACACCGCGGTAGGCCAGCGCGACGGGCGGGTGGTGCGCTTGAGCGAGGTGGCGGAGGTGATCGACGGGCCAGCCGAAGTCGAAAGCTATACCCGCATCGGCTTCGGCGCCGCGGCGGCGGAGAGCAAGTCGGTTGGCCAAACCGCCGCTGGTTCGGCACCGCTCACCACAAGCGCCCAGCCCGGAGAGGAGCGCCAGGCCGTAACCCTGGCCGTCGCCAAGCGCCGCGGCGCCAATGCGGTAAGCGTGAGCGAGCACGTCATCGAGGCTGTGGAGGGCCTTTACGGCACGCTGATTCCGGAAGACGTTACCGTGACGATCTCGCGCGATTACGGCGAAACCGCGAACCACAAGGTCAACGAACTGGTGAAGCATCTCTTCATCGCCATCGCCACCATCATCGTGCTGCTGGCTTTCGCCCTGGGGCCGAAGGAGGCATTCATCGTGGCGCTGGCGGTGCCGATGACCCTCGGCATCACCCTGCTGTTCGATCTGATTTTCGGCTACACCATCAACCGGGTGACGCTGTTTGCCTTGATCCTGTCGTTGGGCCTTCTGGTGGACGATCCCATCGTCGACGTCGAGAACATCTACCGCCACTTCAAGCTGCGGCGCGAATCGCCCCTGGAGGCCGCGATCACGGCGGTCGACGAGGTGCGTCCTCCGACCATCTTCGCGACCTTTACCGTCATCGTCTCGTTCCTGCCAATGTTCTTCATCACCGGCATGATGGGACCTTACATGGGGCCGATGGCGTTCAACGTGCCGATCGCCATGCTGATGTCGCTGCTGGTTGCTTTCACTGTCACCCCCTGGGCTAGCTACTACCTGCTGAAGAGCGAATACGGTACCGGAGAGGCTGCGTATTCCCTGCAAGACAGCACGATTTACAAGTTCTACCGCCGCACCCTGGGCGCGCTGGTGTTGAAACCCGGACGCGCCAAGCTGTTCATCTGGCTCATGGTTGGCGCCCTGGTAGCGTCGAGCCTGCTCGCCGTGACCCGTGCCGTCCCGCTGAAGCTACTGCCTTTCGACAACAAGAACGAACTGCAGCTGGTGATAGACATGCCCCGCGACGCCAGCCTAGAACGCACCGATGCGGTGGCGCGGGCGCTCGGAGACTACTTGGCGCGGGTCAACGAAGTCACCGATTTCGAGACCTACGTGGGTCTCGCTTCGCCCATGGATTTCAACGGCATGGTGCGGCATTACTACCTGCGCCGCGGCGGCTACGCCGGCGACATCCGCATCAGCCTGCTGCCGAAGGAGCGGCGCGAGCAGCAGTCGCACGAAATTGCACTGCGGATACGTCCGGACGTGGAGCGCATCGCCGCGCGCTTCGGGGCCAAGGCTAAGATCGTCGAAACGCCGCCCGGGCCGCCGGTGCTCTCGACCTTCGTCGCCGAAGTCTACGGCCCGTTGGATGCCGAACCTTCCGAGCTGGACCGGGTGACCGAACGAGTGCGGGACGGCATCGCCGGCATCGCCGGCATGGTCGACGTGGACGATCTGGTGGACGAGCCCAAGACCCTGATCCGCTACCGGGTGGACCGCGACAAGGCGGCGCTCAACGGCCTCAATGTGGCGGCGCTGACCGACGCGCTGCAGACCGCAATGGCAGGGAGGTCCGCCGGCACCGTGCATGTCCCGGACGAGCGCGAGCCGCTGGACATCCTCGTCCGTCTGCCGCGCGCCGAGCGTTCCTCGATGGCGGAACTCATGAGCCTGAAGGTACGCGGCATGGATGGCCATCTGGTGCCGCTGGGCGAACTGGGCGCAATGACCGAGGACCAGGCCGATCGAGCCATCTACCACAAGAATCTGCACCGGCTGAATTACGTCACTGCGGAGATGGCTGGCCGCAGCCCGGTCGAGGCGGTGCTGGACTGGGGCGACATCGAGGAAGCCAAGCCGCTGCCGGCGGGTTACAAAGTCGATCTGGCTGGCGAGGGCGAGTGGAAAATCACCGTCGACGTATTCCGGGACCTGGGCGCAGCCTTCGGCGCCGCGCTGGTCATGATCTACGTGCTGCTGGTGGCCCAGACCGGATCGCTTGGCATGCCGCTGGTCATCATGGTGGCGATTCCGCTGACCATCATCGGCATCATGCCCGGCTTCTGGCTGCTGAACCTGCTGTTTACTACGCCGGTGGCCGGCTACGACAATCCCATCCTGTTTACCGCCACCGGGATGATCGGCATGATCGCCCTGGCCGGCATCGTGGTGCGCAATTCCATCATTCTCATCGATTTCATCGAGCGCCTGCGGGGTCAAGGTACACCGCTGTTCGACGCTCTGGTCGAAGCCGGCGCCACTCGTCTGAGGCCCATCTTCCTCACCGCCGGGGCCGCCATGTTCGGCTCCTTCGTCATCACCCTGGACCCAATCTTCTCCGGCCTGGCCTGGAGCTTCATCTTCGGTATCTTCGCATCCACCCTGTTCACGCTCTGGGTCGTGCCGGTCGTGTACTGGATGATCAATCGGGAAGCCTAGCGCCGATTCTTCCCGCCCCCGACCGATTACAATAGTTCCGCTTCCCGCCCGCCGGGAAGGACCCTATAACTACAACAATCGGGACGGGGCAAACCATGGCAAAGCTGTCGCCATTCCAGGCCGGCGAATTGGTGGTATGGCGCGATGAGAAAGGCTTCGGCTTCATCCGCCCATTCGTCGGCAACAAAGACCTCTTCATCCACATCAGCGCCTTCAAGCGGGGCATGAGCCGCCGTCCCCAGATCGGCGACGTTCTACATTACCGGATCGAAACCGACGCCAGCGGCCGGGAGCGCGTCCGGCACGCCTCTATCGAAGGCATGCAATACGCGGCACCGCGCTTCGGACCGATCCAGGTCAAACCCTTGCAGCAATCGCCCTATATCAATGGTGTGATCGGCCTGCCTTTCCTGCTGTCGACCTGGATGCTGTGGAGCGTCGGCAATCCCATCCCGCTCTTCATGTACGTCTTCATCAGCGCCATCACGCTATTCCTCTATGGCCTGGACAAACGCTCGTCCATCGTCGGCCAATGGCGGATCCCCGAAGTCTACCTGCATCTTTTCGCCCTGCTCGGCGGCTGGCCGGGGGCACTGATCGCCCAAAGGGAATACCGCCACAAGCTGAAAAAATCCCGCTTTCAAACGATTTTCCGCGGCATCATCATCCTGCACGGTGTCATCTGGGCTATTGCGATCGGCTTTGGCTTTTCCGCACGCCGGATGGCAGAAGTGCTGCTGCCGTAATTTTTACATACTAAGCTTCTCGAAAGTAGAGTCACCTAATGATGTATTGGCATTCAGGCTGGCGAAAGAATGACTTCACCAGCTCGGGTAATTTCTGAATGCGGCGCAACGCGCCGAGGGCTAATCGCTTCATAT
>JAQTYA010000011.1 GCA_028688525.1 Methylococcus sp. | reverse complement strand
GCTCCGATTTTAGACTACTTAGGTTTAGATGATGCCACCCGGAGCGTCAGCGATATGATCTGTGAGCCATGGGTCACCGCTGAACAAGTCGCCCAGCATCTGGGCGTGGTGAAGGACACTGTCTACCGCTGGCGGGAGCGGAAAGGCCTGCCCGCGCACAGGATTGGCCGACTCTGGAAATTCCAGTTGTCCGAGGTCGACGCGTGGGTGCGGGCAGGCGGGGCAGATGAGGACAAGATCGATAACACGGCTGCTGATGCTTGAGCGAGCGCGGTACTTCGCTTACTCGGGGGATGAATGGACAAATACCAGCTCAGTGAGCGCGACATCTGCACCAAGTTCATCACTCCGGCCATTCGGCAAGCGGGCTGGGAGCAGCACCAATTCCGTGAGGAAGTCCATCTGACCGACGGTCGTGTCGTGGTTCGGGGCAAGCTCGCTGCACGAATACGAAACCCGGAGGCCAAAGGTGGCCCGAAGCGTGCCGACTATGTGCTCTATGCGTGCCCCAACCTGCCTATTGCAGTTGTCGAAGCTAAGCAGGCCCGCTTTTCCGTGGGACATGGGATGCAACAAGCGCTCACCTATGCAGAGATGCTCGATGCTCCGTTTGCCATCAGCAGCAATGGCGATGGCTTCCTGCTGCACGACCGTACCGGCCTGACACAGCCCATAGAGCGCGAGCTTCAGCTCAGCGAGTTCCCGAAACTGGACGATCTTTGGCCACTGTACCAGCAATGGAAAGGGCTAGCCGAGCCCGCGACCGTCACGCTGGTCGAGCAACCTTTCCACACCGATGGCAGCGGCAAGGAGCCCCGCTACTACCAGCGCGTCGCCATCAACCGTGCCATCGAAGCCATCGCCAAGGGCCAGCAACGGGTGCTGTTGGTGATGGCCACCGGCACCGGCAAGACCTACACCGCATTCCAGATCATCTGGCGGCTGTGGAAGGCCAAGGCCAAGAAGCGCATTTTGTTCCTGGCCGACCGCAACATCCTGGTCGACCAGACCATGCAGCAGGACTTCGCCCCCTTCGGCGAGGTCATGCACAAGGTCACAAACCGCGAGGTCAAGAAGAACTATGAGATCTATTTGGCCCTTTACCAGGCGGTCACCGGCAAGGAAGAGTGGAAGCAGATCTACCGGCAGTTCCCGGCAGACTTCTTTGATCTGGTCGTGGTCGACGAATGCCATCGCGGCAGCGCCGCTGATGATTCCGCCTGGCGCGAAGTCCTCGACTACTTCAGCGGCGCAACCCATCTGGGTTTGACCGCCACTCCGAAGGAAACCAAGGAAGTCAGCAATATCACCTATTTCGGCGATCCGGTTTACATCTACTCATTGAGGCAGGGTATCGAAGACGGTTTCCTGGCTCCGTACAAGGTGATCCGCATTGCCACGGACGTCGACGCGGTGGGTTACACCCCCGAGAAAGGCAAGATCGACAAGCTCGGGCAAGTCGTCGAGCAGCGCCAGTACAACACCAAGGATTTCGATCGCAATCTGGTGCTGGAAAAGCGCACTCGGCTCGTCGCCGGCAAGGTCTGGGAATACCTCAAGGCCACGGACCCGATGGCCAAGACCATCGTCTTCTGCGACGACCAGGACCACGCCGAACGCATGCGGCAGGAGCTGGTCAAGCTGATTCCGGCCGCCGCTGGCAACCGCCGCTACGTCATGCGCATCACCGGCGACGACAACGAAGGCAAGGCCCAGCTCTCCTACTTCATCGATAACGACGAGCCTTACCCCGTCCCACCTCAAAACTGCTCACTACCGGCGTGGATGCCAAGACCTGCAAGCTGATCGTGCTGGACCAGACCATCAACTCCATGACCGAGTTCAAGCAGATCATTGGCCGCGGTACCCGTCTGCGCGAGGATTACCAGAAGCTCTATTTCACCATCATGGACTTCAAGGGCGCGACACGCCTGTTCGCCGACCCCGATTTCGACGGCGAGCCCGTGGTGATCTACGAACCGGAGCCCGACGAATCCGTGGTGCCGCCGGACATCACCAACTCGCCAGGCATCGACGAACCCGAGCCGCCGCCTTATGGTCCCGGTTCGACCGGAGACGACGGCACGCCCTCCGGGGGCAATACCGGCGGTGGAGAAGGCCGCACCCGATATGTCATCGATGACGTGGATGTGCGCGTCGCCGTGGAGCGCTCCCAATATCTCGATGCCGACGGCAAGCTAATCACCGAGGATTACCGCGTCCTGCTCAAGGACGACATCAAGAAGGCTTTGCAGGCCGAGTTCGGCAGCCTCGGTAATTTCCTGCGCCACTGGAATAGTGCCGAGCGCAAACAGGCCGTACTGGAAGAACTGGCTGAACACGGCGTACCGTTGGACATCCTGCAACAGGCCGTGGTCAATGGCAGCGAGCTGGACGCATTCGATCTGGTCGCCCACGTCGCCTTCGATCAAAAACCTCTCACCCGCCGTGAGCGCGCCACCAACGTCAAGAAGCGGGACGTGTTCGGCAAGTACGGCGAGCAAGCCCGCGCCGTGCTCGAAGCCTTGCTCGACAAATTTGCCGACCACGGCGTGCAGGACATCGAAGACGCCAAAGTGCTGGAGCTGCCCCCCTTCGACCAATTCGGCAGCAAGACACAAATCCGGCGCGGCATCTTCGGCGGCGTCAAACAGTACGCCCAGGCCGTGCACGAGCTTGAGCAAGCGATCTACGACATCGCGTCATAGGGTGGGCAGGCGCGCAAATCGTGACGGCCGGCCGATATACCAAGCGTTCGGGCGCGCCGTAACCCACCGAGAGTGCCAAAAGACAACCGATCGATCACCGAAACAACAACACATGAACCTCAGCAGCACCATCAAATCCATCCAGGACATCATGCGCAAGGACGACGGCGTCGACGGCGACGCCCAGCGCCTGGGACAGCTCACCTGGATGCTTTTCCTCAAGGTCTTCGATCAGCGCGAGGAAGAGTGGGAAGACGATAACCCCGAGTACAAATCCCCGCTGCCCGAGCCGTTCCGCTGGCGCAACTGGGCTGCTTACGTGGCCGGCCCGGATGGCAAGAAAGCGCCCCAGACGGCGCCTACCGAAATCATCAGCTTCGTTAATGATCAGTTGTTCCCGTCGCTGAAAGAGCTGGATGCCAACGCCAGCCCCCAGCACAAGGTGATCCGCAGCGTCTTCGAGGACGCCAACAACTACATGAAGTCGGGTACCCAGCTTTTGGCGGTAATCGAGAAACTGGAAGACGCCATCAACTTCCACGACTTCAAGACCCGCGCCAACCTGGGCGACGTCTATGAGCAAATGCTCAACGACCTTCGCAGTGCCGGCAACGCCGGCGAGTTCTATACCCCGCGCGCCATTACCCAATTCATGGCCGACCGTGTCGACCCGCGCCTGGACAAGCGCGAGAAAGTGATGGACCCGGCCTGCGGCACCGGCGGCTTTTTGACCGCCGTGATCGACCACTTCCGCCACCAGATCAGCACAAAGTCAAGCGCGGGCGACCAACGAGCCATCGAGGAGCTCATCCGCGGCATCGAGAAGAAGCAGCTCCCCCACCTGCTGTGCACCACCAACATGCTGCTGCACGGCATCGACGTGCCCAGCCAGATCGAGCACCGCAATACGCTGGGCACCGGCTGGAACGAGTGGAGTCCCCTCGACAAGGTCGATTGCCTCATCACCAACCCGCCTTTCGGCGGATACGAAGACGACACAGTGGGTGGCGACTACCCGGCCGACCTGCGCACCCGCGAAACGGCCGACATGTTCATGGCCCTCATCATCAAGAAGCTGCTCAAGGAAAACGGCCGTGCCGCCGTGGTATTGCCCGACGGCTTTTTGTTCGGCGACGGTATCAAAGCAAACTTGAAAAAATTGCTCCTGCGCGACTGCAAGCTGCACACCCTCATCCGCCTGCCCAAGGGCGTGTTCGCGCCCTACACCACCATCAAGACCAACCTGCTGTTCTTCACCAGAGGTGCGACGGTGGACGATGGCACCGAGCACTTCCACACCGACGCTATTTGGTTTTACGAGCACCCGTACCCGCCCGGCTACAAGAGCTATTCCAAGACGAAGCCCATCCGCTTCGAGGAATTTGCGTCCGAGATCGAATGGTGGGGCAGCGAAGCCAACGACTTTGCCGACCGGGCGGAAAACGAATTCGCCTGGAAGGTCGATTTCAAGAGCAAGCGCGAACAGGCCGAAGCTGCCGCGCAGCCGCACTGGGATCGTGCCGAGACCCTGAACAACCAAGCCGCTGCTCTGGAGGCTCAGGCCAAAGACTTGCGAGCCAGTCTGGCCGGCGTGACGGACGCGGCCTACCGGGAGCAAGTGGAAGCCGTCATCGCCGAACTGCGCGAACGCGCCGAGCCCCTGCGCCTGCAAGCCCGTGACGCCCAGGCCGCCGGCGACCGCCTCTACTGGCCCATCTATAACCTCGACCTGAAGAACCCCAACGCGCCGGAGGAAGAAAGCCACGACCCGGACGTGCTGCTGGAGAAGTACAAGATCCTGCTCGGACAGATCGAGGAGACCGAGAACCAGCTCAAGAGCGAACTGGCCGCCGCGCTGGCGCACCACTTCACGGCGGAGGCCAGCGAAGAATGAGCTCGGAAACGCCATCGGCCACGCCTGCCGATCAGCAGTTGCTGGGCGACATCCGCCAACTCATCGAGCAAGGCCGCCGGCAACTCGCCGTTGCCGTTAACAGCGCCCTGACCCTGCTCTACTGGCATGTCGGCGAGCGTATCCGGCGCGAAGTCCTGCAAGGCGGGCGCGCCGCCTACGGCGAGCAGATTGTCTCCGCGCTGGCGAGACAATTGGAGTCCGACTACGGGCGCGGCTTCTCGGCCAAGAACCTGCGCCACATGCTGCGCTTTGCCGAGGCCTTTCCGAATGAGCAGATTGTCTCCGCAGCGCGGAGACAATTGAGCTGGACCCACTACAAGACCCTGATCTACATCGACGACCCGCTCAAACGCGATTTCTATCTGCAGATGTGCCAGCAGGAAGGCTGGAGCACCCGCACCCTGCAAGAACGCCTGGATTCTATGCTCTTCGAGCGTACCGCGCTCTCGCGCCAGCCCGACGAACTGCTCGGCGCCGAACTGGCCGCCTTGCGCGAACAAGGCGAGCTGAGCCCCTCCCTGCTGCTCAAAGACCCCTACGTGCTCGACTTCCTCGGCCTCAACGACCGCTATCTGGAAAAAGACCTGGAAGACGCCATCCTGCGCGAGCTGGAAGGCTTCCTGCTGGAACTGGGCGCCGGCTTCAGCTTCGTCGCCCGGCAAAAACGCCTCCAGATCGACCACGACGACTTCTACATCGACCTGCTGTTCTACAACCGCCGCCTCAAGCGCCTGGTCGCCATCGACCTCAAGCTGGGTGACTTCAAGGCCGACTACAAGGGCCAGATGGAGCTCTACCTGCGCTGGCTCGCCAAACACGAACAGGAACCCGGCGAAGCCCCGCCGCTCGGCATCATCCTGTGCGGCGGCAAGAAGAAAGAGCAGATCGAACTGCTGGAACTCGACGCCGGCGGCATCCACGTTGCCGAATACCTCACCGCGCTGCCGCCCAAGGATGTATTGCAAGCCAAACTGCACGAAGCCATCGTCCGCTCGCGGGCGCGGCTGGAAAACCGCAGCGGGGAGGAAACCTAGTGGATGCGCAGCAGTTTCTGGCGGAGTTCGGGCATATCGCCAATGCGCCGGGGGGCGTGGGGCGGTTGCGGGAACTTGTTTTTGCCCTCGCTGCACAAGGGCAGTTACTCGACAGTTGTGAGCTGGTTGAACTGTCTTTCCTCGACAAAGTTGCCGACTTCGTGATGGGGCAAGCCCCGCCAGGTAACGAATGCAATACCAATGGGAATGGAACAGTCTTCGTCAAAACCGGCGAGTTTGGAGAGTTGTATCCAGTTGTTCGGGAATGGACGACTAAGCCTCTCAAACATGCCAAACAAGGCGATGTTCTGATCTGCGTCGTTGGCGCTACCGTTGGCAAACTCAATTTGGCAATTGATTGCGCAATCGGCCGAAGTGTCGCTGCGATCCGGCCACGCGGCGGTCTCGATACCAAGTACCTCTATTACATGCTGATGCCATTCACATTCCGACTTCGCAGCGGATCAAAGGGGTCTGCTCAAGGTGTAATTGGTAAAGCAGAGCTTTCGGCGGTCACGCTACGCGTTCCTACAGAGGAAGAACAATCCCGCATCGTCGCCAAAGTCGATGAGCTGATGGCCATGTGCGGCAAGCTGGAAGCGCAGCAGCAAGAGCGCCGCAAGTTGCAAAACGCCCTGCGCCAATCCACCCTGCGAGCAGTCGCCGCCGCCACCAGCCTCCACGAACTGCAAACTTCCTGGGCGCGGCTGGAAACGAACTTCGGACAACTGTTCAGTGCGCCGGAGGATGTGGATGATTTCATTGCTGAGTTGAAGAACCTGGCCGTGCGTGGCTTATTGGAATTGCCATCTGCTTCAAAGCCGGCCACCGATGCGATCAAGGTCAGTTGCAATGAGCTTCGCGTTCACTACATCGCATCAGGTTTGATGCGTCGGCAAAAACTCGTCGGCGCCGCGGACTCGGATGTGATCTATCCGGAGCATTGGGCCATCGTGCCATTCGATGAAGTCGCGGTAGTGATTGGTGGCGTTACCAAAGGACGCGATCTGCATGGCCGAGAAACCATCACTTGCTCTTACTTGGCCGTAGCCAACGTGCAGAGAGGGTTCTTTAAATTGCAGGCTTTGAAGACCATCCAAATTGCCTCCGATGAGTTGGAGAAGTATCTGGTTCAGGAGGGTGATCTCCTGATAACCGAGGGCGGCGATTGGGACAAAGTGGGACGCACGGCAATCTGGCGCGGCGACATAGACAACTGCTTGCACCAAAACCATGTATTCAAAGCAAGAGTTCCCAGCGAGGAACTTCTGAATGAATGGGTTGAGCTTGTTTTCAACTCTGGGGTTGGGCGGGACTACTTCGCGGGAGCATCCAAGCAGACCACAAATCTGGCGTCCATCAACATGTCGCAACTTCGCAACTTCGCAGCTTCCCGCAGCCTATTCCGCCGCAGGATGAGCAACGGGCAATTCTCCGGAAAGTGAAATCACTCGCTGAAAGCTGTCTCGCTTGGCGGCATCAGCTGCAAAGAAAACAGGAGTTGGCGGCTCTGCTGGCCGGCGCAATAGTTTCATCCTTTACCGGCATCGCCATCGCACAAGAGGAGGACACCCCCGTGAAAGCCCCCCAAATCGAGCTGATCGCCACCTTGCGCTCGGGCACGCCGCCCGATGTGAAGGCTCAGGCGCCACTGGCCACGCTGCTGGCCCGCCACAACGGCGAGATGGCGGCGCGCGACTTGTGGCAGCGCTTCGGCGGCGAGATCGACGCCTTCTACGCGCAATTGAAAACCGAAGTGGCCCACGGCTGGATTCAGGAACCCGGCGTGGCCGAGGTACGCGAGAAATTCACCGACATGGCGGGTGCCTGAGATGCAGTTGCGCCACCTCCGTATCCGGCACTTCCGCAACCTGCATGAGGTGGCGCTGGACTTCCCGGAGCAGTTGCCATCGGCGGACGGCCAGCCCGCCAAACCGATCCGCAGCCATGCCTTGATCGGCCAGAACGGCACCGGCAAGTCCAACCTGATCGAGGCGCTGATCACGATCTTTCGCGATATCGATCTGGACCGCGATGCGGCCTTCGACTACACGCTGGAATATGAGATTCGCGGCCAACGGGTGCGCATTCAGGCCGACACGGCTAGGCAAAAGCGCCCGTTCGTCTGGGTCGACGGCAAGGCCGAATCGCAAGGCCATCTGCTCAAGAACCGCGGATTGCTGCCCTCGCATATCTTTGCTTACTACTCCGGCCGTAACGAGCGTATCGAAGCGCTGTTCCAGGAACACCAGCGCCGCTTCAATCGCCGCCAGGAGATCGTCGCCGAGGAAGTGCTGCCCGCGGAATTGCTGCAAAACTACACCGGCAGCGAGGCGGACTCCCGCGCCATCGAGGAAGCCAAACGGCGCGAGCGGAACCGCCTGCAGCAGTTGGGCGACGACCGCCTGCGTCGCCTGTTCTACTGCCGGGGCGGGCACAGCCAGCTGGTTTTGCTGGCCTGTCTGCACATCGAATCGCTGGAATCCGCGCTGTTCGTATTGAAGGAGCCGCATCGCCTGCGGGAGAAGCGCAAGAGCGGCCGCTTCGACGAGAACGAGCTCAATGAGGGCGATCCCCGTTTCTGGTACGCGCGCGGCAACGTGGTGAGCGAGTTCCTCGACAAGCTCTGGCAAGTTTCCTGGGCGCCCATCGAACAGGAAACCACCAAGCAGATAGACTTCCGAGGCCGCACGGAGAAACAGAAGCAGCTCTACCTGTTCGTGCCTAGTCAGGACAAGCTCAAGCATTTGGGCGAGCTGGTCGGTGGTACCGACAGTTTTTTTCGCTATGCCGAAGGCGCCTACATCGGCGACCTGATCGACGAGGTGCGCATCACGGTAAAGAAGCGCGATGAACATGGCGGCAAGGTGAGCTTCACCCAACTTTCCGAAGGCGAGTTGCAGATACTCACGGTGCTGGGCCTGATGCGCATCACCCGCGAAGATCACTGCCTGTTTCTGCTCGACGAACCCGACACCCACCTGAACCCGATCTGGAAGCTACGTTACTTCGACGACATCGAGGGCGTTTTGAGTTCCGAGGACGGGAAGCTGGCGCAAGGGGAATCCCAGATTCTCATCACCACCCACGACCCGATGATGGTGGGCAGCCTGAAGCGCGAGCAGGTACACATCCTCCGTCGTGACGGCCATCGCATCGTCGTAGATGTGCCGGATGAGCACCCGCAAGGCATGGGGGTGACCGGCCTGCTCAAGAGTGACCTATTCGGTCTGGCATCCACCCTGGATACTGAAACCGAGCGCCGACTATTTCGGCGCAATGAGCTGTTCGTAAAGTCGCCGCGCACGCCTGAGGAGGACGCGGAGCTGAGCAGGCTTTCCGCAGAGCTTGCTGACCTGGGCTTCTCGACCGCCGACTTCCGCGATCCCGACTACGCGCTGTTTGTGCGCAAAATGGCGCAACACCGCAAATTCAGGATGCCGACCCTCACCCCAGAAGAGCGGGCCGAGCAAGATCGGATCGCCGACGAGATCATCGACGAAATCTTGCGCGAGGAGGCCGGTAAGTGATCTGGATCGATCTGGAACACAAGCGGCCCACCGATACCGATATTCCCGGGTGGGTGCCCTGGACCCAGGCGCAATGGGATGCCTGGCTGGCTAAGTCAAAGCAGTTGGTCACGGACCTGGCCGCACTGGACGCGGCGGGCAAGCGCGACAAACGCAATGCGCTGATCGATGCCAACAGCGGACATTGGGCCGCACTCAAGGAGTGGTTACTGGCCCTGTCGGGCGGGAAGTGCTGGTTTTCCGAGGTGCGCGCGCCGTACTTCCATTTCGACGTCGAGCATTTCCGGCCCAAGAAGAAAGCCAAAGCTCTGGATGGCAGCGAACGCGATGGCTACTGGTGGTTGGCGTTCGACTACATGAACTTCCGTGCGTGCGGCAATGTCGGCAACCGCAAGAAGGGGGGCTGGTTTCCGCTCAAGCAGGGCTCGCTGTACTCCACCTATTCGGCCCCGTGCGAGGAGTCGGAAGCCCGCTATCTGCTCGACCCTATCGACGTTTACGATGTGTCATTGATTGCCTTCGACGAGGAAGGCAAGGCCATCCCGGTACCCGGTGCATCGTTCTGGGAACAAGAACGCGTCAACGAAACCGTCAAACGGTTGAAGCTCAACGAACATGTACCGCTGGCAGAAGCGCGCCGGAACGTGTGGCAGAAGGTCGATGGCCTGATCGAGGATTTCGTGGCCGCGAAAGCCCGTTGCGGGGCGGGCAACAACCCGGCAGCGCAGGCGAAGCTGTCTGAAGTGTGCACCCGGATTCGCGCGCTGACCCAGTCGACCGCGGAACTATCAGCGGTGGCCCGCTGGTGCATCCAGTTCCGTGGAGACCCTCAGCTCTCAAGATTGGTGGGATGATGGCGAGTAAGAAATACATCCGTAGTTGCACTGCAGAGCTCCTACCGACCAAGTAGCGGAGCTGATGCTGGCGATTGGAGCCGGCGAGTTGGGCAGCAATGACGTGATGCAGGCACTGGGACTGTCCCACCGGCCCACATTCCGGGAAAACTACCTGCCCCCGCCTTGGCAGCCGAGTGGATCGAACGCACCCAGCCCAAAGCGCCGCGCAGTCCGACCCAGCGTTATCGATTGATGCGCAAAGGCCACCGATGGCTGTTAGGGCATACCGAGGAGTAACGGCTCCGGCCCCGCGCCAAAGGATTCGCCCTAGGTCGTGATAAGTTATCCAATTTAAGGCTCAACTCTTTCCGCACCGCCATGAACGACAATACGACGGTCGACTTTTCGGCCAACGCCCGGCAGCTTCTCGATTTCATCGATCAGAGTCCCAGCCCCTGGCATGCCGGGCATTCGATAACGGCCCGGCTGCTGGCGGCCGGTTTCCGGTGCCTGGAGGAGGGCGAGGTTTGGACGCTGGAACCCGGCGATCGTGCATTCGTGGTGCGGGGCAACTCCTCGGTGGTCGCCTTCACCGTGGGCGAGGGGGTGCTGGCGAAAGCCGGCTTCCGTATCGTCGGCGCGCATACCGACTCGCCGGGTTTGCGGGTCAAGCCGCGGGGAGCGCATGCAGAGGGCTCGATGTTGCGCCTGGGGGTGGAGGTTTATGGGGGGCCGATCCTGGCGACTTTCTCGGATCGGGATCTGAGTTTGGCCGGGCGTCTGTGTGTGCGTGGGGAGGCGGGCGCCTCTGTCCGGCTGGTCTGTATCCCCGAGGCGCTAGTGCGGTTGCCCAATCTCGCCATCCACATGAACCGAGAGGTGAACAAGGACGGGCTGAAGTTCAACAAGCAGACCGAACTGCCGCTGCTGTTGGCGATGGCGGACGAACTGCCGGCGGACGAGCGGCTGCGAGCGCTGCTGGCGGCGCAGGCCGATTGCGAGCCGAAGGACATTTTGAGCTGGGAGCTGAGCGTGTTCGACACCCAGCCGGGGGCTTTCTGGGGGCCGGCGCGGGAATTTATCGCCGACAGCCAGCTCGACAATCTCGCGTCCTGCCATGCCGGCTTGAGCGCTTTGCTGGACGCGGATGCGCCGGAAGCGGTGGCGGTCGCGGCGTTTTTCGATCACGAGGAAATCGGCAGCGAAAGCCACAAGGGTGCGGACGGCGCCTTGCTGCCGGATGTGCTGGAGCGCATCGCGCTGGCTTTGGGTCTGGACCGGGCGGGATACAAGCGGGCGCTGGCCGGCAGTTTCCTGATCAGCGCCGATATGGCGCATGCCTACCATCCGAATTTTCCGCAGTCCTACGAACCGCAGCATCAGGTTTTTGTGAACAAGGGGCCCGTCATTAAGACCAACGCCTGCGGACGTTATGCGACCGACGCGGAAGCTGCGGCGAGGGTTATCCACCTATGCGAGCAGGCGGGGGTACCGTACCAGCAATATGTGCACCGCACCGATTTGGGCTGCGGCAGCACCATAGGGCCGATGACCGCTGCGCGTTTGGGCATTTCCGCGGCCGATATCGGCAACCCGATGTGGGCGATGCACAGCGTCCGCGAAAGCTCCGGCGTCATGGATCACACCCACATGATCGCCTTGCTGCGGCGTTTCTTGTCAGGGGGCGCCTGAGGCCCGGTGGTCCAATTTGTAAATCAGCACTTGTTCGCGCGGGCTGGGGGAGAACACTTTGACCGGCTCGAGGTTCAGCGCTTTTTCCGCCTTCTTCAGGTCGTTCGGCGAAGTCAGCCGCAGCGCCAGATATTCGGGCAGGTCGGGTTGGGTCAGCCAGTCGGCAAGCCGGTTGACCGGCATCAGCTGCCGGAGCCGGTCCGGATTCATGTGCCGGCCCGCGTAGTAGTCGATCCTCGGATCGTTGGTGGCCAGGCTGGCGTGGGCGGGAATGTTGTCCCGCATCCAGCGGCCGACGTCGCGCAGATAGAGCCGGTAGTCCGGCGTCACAAGGGCGTTCTTCGCGCATAAGCCGACGAGCAGAGCCAGCGCCAGCCGCCGGCCCCAAGACGAACGCGAGCCGGAGACGAAACGTTCCAGGTAAACGCAGGCAGCCAGCAGCAGCAGAGTGGAGGGCAGCAGCGCGTAGCGTGGGTCCGGGATGAGCTGGACGGCCAGAAACACCAGCAGGGCGGCGCTGGCGGCGCCTACAGACCAGAGTATCAGACGGAACCGGGCGGGCAGCCGCCCGCCGAACCGATACATGCTCAAACCGGCGAGTCCCAGCATGACCGGCCCCAAATTGGCGCCGAGCAGCCAGAGCAGCGTGGCGGTAAGCCCGGCGCCTAGAATCAGTTTCGCGTAATCTGCGCCGTACCCGCTGGGCATGGCGGCCGCCACGCGGTCGGCATGCAGGGAAAAGTACGTCCAGATCAGCGCGGGATCGTGATAGCCGTAAGCGGTAATTTCCCACAGCTTGCCCGGCGCCACTCTGCCCGTGGCGAGCAGGCCGGCGAGTGCGAGCAGGGCGGGCACGACTCCGCTGATCGGGAAAAACAGGTTGCGCGCCCGCAGGCGCCAGGGCAGCGATTCGAATAAAAAGTACAGCGGGGCGGCGAGCATCAGCACCAGAGCTTCGATCCGGAACATCAGCGCTGCGCTGATGCCGATCTGCCAGAGCACCGCATGTTTGAACTTGCCGGCCGCATCGAAGCGGAATTTGGCGAGATGGAGCAGTCCCCACAGGCTGGCCGCTAGAAAGCCCCAGTCGCGGACGATGTTCAGCCGGTCGGCCAAGGCGGGAAAGCCTAGGATAAGCAGCACCGGGACCCAGCCCGTGCGCCGCGTACTGTCGCCCATCAACACGAAATAAAGCCGGACGAAGCTATCGGCGATCCCCAGGAAACAAACGGCGTTGACCAAATGGGCGCTCGTCTCCAGCGACCATCCGCTAAAGCGCGAGACTGCGGCGATCAGTATGGAATAACCGGGCCAGCCGTAGACCGCCATGGCGGCTTTGAGGCCTTGGTCGAGAAACGTCTGGGCGGCGTCCAGGTAGAGCACGCCGTCCTTGTTGATGATATCGCCCACGCCGACAGATACGACGAAAAGCCAAGTCATCAGTGCCGCTGCGGCAAGGCGCGCAGCGGTTTCACTATGTGGGATGGGAAGGCGCAGTGCGGTCATCGGCGGTATCAGCGGGCGTGGGCGAATATTCCAGCGCCGTCCGGGCCGGAGGATAGCTCTTCGGCTACCAGCACGGCACCTTTTACCGTGAGGTGATTACCGTCGAACTGATAAATCAGATCGTTCCGGTGGTAGGCATAGCAGTATTGCGCATCGCATAACACCGCCGCTGGATCTAACACTTGGACCTTGTCCGGAAAACGGCCCGCTGCCTCCTCAATCAGGCGGCGAGCGAGCGCCTGGTCCTGGTCGTGCCGGGAACGAGCCATTTGGCAGCCGGTTTCCGGGCTTCGCGGGAGCAGAGGGCGCAGCAGCGAATAGCAGGCTGACATGACCGTTCGATCCATATCTGGATTGTCCAGGCTGAGTACGACGCGCTTGTTCGCCCGTACCAGGCGCTCCAGGGTGTTGGCAAGGCCGGTACTGAACAGCTCGGATGCGGTGAGCTGAGCCGAACCGCCGGCCTGCGCGCTATGGAGCGTGACCCCGCCGTCCAGGTACTGCTTGTAGAACGCAGCGACCACCACGGTGGCGATGTTCGGCGTCTGCGCGACGAAATCGATCGCATTGCCGACGAAGGGCTGGCAGCCGGCGCTCTTGCCGTTTTTCTTCACCGTGTCCAGGCCGACGAAAGGCAGGCAGCTCCCGCGTCCCAGATTGAGGATGGTTTCCGGGCGTGCCGCCGCAGTCGCCAAGCCCTGGTAAAGCATGTTGCCGTGGGAGTCTCCGATCACCGCGGTCAGCGGCTGGTCCTTGGGTAGGTCGCCGAGTTGAAAGAAATCGTCGCCCGGCTTGAATTCGCCTTGGAACAGCGCCTTGGCGATGCCGTTGCCGCGGTAGCCATCGGCGGCAAGCCGGGGCAGGTCGCGGTCGATTTTCAAGCGGACATCGGCGAGCATGGGACGCTCCGGCAGACCGTCGAACCGGAACACGCCGTAGCCTAAGGCGCCAGCGCAGGCGAGCAGACTCCACAGCGACACCAGTTTGAATCTTTGGTGAGCCGGAGCGCCGAAACGGACCGGGCATTCGATGTAGCGATAGGTCAGCCACGCCAGCAGGAAGGCGGCCGCGACCAGGATGGCGGCGCGATGGTGCAGCGGTTCGCCCGAGCGCAGGATCAGACCGAAGGACAGCAGCAGCCAGTGCCAGAGGTAGAGCGGATAGCTGATGACGCCGATGAACACCATCGGCCGGCTCGCGAGCAGGCGGCGGTTGATCCAGCTGCCTTGCCCCGCGCCGATCAGGAGCACGGCGCCCAGCGTCGGCAATAGCGCCCAGGCGCCGGGGAAATCTTTATCCTTGTTCAGTACGCCGATGGCGCAGGCGATCAGTGCCAGTCCCGCGGCCGCCTGCAGCTCTTTGAACGCATTCGGCGCACCGGCGGGCCGCCGATAATGCACGTAGGCCAGGGTGCTGCCGAACAGCAACTCCCAGAAGCGGGTAAAGGGCAGAAAGAAGGTGGCGACGCTATCGCTGCCGACCAGAAACAGGTTGAAGCCGAAGGATAGGCCGCCAAGCAGGAGCAAGGCCGCGAAAGGGCCGGCACGGAATTTCCAGGCCAGCGCCATGAGCAAGGGATAGAGCAGGTAGAATTGCTCCTCTATGCCTAGCGACCACAGGTGCAGCAAAGGCTTGAAATCGGCCGACGTGTCGAAATAGCCGGATTCTCGCCACAGCGCCAGGTTCGAAATGAAACCGGCGCCGGCAGCGATGTGCTTGCCCAGAGCCCGGTATTCATCGGCCAACAGGGCGAACCAGCCGAACGCCAGGCAGGCCAGCAGTACGGCGATCAGTGCGGGAAATATCCGTTTGGCGCGGCGTGCGTAGAAGTCGGCGAAGCTGAAGCTGCCAGCCCCCAGGTTCTTGAAGATGATGCCGGCGATCAGGTAGCCGGAAATGACGAAGAACACGTCTACGCCGACGAAGCCGCCAGGCAGCGTGTGCGGGTAGGCGTGGAAAACGACGACCGCTAGGATGGCAAGCGCGCGCAGACCGTCGATGTCGGCGCGGTAGGCGAGGTGTTCGTGGCTGCGCATGTCCGTTTCAGAAGGTTCCGGCGAGTCTATCCTGCATGCCGGCGGGTTGACTCGGGAGGGGGCGGAAACGGTGGTTCAAATCACGTATGTGTTTGTCGGCGTTGTAACTGCACCGTTGGTTGGGCATCATTGTAACGATGGCCGCAAGGCTTTTCGAGGTTTTCACCCACTTTCCGCATGAAGCATTCATCTTCTGAGCCCAAGCTGCTGTCCGGCGGTCTGCTCATTTATCGCCGTCTGCTCCGTTACGGGATTCCGTACTGGAAGTCTTTTGGCGTCGCCGTACTGGCAATGATCGCCTATGCTGCGATCACGCCGTTTTTTGCCAAGCTGATCCAGCCCTTGATTGACGGTAGCTTCATCGATGACGACCCAACGGTGCTGCGCCATGTGTCGCTGATGCTGATCGGCCTGTCCGTACTGCGGGGTTTGGCAGGGTTCCTGAGCGAATACTGCTCGGGCTCGGTCGGGCGGCGCGTCATCGCCGACCTGCGCCGGGACATCTTCGACAAACTGCTCAATTTGCCGTGCGCTTTTTACGACAACGCTTCCGGCGGGCAGCTGCTGTCCAAGCTGCTGTACAACACCGAGCAGGTCTCGGCCTCGCTCAACCAAGGCATCATCACTTGCATCCGCGAGGGTTTCACCATCATCGGGCTGTTGGCCCTGATGGTTTACCAAAATCTGACACTGTCCTTGGTATTTCTGGTGCTGGGCCCGATTCTGGGGCTGGGCATCCGGTTCGTGAGCAAGCGGTTCCGGCGGCTGAGCATGCGTATCCAGGAATCCATGGGCAAGGTGAGCCACGTCACCCAAGAAGCGATCGACGCGCAGCGGATCGTCAAGGTCTTCAACGGCAAGGCCTACGAAGCTGCAAAATTTGCGCGGGAAAACGACCGCAACCAGAAGCGCCAGATGAAGATGATCGCCACCGATGCGATCGGCGGCGGAGTCATCCATCTCATCAGCGTCGCCGGGGTCGCCGGGATTCTTTACGTCGTCTCGCTGGACTCGGTGCGCCACACTATCACTCCGGGCAGCCTGATGGCGTTCATCGCCGCGATGGCGATGATGCTGAGCCCGATCCGCCGGCTCAGCCAAGTCGTATCCGTGATGCAGCGCGGCATCGCTGCCGGCGACAGCATTTTCGCCATGCTCGACATGCCGCCGGAGCGCGATACCGGCCGCATCAATCTGAAGCGCGCCCACGGCTCGATCGAATACCGCCATGTCGGCCTGGTTTATGACGACCGCCACGGAGCGGCGGTAGAAGACGTTTCGCTCGATATTCCGGCCGGCAAGACCGTTGCCCTGGTCGGGCAATCGGGCAGCGGCAAGACCTCGCTGGTGCGCCTGCTGCCCCGTTTGTACGAGATGTCCGTCGGCGAGATCCTGATCGATGGCCACGATATCCGCGATCTGAAACTGGAGAGCTTGCGCCGGCAAATCGCCTATGTCGGCCAGGAAGTGACGTTGTTCAACGATACCGTAGCCAGCAACATCGCCTACGGCTGTCTGGACAGCGTAGATTTCCAGGCGGTTCGCGAGGCTGCTAGGGCGGCGAACGCACTGGATTTCATCGAGGCGCTGCCGCAGGGGTTCGATACTTATGTCGGCCAGCAGGGCATCGTCCTGTCGGGCGGCCAGCGCCAGCGTATTGCCATTGCGCGGGCATTGCTTAAAAATGCCCCTATCCTTATTCTGGACGAGGCAACCTCGGCGCTGGATGCCGAATCCGAGCGCTACGTGCAGCAGGCGCTAGAGGTTTTGATGCGGAACCGGACGACGCTGGTGATTGCGCACCGCTTATCGACCATCCAGAACGCCGATCAGATTTGTGTGATGCGGGCCGGGCGCATCATCGAGTGCGGCACCCATGCTCAGCTGATGGCCGCGCGAGGCAGTTATGCCGATCTCTATGCGATGCAGTTCGGCTATTCGAGCATGCCGGATCCGGTAGCGGCACAAGCCGCCAGCCGGTAACAGGGCCGGGTCGACCGGCGTGTAACAAGAACGGGGATGACCCCGCCCAGCAATCGAGGAGTGGCGTAATGACCGAGCTTCTTTTTGTCTTTACCGTGGTTTTTGTCGGTTACGTGCTTTATGAGGTCTTTAAGACCGTGTCCCGTCCGGCCTCTGCGGGTGCGACGCACGGCGCCTGCGCGCCGGCCGCGGCGAAAACCGCAGATACACCGGCGGTGGACGCCGCTGTCGCTGAGCCTGCCGAGGTAGCTGTGGCTGTTGTCGAGGAGAGCGCACCGGTTGCGGAGGAAAGCGCCGCCGAAGAAAAAGTCATGGCGCTGCACAATCCGGCTACCGGCGAAACCGCAGCGGTACCGACCAATTACCGGTTTGCCAAGAAATGGATCAAGGAAGCTCTGGTCGCGGAAGGCTTGCTGGACCGCATATACAAGAACGCGGAACTGGAGGGCGACACCTCGCAGAAGGTCAAGGATGCGCTCGAACGGCTCAAAGGGCTGGCGAAATACCAAGCCTAGATTGGGGCTCCGGCGGCCGGGGCCCATCCGATTGCTTCAACCGGCAGTCTTCGGGCGGCCGGACCTGCCTCGCGGGGCCGACGATCGTGTCGAGTGCCTGCGCGTCTCGTTTTTTCGGGTTTTTGCATGAATCTCCATGAGTACCAATCCAAGCGGCTTTTCGCCGAGTACGGCATTGCCGTGCCGCGCGGGGGCGTTGCTTTTTCTCCCGAAGAGGCTCGTTCCGCTGCCATAGAAATCGGCGGCGAGCGTTGGGCCGTTAAGGCTCAGGTGCATTCGGGGGGGCGCGGCAAAGCCGGAGGCGTGAAGCTGTGCGGCAGCGAAGACAAAGTGGCCGCCGCCGCCCACGAGCTGCTGGGTTCCGAGCTGGTCACCTACCAGACCGGTGGTAAGGGGCTGCCCGTGCATGCCGTGCTGGTCGAGGAGGTGCGGGAAATCGCCCGTGAGATCTATCTGAGCTTGCTGGTCGACCGATCCAGCGCACGCGTCATGTTTCTGGCTTCCGGCGAAGGCGGGATGGACATCGAAACCGTGGCTGCCGAGGCGCCGGAAAAGATTCTCTCCTGTCGGGTGCATCCGGCGGCCGGATACCAGCCGCACCAGGGGCGGGAGATCGGTTATGCCTTGGGTTTGGATGCGGCGCAGGTCGGCAGCCTGACACGGCTGATGGCCGGCATGTACCGGCTGTTCTTAGACAAGGATCTGAACCAGATCGAAATCAATCCGTTGATCGTCACCGGCGACGGCGAACTGCTAGCGCTGGACGCCAAGATCGGCGTCGACGACAACGCCTTGTTCGCTCATCCCGATCTGGCTGGCCTGCGCGATGCGACCCAGGAGGATGCGCGGGAGCATGCTGCGCGCGAGCACGGTTTGAGCTACGTCACCCTGAGCGGCAACATCGGCTGCATGGTCAACGGCGCCGGGCTGGCGATGGCGACCATGGACATGGTCAAGCTGCATGGCGGGGAGCCGGCCAATTTCCTCGACGTAGGCGGCGGTGCCACCGCGGAGAGAGTGGCCGAGGCCTTCAAGTTGATTTTGTCGGATTCAGGGGTCAGGGCGGTGCTAGTCAATATCTTCGGCGGCATCGTGCGCTGCGATCTGATCGCGGAAGGGTTGATCGCAGCCGTGAAGGAAGTGCAGGTCGGCGTACCGGTGGTGGTCCGGCTGGAAGGCACCAACGCCGGTGAAGGCCGGGCCCTGCTGGAGCGTTCTGGCCTTGCCATCATCGCAGCCAATGAACTGGACGAGGCTGCGCGCAAGGCGGTGGAGGCGGCGGCATGAGTATCCTGATCGGCAAGGACACGCGTGTCATCTGCCAGGGTTTCACCGGTAAGCAGGCGACTTTCCATTCCCGCCAGTGCCTGGACTATGGGACGCAGCTGGTCGGCGGCGTCACTCCCGGCAAGGGCGGCAGCCGGCATCTGGACCTTCCGGTGTTCAACACCGTGCGCGAAGCGGTCGATGCTACCGGCGCGGACGCCAGCATGATCTATGTGCCGCCGCCGTTCGCGGCGGATGCTATTCTCGAAGCCGCCGAGGCCGGAATTTCGGTGATCGTCTGCATCACCGAAGGCATTCCCGTCCTGCACATGCTCAAGGTCAAGGCGGCCCTGGCTTCCTACGATGCGGTGCTGATCGGCCCGAACTGTCCGGGTGTCATCACGCCAGACGAGTGCAAGATCGGCATCATGCCCGGCTTCATCCACCGCAAGGGCAGCATCGGCATCGTCTCCCGCTCCGGTACCCTGACCTATGAGGCGGTCTATCAGACTACCCGGGTCGGCCTGGGCCAGAGCACCTGTGTCGGTATCGGCGGCGATCCGATCAAGGGACTGGATTTCATCGAGGTGCTCGATAAGTTCGAGCGCGATCCGGACACCGCGGGCATCATCATGGTAGGCGAGATCGGCGGCAGCGCCGAAGAAGAGGCGGCCGAGTTCATCCACGCCCACGTCAGCAAGCCGGTGGTCGGCTATATCGCCGGTCTCACGGCGCCTCCCGGCAAGCGTATGGGCCATGCCGGAGCCATCATCACCGGCGGCAAAGGCACCGGTGCCGGCAAGGTGGAGGCGATGCGCCGGGCGGGCGTCGAGATGGTCGATTCGCTGTCCGATATGGGGCAGCGCATGCTGGAATTGCTGAAGAACTAAGGCTGACCGCCGATCGTAAGCGCTGCGCGCAACCGTCTTGAATCTCCGTATCGCCATTGCTCAGCTCGATTTCCTCGTCGGAGACGTCGAGGGGAACGCCCAGCGCGTGTTCGCCGCTGCGGTCCGCGCGCGGGACGAACTAGGTGCCGATGCCGTGGTGCTCCCCGAGCTGACTCTGGCGGGCTATCCGCCCGACGATCTTATTCTGCGTCCCGATTTTCTGGCCGCCGTAGACGCGGCGCTGGCCGCGCTGGCTGCGCGAGTACACGGCATCGACGTGATCGTCGGCTTTCCCGAGTGGCGCGACGGGCTGCCTTTCAACAGTGCGGCGGTGCTGCGCGAAGGCGCGATCCACCGGATCTACCGCAAGCAGACCCTGCCCAACTATGGCGTGTTCGACGAGAAGCGCCATTTCCTGCCCGGCAGCGAGCCATGCGTGTTCGATCTCCGAGGCGTGGCGGTCGGTTTGACCATCTGCGAAGACGTCTGGTTTTCCGGGCCGGTAGAACAGGCTGCGGCGGCCGGGGCACAATTGGTGCTGAACCTGAACGCCTCGCCTTTTCACGTCGGCAAGACGGCCGAGCGTGAGGGGGTGGTGCGGGAGCGGATCGCAGCGGCCGGGGTCCCGGTGGTGTACGCCAATCTGGTCGGTGGACAGGACGAACTGGTGTTCGACGGCGGATCGTTCGCGATGGATGCTTCCGGCGACATCGTGTTTCGCGCCGCGCAGTTCGCCGAAGCTCTGGAAACGGTCGATTTCGCTGTCGACGGCGGAACGGTTCGCCCGGTTCGCGCCAGCGTGGCGGAGCCCTTGCCGGAAGCCGCCAGCGTCTATCTGGCGCTGGTCATGGCCATCCGCGATTACGCTGGGAAAAACGGCTTCCGCGGTGCGGTGCTGGGGCTTTCCGGCGGCATCGATTCGGCGGTGACCCTGGCGCTAGCGGTGGATGCTCTGGGTGCGGACCAAGTCCAGGCTGCCCTGATGCCCTCACGCTATACCTCCGATATGAGCATTGAGGATGCGCGCCTGCAAGCCGAGACGCTGGGAGTGGTTTGGCATCTGATCCCGATTGAGCCCGCGTTCATGAGCTTCCTGGATTTGCTGGCGGAACCCTTCGCCGGTGCGGCGGCGGATGTCACCGAAGAGAATATCCAGGCGCGCTGCCGCGGCGTCATCCTGATGGCGCTGTCGAACAAGCAGGGCCGGATTCTGCTGACCACCGGCAACAAGAGCGAGATGAGCGTCGGCTACGCCACGCTCTACGGCGACATGGCCGGCGGTTTTGCGCCGCTCAAGGACGTGTCCAAGCTGCTGGTTTACCAACTGGCCGAATACCGCAATTCGATCGCGCCGGTGATCCCGCGGCGGGTGATCGAACGGGCGCCTTCCGCCGAGCTGCGGCCAGACCAGAAAGACGAGGACTCGCTACCGCCTTATTCGGTGCTCGATCCGATTCTGGCGCTGTATGTCGAGCAGGACCGCTCGATAGCGGAGATCGTCGCTGCGGGCTATCCCGAAGACGTGGTGCGGCGCGTGGTGCGCCTGGTCGACCGTAACGAATACAAGCGCCGGCAGGCTCCGCCGGGCGTCAAGATCACCCGCCGCGCTTTCGGCCGCGAACGGCGCTATCCCATCACCTGCGGTTTTGAGCCTTAGCCGGCAAGCAGCCGCTCCACTTCGGTACGGGATGGAATGCCCGGCCGTGCGCCCAGCTTGGCGCAGCACAGAGCCCCCGCAGCGCTGGCGTAGCGCAGTTGTTCAGGCCACGCCAAACCGGCGGCCAAACCGGCCGAATAGGCGCCGTGGAACACATCTCCGGCGCCGGTGGTGTCCACCGCCTCGACCGGAAAAGCCGGCAGCCGTCCAGATTCCGCGCCGCGGCGCCAGATCAGTCCGCGCTCACCGAGCGTGATGACGACGCAAGGCGAACGTTCGGCCAAGGCGGCTAAGGCCTGTTCAGGATCGTCTTTCCCCAGCCATTGCAGGGCGAATTTTTCAGAGGCAATGAGGTGGCCGACGCGGAACATGAGCCGTTCCGTACCTGCGTGCAAAGAGCCAGCATCCAGCACGGTATCGCTGCGCTGCGCCTGCGCCCAGGCCAGCGCCGTTTCGGACAGTCCGGGTTCGTGGCCGTCGAACAGCACGGTGCGGACGGGGGCGGCGGGAGCGATGAAGTCTTCCGACGGCAAGGGCTGGGTATCTCCCTTGTAGTTGACCAGGGCGCGCTTACCGTCGGGCTTGACCAGGATGGCCGATAGCGGGGTAGGCGAGGGGCCGCGGACCACGGAGCGGGTGTCGACGCCGGCCTCGATCAATTCTTCCAGGTGGCGGTCCCCGTACAGGTCGGTTCCCAGGTGGCCGGCAAAACCGGCTTTCAGGCCCAGCCGCGCTACGGTGACGGCGGCGTTGGCTGCGGGACCGCCGCCGCAGGCCAGCAGCCGGTCGGCGAAGATTTTCTCGTCCGCCGCGGGGTGGTGCGGAACGGTGAAAATGAGATCGAAAGAGGCATGGCCGATGCAGAGAACGTCTATCGGCACCATCGCGCTATTTGTCGAAGCCGATGAAGTCCCAGACTTCTTCCATGACCAAGCGTTCGTAGTTCTCGTCCTTGCTGAGGTGACCCTCGGCGTAGTTCAGGGCGTAGACGCGAGCGATGTCGTCCGCCATTTGCGGCATGTCGAGCTCACGGTAGGCCTGTTCCATGATCTTCAGGGCATGGGGTATGGCCTGGGTACGCTGGTACTTCTGGACCACTTCAGCCGAGCGCCGTATCGCTGCGATATAGGCCCGGCGCCGCATGTAGTAATCGGCTACATGGATGTCGTACATCGCGAGGTTGTTGCGCAGGGCTATCGCCCGCTGCTTGGCGTCTTCCCGGTACTGGCTGTTCGGGAACTTGGCGAGCAGCGTTTCGAAGTCGTTGTAGGCGTCGCGGGCGGAGCCCGGGTCGCGCTGAGATGAGTCGGTCGGCAGCCAGCGGTCGATGAAGCCTATGCCGCGGTTGTAGTTGATCAGGCCTTTCAGGTAATAGGCGTAGTCGACATGGGGCTCGGTCGGGTTGAGCTTGATAAAGCGGTCGACCGCAGCCAGGGCGGATTCCGGTTCGTTATTTTTGTAGTAGCAGAAGGCTACGTCGATCTGTGCCTGGGTTGCGTATTCGCCGAACGGATACCGGGCTTCCAGTTTCTCGTATAATTTGATGGCTTTGTCGTAAGAGCCGTCCATCATGGCGTGCTTGGCTTCGGCATAGAACTGAGCCGGGCCCCAGTCGGCGTGCTCATCCTTGATGTCAGCGTCTTCTTCCTTGCCGCCCGACCAGAACGGAAACGGGATCGACGAACAAGCGGTGAGACCTGACATCGCGGTTCCCAGTAAGGCGACGATCAGTACGATGCGGCGGGGGAAGCCCATGAGCGGGAATGTACCTCGTGTATGCAATTGACGAGCGTCAGCCGTCCGAAAGGCCCAAAAGTATAACCGCATTCCTAGACCTTTTCCTCTTCCGCGAACCGTGATCCGAACACTGAAAACCGAGATTCCCCCCGAGCTTGCCGGCCTGCGGCTGGATCAGGCCATGGCCGTGCTGTTTCCGGATTTTTCCCGGTCCCGCTTGCAAACATGGATCAAGGATGGCCATGCCCTGCTGGACGGCGCGCAGGCCTCGCCTCGCCAGAAGCTGCTCGGCGGCGAGTGCATCGAGTTGCACGCGGAAGCTGAGGACGTGGTCGAGTTAGAAGCCGAGCCGATTCCCCTGGCCATCGTTCACGCCGATGCTTCGCTGTTTGTCATCGATAAGCCTGCCGGGCTGGTGGTGCATCCTGCCGCGGGACATCCGGGCGGGACGTTGCAGAATGCGTTGCTGCATCACGATCCAGGGCTCGCGGCGATTCCTCGCTGCGGCATCGTGCACCGGCTGGATAAGGACACCAGCGGTCTGCTGGTGGTGGCCCGCACGCTGGAAGCGCACAAATCTCTGGTGGACCAGCTCAAGGATCGCAGCGTGAGCCGCGAGTACCTCGCTCTGGTGCATGGGGTAGTGACCGCCGGCGCGACGGTGGATGCGCCGATCGGGCGCCATCCCTCCGACCGCAAGCGTTTCGCCGTGCGTCCGGACGGGAAGGATTCCGTGACCCACTACCGGGTGGCGGAGCGCTTTCCTCAGCACACCTTGCTCCGGGTCAGGCTGGAAACCGGCCGTACCCACCAGATTCGCGTCCACATGGCCCATCTGCATCACCCTTTGGTCGGCGATCCGGTCTACGGCGGCCGCCAGCGCATTCCCGCCGGCGCCGATCCGGACTCGATCGAGGTCTTGCGAGGGTTCCGCCGCCAGGCCCTGCACGCGGCACGGCTGGGGCTGATCCATCCGGCGACGGGCGAGTCCTTGGCTTGGGAGTCGCCGTTGCCGCAGGATTTTGAAGCCTTGCTCGGCCTGTTCCGGAGTCTGGCGTGAGCGGCTGGATCGAGCCGGACTGGCCGGCACCGCACGGCGTGCGGGCGGCTTCGACATTGCGCGGGGGTGGTGCTAGCGATGGCGTTTATGCGGGGCTGAATCTCGGCACCCATGTCGGCGACGACCTGGACGCAGTCGCCGCGAACCGAGAGTACGTGCGCCGCATGTTGGACCTGCCGGCGGAGCCGGCCTGGCTGCGCCAGGTGCACGGGAGCGACGCGGTGGAAGCGGGGATGGACGCCGAGCCGGCGGCGGACGCCAGTTATACGCGGGCCACAGGCGTCGTTTGCGCGGTGATGACTGCCGATTGCCTGCCGGTCCTGTTGTGTACCAAGGACGGCAAGGGCGTGGCGGCGGTACATGCCGGCTGGAAAGGGTTGGCGGGCGGGGTGATCGAGAGTGCCGTCGGCTCCCTGGGGACGGGCGAGCTGATGGCCTGGCTCGGTCCCGCTATCGGCCCCGAGGCCTTCGCGGTCGGGGGTGAGGTCCGGACCGTTTTCCTCGAGCAGGATGCGGCGAGTGACGCGGCCTTTCGCCCCGGCGATAATGGCCGCTGGCTGGCCGATATCTATCTGCTAGCGCGGCTGCGCCTCCGGCGTCTCGGGGTCAGCGATGTTTATGGCGGCCGATGGTGCACGTATACCGACGCCGGCCGTTTCTTTTCCTATCGGCGTGACGGGGTGACGGGCCGGATGGCCACGCTCATCTGGCGCGATCAATAAACCCTTCTTACATTTACCGCCGATGAGCGTCTTACTCTGGATTCTGTTGTTTTCCCTGCTGGGCGGCGCACTGAGCGTTCTTGCTGCGTCCTTGTTCCTCCTCGTCCCGGAGGATCGTCATCCGCATCTGCTACCTCATGGCGTCAGCTTCGCGTTGGGTTCGTTGCTCAGCGTGGCGTTCCTACACCTCATTCCGGAGGCTGCAGAAGGCGTCGGCGTTGGCAATTTCGAGATGCTGTTCGCCACGGTGCTGGCCGGTATCCTCGGTTTTTTCGTGCTGGAGAAGCTGCTGCTATGGCGCCACTGCCACGCGGGGGATTGCGAGACGCACAGGGAAGGCCATTTTCATCAGCCCGCAGGTACGCTCATCGTCATCGGCGATGCGATCCATAACCTGGTCGACGGGGTGCTGATCGCGGCGGCCTTCCTGACCGATATCCAGCTCGGCATCGTCACCAGCCTAGCTGTCGCGGCGCACGAGATTCCGCAGGAAGTCGGCGACTTTGCCATCCTGCTGCAGAGCGGCTACGGGAAGGCGAAGGCGCTGTGGTACAACCTCATGTCCAGCCTAGGGACGGTGGTCGGCGGAGTGGCCGCCTATTTCGCGCTGGACCGGATGCACGGTGTCTTGCCTTACGTGCTGGCGCTGGCGGCGTCCAGTTTCATCTACGTCGCCGTCGCCGACCTGATTCCCTCGCTACACCGAAGAACCCATCTGGGTGCAGCCGTCCAGCAGCTGATCATGATCGCCGCCGGCATCGCGTTGATCGTGGCGGTTCACCATTGGGCCGAAAGCGTGCAGGACGGGCTCCCGGAGGCCGTCCCGGCTATATCGCAATAACTGCCCCCAATTCAACCACCCGGTCCACCGGCAGCTTGAAATAGCCGGTAGGGTTGTAGGCATTGCGGAACATGGAGATGAAAAGCACTTCTTCCCAGCGGTTCAGGCCGTGGTCGCTGGAGCGGATCAGGGTTTCCCGTCCCAGGAAGAAAGTGGTCTGGTCGAGTTCGATGTTGAGCCCTGCGTGCCGGCACAGGTTCAGCATACGCAATACGTTGGGCCGCTCCATGAAGCCGAAGCGTGTGGTGATCCGGAAGAAATTATGTTCGAGGGCTTCGATCATGATTTTTTCCTTCTCCGACGCATAGGGTTTGTCCAGTGTCGCCATCGTCAGCAGGATCACCCGTTCGTGGATCACCTGATTGTGCTCGTAGTTGCGCAGCAGCGCGACCGGCAGGCTCAGATTGCGCGCGGTCAGGAAGATGGCGGTGCCGGTCGGGCGGAACGGCGGCGGATTGTCGGTCAGGCGCTGCAGGAACCGGCTCAGCGACTCGGACTCCTGCTGCAGACGCGCGAACAAAAGATCCCGGCCTTTCTTCCAAGTCGACATGGCTACGCCTAGAATCAGCGCCAGACACAGCGGAATCCAGCCGCCGTCGCCGAGCTTGGTCAGGTTGGCCGAGAGGAACCCTAAGTCGACGGCGAGCAGTATCGCGCCGGTCGCCGCCAGGGCCAACAGCGGCCAGTGCCAAGTGTCGCGAGCCACGACCAGGGCTAGCAGCGTGGTGACCACCATGGTGCCGACCACGGACAAGCCGTAAGCCGAAGCTAGGCTGGACGAAGAGCCGAATACCAGCACCAGGGCCAGCACCGAAATCAGCAGCATCCGGTTCACGGCCGGCGCATAGATCTGGCCCCGTTCGGACTGCGACGTGTGGACCAGCCGCTGCCGCGGCAGGTAATCGAGCTGGATGGCCTGGTGGGTCAGCGAGAAGGCGCCGGAGATCACGGCTTGGGAGGCGATCACCGTAGCGGCGGTGGCCAGGCCGATCATCGGATAGAGCGCCCATTCCGGCGCCAGCAGATAGAACGGATTCTGAATTGCTTCAGGGTTACGGATCAGCAGCGCGGCCTGACCCAGATAGTTGAGGATCAGGGCCGGGAACACAAGGGCGAACCAGGTGGCGCGGATCGGGGTCTTGCCGAAGTGTCCCATGTCGGCATAGAGCGCTTCCGCGCCGGTAACGGCCAAAATCACCGAGCCGAGCGCCGCGAAGCCTATCCCCTGATGCATCGTGAGAAAGCGGAATCCGTACATCGGATTGAAGGCGGCTAGCACTTCCAACGTCTGGCGCATGCTCTCGAACCCCATCGTGCCGATGGCCAGAAACCAGATCAGCATGATGGGGCCGAACAGCTTGCCGACGCGTTCCGTGCCCCGGCGCTGGATCAGGAACAGCAGCAGCAACACCAGGATCGAGCCCGGCACCACGTAGCGCGACAAAGCTGGGGTGGCGACCCCTAGGCCTTCCATGGCGCCCAGTACCGAAATTGCCGGCGTGATCATCCCGTCGCCATAGAACAGCGCCGTGCCAAACAGGCCTAGGATGATGATCCAAGCCCGTTGTCCGCGCCGGTGCCGCTGCCTCAAGGCCAGGGCGGTCAGAGCCATGATGCCGCCTTCTCCGTGGTTGTCGGCGTGCATCACGAACAGCACGTATTTCACCGAGACGATGATCAGCAAGGCCCAGAAGATCAGGGACAGCGCGCCCAGTATATTTTCTGGCGTCAGCGGCACCCCGTGCGCGCCGCTGAAAATTTCCCTGACGGTGTAGAGCGGGCTGGTGCCGATATCGCCATACACCACGCCTAGGGCGCCGGCGGACAGGGTTAGAAAGCCTGAGGGTTTCGGTTGGGTTCGGTCCATTGAAATCGGGCTTGAGGTCGGAAGAGGCAGCGCCCGAGCCGGCGCGGGGCCAAGATTACTCCAAGCCGCTCAGCTTTCCCATTCCCCGGTGCTGATACGGGCGCTGCGGCCGACGTCCAGGATGTAGACGGTGCCTGCGCCCGGCTGGTGGGTGTTGGCGGTTTCCATGAGTACGGCGGCGATGCGATCGGCCAAGTCGTCGGGTGCGAAGATCTCGATCCGTTTTTTGGCCATGAACGGCGTAAAATCCTGCGCCGCACTGGCTTTGCTGCGGCCGAAGCCTTCGCAGTCCGATACGCTCATCCCCGGAAAACCGGGGATGTCGAGCAGGGCGACCGTCAGTTTGGACAGCATGAAGGGCTGGATATAGGCGCGAATTTCTTTCACGAAGCGACTCCTCCGAAACGCCGGTAGAGTACCGGCAGCAGGGTCAGAGTCAAGACGGTAGCGCTGACCAGGCCGCCGATGATGACCACGGCGAACGGCCGGGCCGTTTCCGATCCCACGGCGTGCGACAGCGCGGCCGGGAATAGGCCCAGCATGGCCATCAAAGCAGTCATAACCACTGGCCGGAGGCGGCTCACCGAGCCGTCGATGATCGCCGCCGTCATGCCGCGCCCTTCCATGCGCAACTGGTTGATCTGGGACAGCAGGATCACCCCGTTCTGTACCGCGATGCCGAACAGCGCAATAAAACCCACGGCCGCCGATACGCTCAGGTTGATCCCGGTCAGGAGTAATGCGCCCAGGCCGCCGATCAGTGCGAACGGCACGTTCATCACAATCAGGCCGGCATGGCGCATCGACTTGAATGTCCAGAATAACAGGAGAAAGATCAGCAAGAGGCTGATCGGCACGATCACGGACAGCCGCTTCATGGCTCGCTGCTGGTTTTCGAACTGGCCGCTCCAGAGCATGCGGTAGCCGGGGGGAAGGTGAACCTCCCGGGCCACGCGTTCCTGGGCTTCGGCGACGAAGCCGCCCTGGTCGCGGTCGATCAGGTTGCATTTGATGGCGATGCGGCGCCGGTTATCCTCGCGACTGATGCGGGAGGCGCCCTGATCGACCTTGATGGCAGCCAGTTCGGCGAGCGGTACGCGGCTGCCCTGCGGCGTGGTGACCGTGAGATCGGCCAAGGCGCCGACCGAGTCGCGGGCGTCCTCCTTCATCCTGACCACCACATCGAAACGCCGTTCGCCCTCCAGGAAGCGCGTGGCGGCGCGGCCGCCTACGGCGATGCCGATGGTTTCCTCCACGTCGTCGACGCTGACGCCGTAGCGGGCGATGGCGGTCCGGTCGACCTCGACCACGGCCTGGGCCAAGCCTGATTGCTGTTCGGCGGCGACATCGGTAGCGCCGCGGATGGAGCGCAGAATATGGGTGACTTGATCGGCTTTTTCTTGCAGGACTTTCAAGTCGTCGCCGAATATCTTCACTGCGATTTCCCCCTTGACGCCGGAAATCGCTTCCTCCACGTTATCCTGGATGACCTGTGAGAAATTGAATTGTAGGCCGGGGAAGACATCGAGCTTCTGCTGCATCGCCTCTACCAGCAGATCCTTATCGGAAAAGCGCCAGCTGTCTTTATCCTTCAGGTCGATCAGGATTTCGAGATTATTGAAGCCTTTCGGATCGGTGCCGTCTTCCGGGCGACCGAGCTGGGTGGTGATCGAGCGGGCTTCGGGAAATTCAGCCAATCGAGAGCGGATATCCCGCTCCAATTCCTTGCCCTTGGTTAGCGAGATCGGGGTCGGCAGGGTAATGGTGAGCCAAACGTTGCCTTCGTCGAGTTTGGGCATGAATTCGGTGCCGATGAAATGTACCGAGCCTCCGGCGAGGACCAGCAGCAGGCCGCTGGTCGCAAACAGGCGGGCTGGCCGGCGCAGCACGCCGGTCAGCAGGCGCCGGTAGCTCCGCTCCATGAAACTCACTAGCGGGTTGTGCGCCTCCGATAGGCGGGGACCGAGCAGATAGGTCAGCAGTACCGGGATCAGCGTCAGGCTGACGACCAGCGAGCCGAGCAGGGCAAAGGTCAGGGTATAGGCCATAGGCGAGAAAATCTTCGCCTCGACTCGCTGGAAGGTGAAAATCGGCAGGAAGGCGGTGATGATGATGGCTTTGGAAAACAACACCGGTCGGCCCATTTCGATGCTGGTTTCGAGCAGGGTCCGCCGCATGTGCGGCAGGCTGGCTTTGTGGTCCAGGTCCAGCGAGATCCGCACGATGACCGCCTCTACCAACACCACGGCGGTGTCGACGATGATGCCGAAGTCGATCGCGCCCAGCGAGATCAGGTTCGCCGAGATGTGCAGGGTATCGACAAGGATGAAAGCGAACAGCAGCGACAACGGGATTACCACGATGACGACCAGGGCGGCGGCCAGCCTGCGCAGGAACACGATCAGGATGGTTAGGATCAGCAGCGCCCCTTCCAGCATGTTGTGCTCGACCGTGTGGATGGTGTGGTGCACCAGTTCGGTCCGGTCGTAGAACGGCACGATCTTCGCCCCGGCCGGCAGGCTGTGCTGGTTCAGGCCGTCGATTTCCGCCTTCACTCCGTTCAGCACTTCGACTGCGTCGCGGCCCTTGATCAGCAGCACTACGCCTTCCACCACGTCGTCGATCTGGTTGAATCCGACGATGCCGGTGCGCGGTTGCGGGCCGACGCTCACGGTGGCGACGTTCTGGACATGCACCGGTACGCCGTCGCGGGTAGCGACGACGATGGACTTGATTTCGTCCGCCGATTTGAGCAGCCCGATGCCGCGCACCACCAGCGCTTCGTAGCCGTGCTCGATGTAGCCTCCGCCAGTGTTGCCGTTGTTCGCGGCCACGGCCTGGTAAACGTCCTGCACCGTCAGCCGATAGTCCTTCAGCCGGTTGGGGTCGACCTGAACCTGGTATTGCTTCACGCCGCCGCCGAAGGACACCACATCCGCCACGCCCTGCACAGTGCGCAAGCGCCGCTCGATCACCCAGTCTTGTAGGGCGCGCTGTTCGAGCAAGGATAGGTTAGGCGCTTCGATGCGGTAGCGGTAAATTTCGCCCACACCCGTACTGAGCGGGCCGAGGTTGGTGCTGGCCTCGGTAGGCAGGTTGACGGCCCGCAGCCGCTCCAGCACCTGTTGGCGGGAGAAATAGTCCTCGGCATCGTCGTCGAAGGTCAGGGTGACGACGGAAAGCCCGAAGATGGAAACAGAGCGCAGGTTGATGAGATGGGGCAGGCCGTTCATCTCACGCTCGATCGGCAGGGTCACCAGCTTCTCAATTTCCTCCGGCGCCTGGCCGGGAAACTGGGTGACGACTTGCACGAACACGTTCTGGACGTCGGGGAAGGATTGCACGGGCAAGCGTTCGAACGAGAGGATGCCGCCGATGGCCAGCAGTACTGCCAAACCCATTACGAGCAGACGCTGCTGCAAGCTGAACGCAATGACGTGACGAATCATGGCCGTTTCTTCTCGGCGCCCGTGGCGGTGTCGAATTCAGAGCGCAGCAGCAGGGCACCATCGGTGACGATCCGCTCGCCGGGTTGTACCCCGTCGAGCAGCACGGCCTGTTTCTTCAGCCTCAGCCCTATCCTGACCTCGCGTTTCTGGTAGCGGCCTGCACCCAGGGCAACGAAGACCCAGTCCGACTCGCCTTCGGTGAACAAGGCGGTGAGAGGCACGACGATCGCTTTGTCCTCGGGTGGGCTTTCTACTTCTACCGAGGCGTACATCGACGGCAACAGCTTGCCTTCCGGATTGGGCAGCAGACAGCGCACCTTGACCGTCCGAGTGGTTTCGTCCACCACTTTGCCGATGTAATCGACGCGGGCGGGGAACAATATCTCCGGATAGGCGGGCACCGCGACCTTGACGTCCTGGCCGGGATGGATCACCGCGAGATCCTTCTCGAAAACGTCAAGGAGGACCCATAGATGGTCCAGATCGGAAATTACGAACAACGGAGCGGTGAGATCGGGGCGGACCTCCATGCCGGGATTGACGTTGCGCTCGGTGACCACGCCGGCGATGGGAGCCTTGAGGGTGAAGTGGTTGTCCGGGCGCTTTTCATGCACACCCAGATTCGCCAGGCGCAAACGGCTGCGTTCCGCCTCGCTGCGGGCCCGAGCCAGCACATCTTCGGCTTGGTGGAATTCCTTGTGCGGAGCGATGCCATGCTCGAACAGGTTTTTCAGCCGCTCGAAATCGTGTTCCGCCAGGCTGAGGTCGGCGGCGGCATTGGCGTATTCCGCTTGCGCCTGCCCGAGTTCAGGGCTATCCAGCTCCAGCAGAGGAGTGCCTACCCCGACATTGAGGCCCAGCCGTGCCCGTATCGCGATGACGCGCCCGGCGATGGGCGACGAGATCCGCACGGTCTGGGTTTCGTCGTAAGTGATTTTTCCTGCAATGGGTTCCAGCAACGGGCGCTGTTCGGGGATCGCCTCATCCTCTCGGATGTAGCGGAACTTGGGGGAGTCCGGAGGAATTTCGAGGATGTCCTGCGGATTGGCGGCGGATTCGGTTTGCGCCTTGTCGTCGGTCCCATGACAGGCCATAAGTGTGAGTGCCAGGATGCACGGGCGGAACCATGGCCACATGCGGGGGAATTTCATCTCGTCGGACTCCTGGGGTTGATCGGTTAGGCATCGGGCCTGTGTTTCGTGTAGCGCCGGCCGGTCAGGGAACGGAGCAATTATCGAACCCGAATAACGGCACATACGAAGCTGTATATTTTCAGCATGTTACCCTTTTTAGTGTGGAACTTTTCCGACCGCTCCTGCGGAGCAGGGGGTAATACACCGTCCGTAGAGGTACTTATAGACCGATATGGCTATACTTGGAGCCGTCGGTTCACTCGACGACAGGGTACGAAGGCCGGGCGGGGCGTCCGGGTTCAATCGCATTAAATCGTTGTTGTTGGAGAGATGTGTATGGCCAAGAAAGACGAGCGTGAGAAGGAAACGGCAGGGAAGGACGTCAAGGCGCCGGAGCCGGCTGCCGTCAGGACCTACCCGGGGCCCTTCGACGAGATGGATCGCTGGATGGAACAGGTCTTGCCAGCCAGATGGCTGGAGCACGAACCTTGGGCGCTGATGCGGCGGCCGTGGCCTTCTTTGTTCCGGGGCGGCGTGCCGGGCATTAGCGTGCCGAAGGTCGATGTGATCGATCGCGCCGACGAGATTGTGGTCAAGGCGGAACTGCCCGGCGTCACCAAGGAAAACCTGGAGGTTACCTTGAGTGAGGATGTGTTCACTCTGCGGGCTTCTGCGCAGTCGGAATCCAAGGAAGAAAAAGGCCAGTATTTTCACCGCGAGATGAGCCGCGGCGAATTCAGCAGGAGCCTGCGCTTGCCTTGTGCGGTGGACGCGGACAAAGCTAAGGCTTCCTTCAAGGACGGCATTTTGGAGGTGGTGCTTCCCAAGGCGGTCGGCAGCCAGCGCCAAAGCATCAAAATTGATTGATTGCTGAGCCCGAAGCCGGGCCGGGGTGAGATCGCTCCGGCCCGGCTCGTTGCTTCTGCCCAGAGCCAGACTACTGATGCGCGGTCCATTCTCGCCGTTCTATTTCTTTTTTTTCGCCGGCTTGCTGCTGTGGATCATCTTCAGCATCAATTTCGAGATTATCGCGCTCACTTTCGAAAAGCTCGGGCTCGATGCCTCTTCCGCGCTGAGCCTGGTGGTGACCTCATTCCTGGGCAGTGCGATCAACCTGCCCTTGGCCAACATCAAGGCGGAAACGTCCGCGGCGGTTCGCCCGCCTACTTATCGCGGGCTGCTGCGCTTGCCCGAAATTCCGTTCACCGGTCGGACCAAGATCGTTGTCAACGTTGGCGGCGGATTGGTGCCGGTAGCGTTTTCCATCTATCTGCTCGCCCACAACGACATTGCGTTACCTCAGCTGGGATTGGCTACGGCCTGCGTCGCGGCTGTAGCCTACGGGTTCAGCCGGCCTATCCCAGGCTTCGGCATCGGCATGCCGATCCTGACCGCACCGCTGGCGGCGGCGCTGGTCGCCTTGCTGCTGGGCGGCGAGCACCGGGCGCCTGTCGCCTATATCGCAGGCACGATTGGTGTGCTGATTGGCGCCGATCTGCTGCGCATTCCTGACATCCGCCGCCTGGGTACGCCGATCGCGTCCATAGGCGGCGCAGGAACGTTCGACGGCATCTTCATGACCGGTCTGGTCGCGGTGCTCTTGACGTGACGAGCCGTCACGGAGGCGAGGTGGCGGGCGATGCGCTCAAGGCGCATGGCCGGAGTATAGGGGGGAGGGGCGAGTGAAACTCGGGGAAGGTCCGATCGAAGAAAACGCCTTGTTCCGGGCCATGATCGAATGCATGCGGGATCAGGTGATTACGGTGCACGACACCTGCGATGGTGGCCGCATCGTTTACGCCAACGAGCCGGCTTGCCGCCATTTCGGCGTCGATCTGGACACCTTGCTAACCTGGCGGCCGCTGGATTTCGACCCGAATTTCGACGCAGCCCGGGTTCAAGGCTTGATCGGCGAGCAGGACGGAACGGTGGCGAGCTGTTATTTCGAATCGGTGCACCGCGTCTCGACCGGCGAAGTCATTCCGGTGGAGGTGGCGCTTAGCCCATTCGATCTGCACGGGCGGCGTCTGGCGATGTGTCTCGTCCGGGACTTGCGTCCTAGGCTCGAAGCCGAGAACCACCTGAAGGAGATGGAGCGGCTGAAGGCCGAGCGGGAGAGCATGTCCCGTCTTTCCCGGTTTGCCCAGTGTGCGCCGGGGTTCATGTACAGCGTGGAGCGGCAGTCCGATGGACGAGTCGCCATGACCTATGCCAGCAAGGGGGTGGAGGATGTTCTGGGGCTGGGCGTTCAATCTGTGCTGGACGATATCGGCCGCATCTACGCGCTGATTCTGCCGGAGGATTTGGAGCAGATGCGGAAGCGCAAGGAGGCGTCTCGCCTTGCGATGGCGCCGTTTTTGAGCGAATACCGTATCCGGCATCCCCGCAAGGGGATGCGCTGGCTGGAAGCGCGTTCCGTACCCGAGCGCTTGGCTGATGGTACGACACTGTGGCACGGCTTCATCGTGGATATTACCGAGCGCAAAAGGACGGAGGAGACTTTACGCTTTATCGCGCAACGCGGCTGGGCGGCAGAAGGCGGAGAGTTTTTCCCGTCCGTGGCCCGGTATCTCGGGCAGACGTTGGGGACGGACTACGTCGTCATCGACCGGTTGACCCAGGATCCCGCTATCGCCGAGACGGTCGCGCTGTACGCCCGTGGCGAGATCGCGCCCAACCTGCGCTATGGTCTCAGCGGTACGCCTTGCGAGAACGTCATGGGCCGCACCCTATGCTGCTATGCGCGGGGCGTGCAACAACTGTTTTCAGAGGACAACATGCTCCGGGACATGGGGGTGGAAAGCTATGCCGGCATACCCTTGTGGGATTCGGCGGGCGCGCCGATCGGGCTGATCGCGGTGATGGACGGCAAGCCGATGGGCGATACGGATCTGGTGACGGCCCTTTTGCAGATCGTCGCGGCCCGTGTGGCAGGGGCCCTGGAGCGCGAGCGCTCGGAATACCGCCTCAAGACGCGCGAACAGGAGTTCCGCTCGCTGGTCGAGCATTCTCCCGACACCGTTGCCCGTTATGATGGCCAATGCCGCCGCATTTACGCCAATCCGCGGCTCGTGGAGGAGTCCGGCGTGCCTGTTTCGGAAATGTTGGACAAGACGCCAGCGGAATTTCCCGGCGGTAAGAGCGCTTGCGCCTATCAGGATAAGATTCGAGAGGTGCTCGAGACCGGAAGACAGGAGGATTTCGAGCTGACTTGGAAAACGGCTAGAGGCGAGGATATCGTTTCTCACATTCGCCTCACGCCGGAGCGTGACGCGGATGGGGAGATTCGGCAAGTCCTGGCGGTAGGGCGCGATATTACCGAAATCGACGCCTACCGCCGCCAGATCCAGCACATGGCCTTTTTCGACTCGTTGACGGGCTTGCCCAACCGTGAGTTGCTCAATTCCAGGATCAAGGAGGTTCTTGCCGACTCCGCGGTTTCCGGGCGGCGGCTAGCCCTGATGATGTTGGATATGGACCGCTTCAAAGAGGTCAACGATACCCTGGGCCACGGGGTAGGCGATAAGCTGCTGGAACAAGCCGCGAGCCGGTTGACCGATGCCGTGCGTTGCGACGACGTCGTGGCGCGCCTGGGGGGCGATGAATTTGCCGTATTGCTGCCGGACATCCGCAATGGGGCCGATCTCAATAGTCTGGCTGGGCGCATCCTGGGCGCGCTGGCCGAGCCCTTCCAGATCGAGGGGCGCGAGCTGTTCGCCTCCGCCAGCATCGGCATTGCGCTCTACCCCGGCGACTGCATCGATATCGATACTTTGTTCCGGTGTGCCGACTCGGCCATGTATTACGCCAAGAAGCAAGGCCGGAACAATTTCCAGTTCTACATCGCCGATCTCACTGAGCGCGCCTCGGAGCGCATGCTCATCGAGTCGGCTTTGCGCAAGGCCCAGGAACGAAACGAGCTGGAACTGTATTTCCAGCCGCAGGTCGACTTGGCTACGGGGCGGGTGGTCGGTGCCGAGGCTTTGCTGCGCTGGAACCGGGACGGCGAAAGAGTCGTCCTACCCGGCAAATTCATCCATGTCGCCGAAGAGACTGGCGTGATTGTCAGCATCGGCGAATGGGCGCTGGGTGAGGCCTGCCGGGCTGCTGTATCGTGGAACCGGGGCAGGGAGAAGCCCGTGCGGGTGGCGGTCAATCTGTCGACCCGCCAGTTCATTCTGAACGATCTGGCGGGTACGGTCGTGCGCATTCTGGCGGAGACGGGATGCCGGCCGGAGTGGCTGGAACTGGAGATCACCGAGAGCCTGCTGTTGGAAGACAGCGGGGAAATCACCGAGACCCTGGATGCGTTCAATGCCATGGGCGTGTCGATCAGCATCGACGATTTCGGCACCGGTTATTCTTCGCTGAGTTACCTGCACCGCTTCCCGGTGCGGCGGCTCAAGATCGACCGCTCGTTCGTCCACGGCTTGCCGTCCGACCGGCGCAAAACCGCCTTGATCAAAGCCATGATCGCCATGGCCCATGCTCTGAAGCTGGAAGTGGTCGGAGAAGGGGTGGAAACCGTGGAGCAGGGGGCTTATCTGCAGGCGCACGGTTGCCGGCTGATGCAAGGATTCCTGTGCGGCAAGCCGACGCCGAGGGCACAGTTCGAAGCGCTGCTGCTGGCAGAGAAGCCGTGATGCGCTTTGATAACCGGGCTGTCATTTTTCCGTGATATTCAAGGGACCATTCATTTTTCGACGAGGGAGCGATACGGTGGGAATGCTGCGTTTGTTGACCTGGGCCGATGTGTTGACCATCGCCAATCTGAGTTGCGGCGTGCTGGCGGTTTTTGCCGCTATGCAAGGCAATCCCGAGGCCGGTTTCGGTTTGATCGTGCTGGCGATGGTCTGCGATTCGCTGGACGGCAAGGTGGCGGCCTGGACCCACCATACCGGCCGCGAGTTCGGCAAGCAGCTCGATTCCCTGGCAGATCTGGTGTCGTTCGGGGTGGCGCCAGTCTGCCTGTACTTCGCGATGAGCCTACGATCCTGGCTGGTGATTCCGCCGCTGCTGTTCTTCGTGGCTTGCGGCATGCTAAGGCTGGCGCGTTACAACATTTCCACGGGCAAGGGATTCGAGGGCGTGCCGATCACGGTCAACGGCGTGCTGTTCCCTGTGCTCTACCTGCTGTCTCTTGCGTTTCCGTCCAGCCTGAACGCTTGGCCCGTGGCGTTTCTGGTGATGGGATTGCTGATGGCCTCCAGCTTCAAGATCAATCGCTTGTTCTAAGCCCGGCGCCGAACCAGCTGCGGGTACGGTTGCACACCGCACATACCGACAGCATCACCGGCACTTCGACCAGCACGCCAACCACGGTCGCCAGAGCCGCTCCAGACTCTGGCCCGAACAGCGTGATCGCTGTCGCCACCGCCAGCTCGAAGAAATTGCTGGCACCGATCAGCGCTCCTGGCGCGGCCACGGCGTAGTTCACCCGGAACAGCCGCATCAGGCCGTACACCAGCGAAGCGTTGAAATACACCTGAATCAGGATGGGCACGGCGATCAACGCCACGTGCAGCCAGCGGCCGGTGAGGTTGTCGGCCTGGAAGGCGAAGATCAGCACCAGGGTGAGCAGCAGCGCGGCTATCGCTACCGGATGCAGCCGCGGCAGGAACGCCTGTTCGAACCAGGTCGCGCCCTTCCGCCGCAGCAGCCACAAACGCGATAGCACGCCGGCGGCCAGCGGCAGCACGATGAATACCACCACCGAGTAGAACAGCACGTCGAACGGTACGTCCAGCCCTGCCGCACCCGACACCAGATATTTCACGATGGGCACGAAGGCTACCAGCATGATGAGGTCGTTCACTGCGACCTGGATCAGGGTATAGGCCGGGTCGCCGTCGGTGAGGTAGCTCCAGACGAATACCATAGCGGTGCAGGGCGCGGCGGCGAGGATGATGACGCCGGCCAGATATTGGTCCGCCGCCTCGGCTCCGATCCAGGGCAGAAACAGATGCTTGAAGAACAGCCAGCCGAACAGCGCCATGCTGAAGGGCTTGACCAGCCAGTTGACGAACACGGTCACCAGCAGCCCCTTGGGGTTCTTGCCGACGTTCACCACTGAGGCGAAGTCCACTTTCAGCATCATCGGATAGATCATCAGCCAGATCAGCCCGGCGATCGGCAGATTGATTTGGGACACCTCCATCCCGCGCAACGCCGCGACCGGCTCCGGCAGCGCCTTGCCGAGCAGTACGCCCGCCGCCATGCAGAGTCCGACCCAGACCGTCAGATAGCGGTCGAAGAAGCTCATGCGCTTGGGTTCGGCCCGCTGAGCGGGTTGTCTTGCCTTGCGCTTGCTCATGGCAGTTTTCCTATGAGTTCCAATTCAGCCGCAAGTTCCGACGCCCCCAAGGCCTCGAAGGGTAAAGCCAGCAGCGCCCGGACCCGGGTTTCCAGCACCTCGAACGCCGAATCGAACACGGCGTCGATCTCCGCCGGCGTGCCCGTGGCCTTGGCCGGGTCCGGCAGGCCCCAATGGCCGCGCACGGCCTGCCCCAAATAGGCCGGGCAGGCTTCGCTGGCCGCGTCGTCGCAAACTGTGATGAGAATATCGAAAGCTTGGTCGCCTAGGGCCTCCCAGGACTTACTGCTCAAGCCTTCGGTCGGCAGGCCGTGCCGGCGCAAGGCGGCCAGCGCATGGGGATTCACCTTACCCGTCGGATGGCTGCCCGCACTCCGGGCGCGCAGGCGGTCGCCGCCGAGCTGGTTGAGCAAGACCTCGCCGAGTATGCTGCGGCAGGAGTTGCCGGTGCAGAGCACCAGGACGCTTTTCATGCCCTTACCCGCAGCAAGGGGAAGAAGGCTTTCCCAACTCCGGCGCGCAGCAGGCCGACTTCGGCGCCTCGCCGGTTTCCGGATTCGCTTTCGGACTCTCTCCGAATACCGGTATCTCGCCCAGCGAATGGAACGATTCCCAAGGGATGCCCTGCGGATCGAGTACCCAGTATTTGTCCGACACAGCGTAGCAGCAGCCGGTACCCTTCTGCTCGGCAATCGGCGCGCCGGCACGGTCGAGGCACTGTTTCAGCTCGGCAAGCTCGGAATCGTCTTCCGCCTGGATGCCCAAATGATCGAGTCCAACCTTGCCGCTGCGGCTGGAAATGGCGAAATTGACCCGAGGGTCATCCAGCATCCATTTGGCGTAGTCGGATTTCCGCACCGTCGGCTCGCAACCAAACACTGCGCTGTAGAACACGACATTGGATTCGATATTGGCGACCGAAACATGGACATGCAAACGCTTCATAAAATGAACCTCTTCGGGAAAATTCGTAAGTCGATCGTTAAGCTCTAGGATGATCCACTGGGCTAGGTTCCACACAACCGCAAGCTACTCCTGCCGGCTGACAGGGTTCGCCTTGACAACAGTTTTCGGTCAGGAAACCGATCAATTCGCTCATGGCCTGGAAATTCGCCGAATAAATGACATAGCGGCTTTCCTGGCGGGACGAAACGAGGCCGGCATGGCTCAGTTCCTTCAAGTGGAAGGACAGAGACGAAGGCGCGATACTCAGGATTCCAGCGATCTTGCCGGCGGACAAGCCGTCCGGACCGGTGCGGACCAACAGGCGGAAGATCGCCAGACGGGAGTCCTGGGCCAGTGCGGCCAAGGCGACGACTGCGGATTTGTTTTCCATAGTTCCAATTTTATCGAAATATAGGATCGGCGCAAGACCCGCCGACCGGCCGGAGGCCATTTAGTCCCAGCGCGCGTCTCGTACCTGGATCATCCCGTCTTCCACGCGGACGGAAAAGCAGGTGAGGTCTTCGTAGGCGGGCGGAGCGAGGACCTTGCCGGTCTTGAGGCAGAAGCGGGCGCCGTGGCGGGGACAGACGATCTCGCTTTTCTCCAGCCGGCCGCTGGCGATTTCGGCGCCGTCGTGGGTACAGGCGTCTTCGATCGCGTAGAACTCGCCATCCAGGTTGAACACGGCGACGGGAATGCCGTCGAGGTCGGCGACGGCATGCGCTCCATCCGCAAGGCCGCTAGCGGGGGTTACGTCGATCCAGTCGTTCATCGGGCTACAGACCTCATTCGGTGCTGATGGTCGATTCCTTGTTCTCGATCGCGGCTTCCAGGGAGTGCCAAGCCAGGGTGGCGCATTTGACCCGGGCGGGGTAAGCCCGCACCCCGGCCAGCACGGCCAGCTTGCCCAGTTCTTCCAGGTTGACGGCGTCGTCCTTGCCGGTGGCGATGCGGTGGAAGGTCTCGAACAGCGCATGAGCTTCGCTTTCGTGCATGTCCCGGACGATCTCCGTCATCAGCGAGGCCGACGCGGTGGAAATCGCGCAGCCCGAGCCCTGAAAGCTGACATCTCGGATGACGCCGGCATCGTCGATCTTGACGTACAGTGTGATGCGGTCGCCGCACAGCGGGTTGAAGCCCTCGATAGTGCGGTTGGCGTCTTCCATGACCCGGAAGTTGCGGGGATTGCGGTTGTGGTCGAAGACGACCTCTTGGTAGAGATCCCGAATCTGGTCCAGCATCAGCCGAATACCTCGATGACCTTGCGGATGCCTGCGATCAATGCATCTACCTCGTTGAAAGTGTTGTAAAACCCGAACGACGCCCGCGCCGTCGCGGGAACGCCGAAAAAGTCCATCACCGGCATGGCGCAATGGTGTCCGGCGCGGATGGCGATGCCCAGATGATCCAGGATCGTGCCGATGTCGTGCGGATGGATGCGGTTCAAAGTGAACGACAGGATGGCGCCTTTTTCCGCGGCCTGGCCGATGAGGGCCAGGCCGGGAATCTGCAGCGCCTGTTCGGTGGCATAGGCCAGCAGCCGGTGCTCGTGCTCGGCGATGGCTTCAATGCCGATAGCGTTCACATAGTCTATCGCCACACCGAGCGCGATGGCGTCGACGATGCTCGGCGTGCCGGCTTCGAATTTGTAGGGCAGGGCGTTGTACTCGGTCTTCTCGAAGGTTACCCGGCGGATCATGTCGCCGCCACCCTGGTAGGGCGGCATCTTGTTCAGCAACTCTTCCTTGCCGTACAGAATGCCGATGCCGGCGGGGCCGTACAGCTTATGGCCGGAGAAGGCATAGAAATCGCAGTCCAGCGCCTGCACGTCCACCGCCATGTGCGGAATCGCCTGGGCGCCGTCGACCAGCACCGGCACGCCGTGGCGATGGGCCTGCTTGATCAGCTTTTCGACCGGGTTGATCGTGCCCAGCGCGTTCGACATGTGCGTCACCGCCAGCAGCCGGGTGCGGTTCGACAGCAGGGCCTCGAACTGGTCCAGCACCAGGGTGCCGGTGCGGTCTATGGGGACGACCTTCAGCACCGCGCCGGTCTGTTCGCACAGCATTTGCCAGGGCACGATGTTGGAATGGTGCTCCATGGCGGAGATGAGGATCTCGTCCCCCGCCTTGAAGCGTGGCCGCCCGTAGGACTGGGCGATCAGGTTGATCGCCTCGGTGGTGCCGCGGGTGAAGACGATCTCGTGCGAGTGGCGGGCGTTGAGGTGACGCTGCACCTTTTCGCGTGCGCCCTCGAACAGCTCGGTGGCGCGCTGGCTCAGGGTGTGCACGCCGCGGTGGACGTTGGCGTAGTCCTCCGTATAAACCCTGGCGATGCAGTCCAGCACCGCCTTGGGTTTCTGGGCGGTGGCGGCGTTGTCCAGATAGACCAGCGGCTGGCCGTGGACCTGCCGTTCGAGAATCGGGAAGTCCTTCCGGATCCGGGCGGCGTCGAAAATCGGGACGGCGGCGGGGGCGGTGCTCATGGCGACTCCTTGGCTCATTTTGCGTTCGGGAAACGGGCCAGCAGCAGGCCACGCAGCAGCTCGCGGAACGGGTCGGGACGCATCCGTTCGACGATTTCTGCCGCGAAGGCGAAGGTCAGCATCTCGCGGGCCGTGGCCGCGTCGATGCCGCGCGATTCCAGGTAGAACACCGAATCCGGATCGAGCTGGCCGATCGTGACGCCGTGGGCGCATTTCACGTCGTCGGCATGGATCTCGAGCTGCGGCTTGGTGTCGATCTCGGCGTCGTCGGACAGCAGCAGGTTGCGGTTGTTCATCTCCGCGTCGGTTTTCTGGGCGTCGCGGTGGACCACGATTCGGCCCTGGAACACGCCTCGCGAGCGGTCCTTGAGGATGCCGCGGTAAGTCACGCGGCTGCTGCCGTGCGGCTCGTCGTGGTCCACCCGGACGTGGTTGTCGACGTGCTGACGATTCTCGCTCAGGAACAATCCGTTCATCTCAGTCTGGGCAGCATGGGCGAGGCGGGCGTGCACCTCGTTGCGGACCAGCAGTCCGCCCAGCGATAGAGTGTGATGGCCGAAGCGGCCTTCGCGGGCGACGCGGGTGTAGCTGCCGCCGAAGTGATAGGCCCTGCCGCCGTCGAGTTGGAGCTTGTAATGGTTCAGGCCGCCGTTTTCGGCAATGTCGATCTGGTTGACTACGGCTGCCAGCGTGCTGGCTTCCGTTGCGCCGACATGAGTTTCGACGATGCGCGCTTCGGCGTTCCTGCCGATCCGGATCAGGTTGCGCAGCGTAGCGCGGCCCCCGTTGCGGGTCGACACGTAGAACAGCTGGACCGGTTTTTCCAGCATGGCGTCTGTGTCCACGCGCAGCACGGCGCCGTCGGTGAAGAAGGCGGTGTTGAAATCGAGGAAGCCGTGCCGGTCGGATTCGGTTTCCAGTTCGAGCTCGGATTCCAGCCAGCCGGCAAGCCCTTCGGCTTCCGCTTCGGCTCCGCTCAACGCGAGCAGCGAGGCCAGGCTGTCCAAAGTTACGCCGGCAGGCAGGCCGTTCCGTTCCGAAAGTTCGGGTGCGAACAGGCCGTCGACGAATACCAGCGACCAGGCGTCCGCAATCCGGCAGCTTGCGATTAGGGCGGCTGCGGTGGCGACGTCGGCGGGGCCGCTCGCGGCGGCGAAAAGCTTGCGCTCGATCGGCGCGACATGGGTGTAGCGCCATTCCTCGTCGCGCGGGGAGGGAAAGCCGGAAGCCTCGAAGCGCGCCAGCGCCTGCCGCCGAACCCGGTTCATCCAGCCGGGCTCGACGGTCGCCGAGTCGCGATACGAATCGACATAAAGGCTGTGAGATAGCGCATTCATCTCAGGTCCCCGCGGCAACTGCTTCGATCCAGCCGTAGCCCTTCTGCTCGAGTTCGTGTGCAAGACCCGCGTCGCCGGACTTGACGATGCGGCCGTGCGCCAGCACATGGACGTGGTCGGGCTTGATGTAATCGAGCAGGCGTTGGTAATGGGTCACGAGAATGAAGGCCCGATCCAGCGAGCGCAGCGCATTGACGCCGTCGGCCACCACCTTGAGCGCGTCGATGTCCAGGCCCGAATCGGTTTCGTCGAGGATGCACAAAGTGGGTTCGAGGATCGCCATCTGCAGGATTTCGTTGCGCTTCTTCTCGCCGCCCGAGAAGCCTTCATTGACGCCGCGGTAGAGGAACTGCTCGTCCAGGTCGACCATTTTGGTCTTTTCCTTGACCAGCTTCAGGAAATCCAGCGCGTCGACCTCGTTCAGGCCGCGGTGGCGCCGCACGGCGTTGTAGGCCGCCTTCAGCAGATAGATATTGCTGACGCCGGGAATCTCCACCGGGTACTGGAAGGCCAGGAACACGCCCTCGCGGGCGCGCTGTTCCGGCGGCAGCTCCAGCAGGTCCTGGTCGCGGTAGGTCACCGTGCCTTCGGTCACTTCATAGCCGGAACGCCCGGCCAGGACGTTGGACAGGGTGCTCTTGCCCGAGCCGTTCGGCCCCATGATGGCGTGGACTTCGCCGGGGCGGATGGCGAGGTCGATGCCCTTGAGGATCGGCTTGCCGTCGACGCGGGCGTGCAGGTTTTCTATGCGGAGCAGGGTGTTCATGTACGGGCTCATTGGGTTCTAAATCTGATTCAACCGACGCTGCCTTCCAGGCTGATGCCCAGCAGCGCCTGGGCTTCCACGGCGAATTCCATCGGCAGTTCCTTGAAGACCTGCTTGCAGAAGCCGTTCACGATCATAGAGACCGCATCCTCCGCCGACAGGCCGCGCTGCATGCAGAAGAACAGCTGGTCTTCGCTGATCTTCGAGGTCGTCGCTTCGTGCTCGATTTGGGCGGTAGGCTGCTTCACTTCGATGTAGGGGAAGGTGTGCGCCCCGCAGCGGTCGCCGATCAGTAGCGAATCGCACTGGGTGTAGTTGCGGGCGTTCTCGGCGCTTTTGAGTATCTTCACCAGCCCGCGGTAGCTGTTCTGGGCGCGGCCGGCGGAAATGCCCTTGGAGATGATGGTGCTCTTGGTGTTCCTGCCGATGTGGATCATCTTGGTGCCGGTATCGGCCTGCTGGCGGTGGTTGGTGACCGCCACCGAATAGAACTCGCCGACCGAGTCGTCGCCGCGCAGGATGCAGCTCGGGTATTTCCAGGTGATGGCCGATCCGGTTTCCACTTGGGTCCAGGAAATCTTCGAGCGCGCCCCCCGGCAGTCCCCGCGCTTGGTGACGAAGTTGTAGATGCCGCCGCGGCCTTCCTCGTCGCCCGGATACCAGTTCTGCACGGTCGAGTACTTGATCTGGGCGCCTTCCAGCGCAATGAGTTCGACCACCGCGGCATGCAGCTGGTTCTCGTCGCGCATCGGCGCGGTGCAGCCTTCCAGGTAGCTGACGTGGCTGCCTTCGTCGGCGATGATCAGGGTCCGCTCGAATTGGCCGGTCTTTGCCGCATTGATGCGGAAATAGGTCGACAGCTCCATCGGGCAACGCACGCCCTTGGGGATGTAGACGAAGGAGCCGTCGGAGAACACTGCAGAGTTGAGCGCTGCGAAGAAGTTGTCTCCCGCCGGCACCACGCTACCCAAATATCGCCGAACCAGTTCCGGATGCTTTTCGATCGCCTCCGACATGGAGCAGAAGATCACGCCGGCTTCGGCCAGTTTGTCCTTGAAGGTGGTCGCCACCGACACGGAATCGAATACCGCGTCCACTGCCACGCCGGCCAGCCGCTCCTGTTCGTAGAGCGGGATGCCAAGCTTTTTATAAGTTTCCAGCAGCTTGGGGTCGACCTCGTTCAGGGATTTCGGCTGGTCTGAGGTTTTTGGCGCGGAATAGTAGCTGATGCTCTGGTAATCGACCTGCTCGTATTCGACGAAGGCCCAGCGCGGCTCCTGCATCGTCAGCCAGTGGCGGTAGGCGCTCAAGCGCCATTCCAGCATGAATTCCGGCTCGTTTTTCTTCTGTGAAATGGCGCGGATGACGTCCTCGTTCAGGCCGGGCGGAAGCGTGTCGGTTTCCAGTTCGGTGACGAAGCCGGGCTTGTATTCCTGTTTGATCAGGCGGTCCAGGGTTTCTGCCGTGGCGGACATGGCGGTGCTCTGAGGTTTATCGGGTATGGGGTTGCAGCCGGGCCAGAGAAATCGGCACCTCGGCCGCCGAGGCCGATACCGGGCGGATCATGTCCGCCAGACTGACCGATTCCAGCGCGGCCAGGACGGCCCGGTTGATGACATTCCAATGGCTGCGTACATCGCATGATGAGGACTGCTGGCAGCTATCCTGTTCGATGCCGCATTCGGTGAGTGCGATCGGCCCTTCCAGGGCGTCGATGATACGGGCGACGCTGGTGTGCTCGGGTTTGTCGGCCAAGGTGTAACCGCCGCGGGCACCGCGGGTCGAGGTCACGATTCCTGCGCGGGCGAGAGCCTTGAGTATCTTGCTCGCAGTCGGCATGGCAATCGACGTGTGTTCGGCCAGTTCCGCCGCCGCGAAGGTCTGCTCGCCGGCTCGGGCCATCTGGCCGAGGAGGATGATCGCGTAATCGGTCAATTTACTGATGCGCAGCATAGGGGCTCCTGCTTCATTCCGGACCATTTTAGTCCTGATTAATTTCCAAGTAAACAACTCGGATAAGGCTTCGGGTTGCTGCGCCGTTTACGGCTCGGATAAGCTTCCGCAATAGACAAAATTGCAGCAGGGCCATCCAAAGTGACGAAGGTGTTGAGGACTATGACAGTAGGGATGCGATTGATGCTGGGATTCGCCTTGGTGGCCTTGCTGTCGGCGATTGTCACGTTCATCGGAATCACCCGGATGGGGGTGTTGGACGAGCGGCTGGCGCATGTGGTCGAGCGGATATATCCAGGCACTGCCTTGGCCAACGATATTGCATTTCTGTCTATGGATAACACTCGCCTCGTCCGCAACATGATTTTGTTCGAGGACCTCGGCAAGAAATCGCTGAATAAGGAGGCTTACGACAAGAATATCCTGCGCATAGACGATCATTTCGAACGTCTGGATAGATTAACCGCCGATGGCGAAGGGACTCGGCTTCTGGCTGACGCTAAGGAAGCCCGTCGGGCATTCCGGGCGTACACGGAAAAGGTGATCAGCTTAGGGCTGGCCAGCCGAATGAAAGAGGCGGTAGACGAGCTTTACGGAGAAAGATACAAAGCCCAGGCGGCGTATATCGAAAGCCTCAAGCAGATAGTCAAGCACAAGGATGCGGCAATGGGGGTGGTCATGGCGGAAGCGGCGGAGGACTATCGGGAGTATCGTAACCTCATGCTGGCGCTTGCGGGGATTGCGCTATTGCTGTCGGGAGTGATCGCGTACTGGATTACCCGGAGCATTACGAGACCGTTGACGGCGGTTGTGGGTACGCTCAACGAATTTTCCGAGGGGCAGCTTCCGCCCCGTCTTCACGGGCAGTATGCCGGTGAATTCGACACGCTCAAGCTCAGTCTGAACCAGGCCGTCGCAGCGATCAGCGCATTGGTCAAGGATGCCGAGGTGCTCTCCGCCGCTGCCGGGCAAGGCAGGCTTTCGGTGCGTGTCGATGCGCTCGAGCACCGCGGAGATTTCCGCAGGATCGTCGAGGGCGTCAATGCGATGGTGGAAATGCTGGCTCGTACCATGACCGAAGTCGCCGAGGCGGTGGAAGTGTTGTCCGGCGCGATTTCAGAGGTCAATGCGACCGCTCATTCGATATCGAAATCAGCGGCGAGCCAGGCTTTAAGCGTGAAAGAAACCTGCGCTTCGGTAGCGGAGATGAGCGCCTCGATCGGCCATAACGCCGAGAATGCCAAATTGACTGGAGAGATTACAGCCCAGGGAGCGAGGCGGGCGAAAGAAGGCGGCGAGGCGGTCGCCCGGACGGTCATTGCGATGAAAAGCATCACCGGCATGATCGACATCATCAATGAAATCACGGCGCAAACCAATCTCCTTGCGCTCAACGCGGCGATAGAGGCGGCCCGCGCCGGTGAGCACGGTAAGGGTTTTGCCGTCGTGGCCGACGAAGTGCGCAAGCTTTCCGAGCGCAGTCAGGTCGCGGCGCACGAAATCGGCGAACTGGCCGTAGACGGGGTCGAGATGGCGGAAAAAGCCGGGCGAATTCTGGATGAGATCGTACCCGGCTCGGAAAAAACCTCTGAGCTGGTACAGGAAATTGCTGCCGCCTCGATGGAGCAGGCGGCCGGCGCCAACCAGATCGGCAACGCCATGAGCCGGCTGGATCAGATCACCCAGCACAATGCCGAGGCGTCGGAGCAATTGGCGACAGCGGCGTACGAAATGAATGGGCAAGCCCAGCGTCTGAAAAGTCTGATGAGTTCCTTCGGCAGAGCGGGCGGGTGCGGATATTAGAGTCATTAGGATGGACCAGAACATTTTTTCGGCTGCGGAAGCCTGCCTTCAAATCGCGGACATCGATACCAAACTGGCATTGTCCTGTGAGGCTGGGGTGGCTTGCCGGGAGGGGTGGCTGGATTTCGCTTCGGCGGGCGAGCCTAAGTCGATTGGGACGGCCCGCTTTCCTGAGCGCCCGCCGCGGGTCGATCCGCGCGATCTGCCCCGGCGCCGTATCAATACTCTGGAAGGCCGGGTCGCTCTGCTGCACGCGGTGGCTCACATCGAATTCAGCGCGATACAACTGGCCTGGGACCATCTGTACCGGTTCCGCGGGTTGCCGGAGACGTATTACCGGGACTGGCTGGGGGTGGCGGCGGAAGAGGCGGAGCATTTCGCTATGGTGCGGGAGCGCTTGCGCGAACTCGGCGCCGATTATGGCGACCTGCCCGCCCACGGCGGCTTATGGAGCATCGCGGAGGACACGGCTTACGATGTGGCTGCCCGCATGGCCCTGGTGCCGCGCTACATGGAGGCGCGCGGGTTGGATGTGACGCCGGGCATGATCGAGAGGCTGCGGCAGGTCGGCGACGAGCGGAGCGTGGCTATTCTCGAACGCATTCTGCACGACGAGATCGGCCATGTTGCCCTGGGTACCGAATGGTTCCGCTGGGTCTGCGGGCAGCGCGGCATCGATCCGGAAGCTGAGTATTTCGTCTTGGTGGAACGCCACCTGAAGGGCCAGGTCCGCGGCCCCTTCAATGCCGAACTCCGCAAGCGCGCGGGGTTCAGCGAGGCTGAGCTCGCGCGCCTGGAGGCCGCCGGGTAAATCGCGTCAGACTTCGGTGCGGCTGCCGTAGTGGCTATCGATGTAGCGCTCGACCAAGACCTGGAATTCCTCGGCGATGTGGTCGCCTTTCAGCGTCACCGTCTTGACGCCGTCTTCGAATACCGGGGCCACCGGCTGTTCGCCGTTGCCCGGCAGGCTGATGCCGATGTTGGCTGCCTTGCTCTCGCCGGGGCCGTTCACCACGCAACCCATGACTGCGACATGCATATCCTCCACGCCGTGGTAACGCTTGCGCCATTCTGGCATCTTGTGGCGTAGGTGCGACTGGATCTGTTGGGCCAGTTTCTGGAAATAATCGCTGGTGGTGCGGCCGCAGCCAGGGCAGGAGATGACCATGGGGGTGAACGAACGGAAGCCCATGGTCTGCAGGATTTCCTGGGCGACGATGACCTCCAGGGTGCGGTCGGCGCCGGGTTCGGGGGTCAGCGAAATCCGGATGGTGTCGCCGATGCCCTGCTGCAACAGCACGGACAGCGCGGCGCTGGAGGCGACGATGCCCTTGGAGCCCATGCCGGCTTCGGTGAGGCCCAGGTGCAGGGCGTAGTCGCAGCGGCTCGATAAGGTTTCGTAGACCGAGATCAGTTCCTGCACCCCGCTCATTTTGCAGGACAGCACGATGCGGTCCTTCGCCAGGCCGAAGCTCTGCGCCTTTTCCGCGCTTTCCAGCGCCGAGGTGATGACGGCCTCGCGCATGACGGCGGGCAGGGGCTGCGGTTCGGCGAGCTGGGCGTTCTCGTCGAGCAGGCGCGCCAGCACCGACTGGTCCAGACTGCCCCAGTTGACGCCGATGCGGACCGGCTTGTCGTAGCGGCAGGCGAACTCGATCATCTGGGCGAATTGCGGATCGCGCTTGGAGCCGCGTCCCACATTGCCCGGATTGATGCGGAATTTGCCCAGCGCCTCGGCGCAGGCGGGGTATTTTTCGAGCAGCTTGTGGCCGTTGAAATGGAAGTCGCCGACCAGAGGCACGGTGCAGCCGGCGCGGTCCAGTTCTTCGCGGATGCGGGGCACGGCTTCGGCGGCTTCTTCGTTGTTGACGGTGATGCGAACCAGCTCCGAACCGGCCCGCGCCAGGTCGGCTACCTGGCGGACGGTTCCCGCCACGTCGGCGGTGTCGGTGTTGGTCATGGACTGGACTACGATGGGCGCGCCGCCCCCGATTTGTACCGAACCGACGCGCACGCCGACAGTCTGTTTGCGATTCATCATGTGTTACCTGTGGGATGGGATTCAACCGGCGGATTTTACCAGTTGGTGCGGTTCCGGCTAATTTCCTAGTTCCATACTCGGGTGTCAATACCCGTACCGGCTTGCCTGCAGGCTTCCTTAGAATATGCCCAGTGGCGTTGTTTCCCCGAATCCGGTTTAATCACCGCCTTTCCCGTTTCAATCGTTTGAGGGCTGGTGTATGGACCTGGCTACCAAGGTGCTGCTGTTTAGAATTCTGGTCGGATTTTCCGCTGTCTATCTCATCGTCGGCCTGATCAAGCCCAAATGGGTGCTGTTCTGGATGAAGCGGCCGGACCGGCTGACGGCTTCCTCGATCGCTCTGCTGCTGTTCATGGCTGGCTGGACCGGAATCGCCATGCTCACGCTCAAGCCCAAGGATGCTCAGCAGCATCATGAGGAGCAGCGCGGATCCAAGGACGACCAGAACATGCTGCAGCTCAATCGCTAGGCGTTGGCGCAGCATTCGGCCTTTGTCTGCGGGCGGCTCCGGTTCGACTTTCCCTCCGCCTCGCTTTATCATTCCAGCGTTTTTCGCCAACCGAATTTTCCCGCATGGAATCGTCGATCCCAGAGCTTATGCTGGTCGGGACCCGGCTCATGTTCATCGGCATGACCATCGTGTTCCTGTTCTTGGCGCTGCTGGTAGGAGTTATCCACACGGCGTCGCGGCTGGTCGAGCGCTATTCGCCGGATGAGCCTGCCGCGTTGAAGCCGGCGAAGGTCATGCCGGAGCCGAGCGCCTCCGGCGAGGATGAGGCGGAGATCGTTGCCGCGATCACGGCGGCGATCCACCGTTATCAAAACAAATAAGGACCGTCTTAAAGGAGCTATCCATGGCAACCCCCCTAGGCATTACTGAGGTCGTCCTGCGCGATGCACATCAGTCCTTGCTGGCGACCCGCTTTCGCATCGAGGACATGCTTCCGATCTGTCCGAAGCTGGACAAGGTCGGGTTCTGGTCCCTGGAAGCCTGGGGCGGGGCGACTTTCGATGCTTGTATCCGCTATCTGGGCGAAGACCCTTGGGTACGTCTGCGCACGCTGAAGAAAGCTTTGCCGAAGACCCGTTTGCAGATGCTGCTGCGGGCGCAGAACCTCTTGGGATACCGCCACTATGCCGACGACGTGGTAGCGAAGTTCGTGGAGCGTTCGGCCGAGAATGGCGTCGATGTGTTCCGCATCTTCGATGCGCTCAACGATCTCCGCAACTTCGAAACGGCCATCCGCGCGGCGGTCGCCGTAGGCAAGCATGCCCAAGGCACAATTTCCTATACCGTCAGTCCGGTGCATACGGTCGACATGTGGGTCGATCTGTCCAAGCGCCTTGAAGACATGGGCGCCCATTCCATCTGCATCAAGGACATGGCCGGTCTGCTCAAGCCGTACGTCGCAGAGGAACTGGTCGGACGTCTTAAGCAGGAAGTCGGTGTGCCGATCCACATGCAGTGCCATGCGACTACGGGTTTGAGTACCGCTTCCATCGTCAAGGCAGTCGAGGCCGGCATCGATAACGTCGATACCTCTATTTCCTCGATGAGCATGACTTACGGCCATAGCCCCACCGAGGCGGTGGTGGCCATCTACCAAGGGCTGGAGCGGGACACCGGTCTCGATATCCAACTACTGGAGGAGATCGCCGCCTATTTCCGCGAAGTCCGGAAAAAATACGCCAAGTTCGAAGGCAGCCTCCGGGGCGTCGACAGCCGCATCCTGGTGGCCCAGGTTCCCGGCGGCATGCTCACTAACATGGAGAGCCAGCTCAAGGAGCAAGGAGCGCTGGACCGCTTCGACGAAGTGATGCGCGAGATTCCGAAAGTGCGTGAAGACCTGGGCTTCATCCCCTTGGTGACACCCACTTCGCAGATCGTAGGCACCCAAGCGGTCATCAATGTGGTATCCGGCGAGCGTTATAAGACAGTGACCAAGGAAACCGCTGGCGTCCTGAAAGGCGAATACGGCGCTACGCCGGCGCCCGTCAATGCGGAGCTGCAGTCGCGTGTGCTGGAGGGTGAGGCGCCCATCGCCTGTCGTCCGGCCGATCTGCTGGAGCCCGAGCTGAAGAAGTTGACTGACGAACTCAAGCGTCTGGCCAAGGAACATGGCGTGAAATTGGCTTCCCCGCAGGTCGAGGATGTGCTGACTTATGCGCTGTTTCCTCAGGTCGGCTGGCGTTTCCTGCAGAACCGGGGCAACCCGGAGGCGTTCGAGCCGGCGCCGGGTTGCGAGCCCTCGCAGGCGCCTGTGGCCGAAGTCGTTGGCGAGGTGGCGGGAACCGATGGCATCCGGTCTTACACGGTCACCGTCAACGGCCGCGGTTATCAAGTCGAAGTGGCTCCGGGCGGGGTCATCGGTACGATCAACCCCGCGCCTGGTGCCGCTTCGCTTTCGGCGGCGGCGCAGATCATCGCCGCGCGGGCCGTCAGTGAGTCGGTAAGCGCGCCCATGGCCGGCCATGTCCTGCGCATCAACGTCACCGAAGGGCAAAGGGTTGCCGAGGGTCAGGTCGTAGTCGTCATGGAGGCGATGAAAATGGAAACGGAAGTAAGGGCGCGCAACGGCGGTGTCGTGGTGGGTATCGCGGTGAAGCCGGGAGACACGGTCGGTACCGGCGACGTGCTGGTCACCCTGGGCTGAGGCCGATCGATCCATGAACGGATTCGCCGAATTGTGGGCCAGCACCGGCCTGTCCAACTTCCAGTGGGGACAGGTGATCATGATGTCGGTGGGCTTCCTGCTCATCTACCTCGCCATCCGCAAGGGGTTCGAGCCTTTACTACTGCTACCCATCGGCTTCGGCGCCGTGCTCAGCAACATTCCCGTGGCCGGCATCGCCGAAGAAGGCGGGCTGCTGTCCTATCTGTATTTCGGCATCAAGACCGGGATTTTTCCGCTGCTGATCTTCATGGGCGTGGGTTCCATGACCGACTTCGGGCCGATGCTGGGCAACCCCAAGACTCTGTTGCTAGGCGCAGCCGCCCAGTTCGGCATCTTCGGTACGCTGTTCGGCGCGCTTGCGCTCAATCTGGTGCCCGGCCTGCATTTCACCTTCAGGGACGCCGCTGCGATCGCCATCATCGGTGGTGCCGACGGTCCGACCGCCATCTATGTCTCTTCCAAGCTGGCGCCAGAACTGTTGGGCGCGATTGCCGTGGCGGCTTATTCCTACATGGCGCTAGTGCCGCTGATTCAGCCGCCCATCATGCGCGCGCTGACTACGCCGGAGGAGCGCCTGATCGAGATGACCCAGCTGCGCGTGGTCGGCAAGACCGAGAAGATCATCTTCCCGGTGATTCTGCTGATCCTGACCTCGCTGCTGTTGCCTTCGGCGGCACCGCTGATCGGCATGTTTTGCCTGGGCAATCTGATGCGCGAATGCGGTGTGGTCGAGCGGCTAAGCAAGACTTCGCAGAACGAGCTCATCAACATCGTTACGATATTCCTGGGCCTTTCGGTCGGCTCCAAGCTGAGCGCGAACGCCTTCCTCCGGCCGGAGACCTTAGGGATTCTCGTGCTCGGCGCTATCGCCTTCGGCTTCGGCACCGCCTCGGGAGTGCTGATGGCGAAACTGATGAACCGTTTCACTGCCCACAAGATCAACCCTCTGATCGGCGCCGCCGGCGTTTCCGCCGTCCCCATGTCGGCACGGGTAGCCAACAAAGTGGGACAGGAAAGCAATCCCCACAACTTCCTGCTGATGCACGCCATGGGCCCAAACGTGGCCGGGGTGATCGGTTCGGCGGTGGCGGCGGGCGTGCTGTTGGCGCTGGTGCAGTAATCCTGACGAATTGCTCTCTTTTCAGAAGCCGCTAAAATAGCGCGCCGTTTGCGGCGCGTTTTTAGTTTCGGGTTTTCCCGCAGCCGCATCCCGTTTCGGTTTTCCCTGCGTTTCTTTCGGAGTTTCGATGCTGCGTTGCCTCCTGATAACGCTCGCCCTGGCTATGGCCTCGACGGCCGAGGCCGGTTCCTCGTTCGTGGTGGCTTCCTTCCACGACGTCAGGGAAGACGTGCGGCTGGATTATACCGGGGGTTCCACGGTTGTTACCCCGGCCCATCTGGAGGCCTATTTCCAATGGCTGAAGGACGAGGGCTACCGGGTGGTCAGCACCCAGGATTTGCTGGATGTTAAGACGGGGAAAAAGGCCGCATTGCCGGATAAGTCAGTCCTGCTGACCTTCGACGACGGGTATTCGAGCTTCTACCGCACTGTTTTCCCCTTGCTGAAGAAGTACCGCTATCCCGCGCTGGTTGCGCTGGTGGGGTCGTGGATGGATCTGCCGAACGAAGCCGTGGTGCCGCTGGGCGGAGAGTTCGTGCTCAAGCGCGAATCGCTGCTGAGCTGGGATCAGGTGTGCGAGCTGACGCGCTCGGGCTTGGTCGAAATCGCCTCCCACAGCTACGATTTACACCAGGGGCTGCTGGGCAATCCGCAAGGCAATCTGCAGCCGGCGGCGGTCACCCGGGTCTACGATCCGGTAGCGAAAACCTACGAGTCCGACGCCGCCTACCGCAAGCGCATCCGCGAGGATTTGCACAAGAGTGCAGAGGGTATCGCCCGCCATGCCGGAGTGAAGCCGCGTGTCATGGTCTGGCCCTATGGCGAATACAACCAGGCCTTGATCGACGAGGCCGGCAAGCTCGGCATGGTCATCACCATGGGATTGCGGGAAGGGCGCAACGATATGTCCGATCTGTCCGAGGTCAAGCGTATGCTGCTGACTGCGGACCCCGAAGTGGATGAATTCGCCGACATCCTCACTCGCCTTCGAGCCGACCGGCCGGTCCGCGTAGCCCATGTCGACATGGACTATATCTACGACCCTGATCCGGCGCAGACCGAACGCAACCTGGGCGCCGAACTAGACCGCATTTTGGGCCTAGGCGTCAAAGCCGTCTATCTGCAGGCCTATGCCGATCCGGACGGCGATGGCAATGCCGACGCGCTCTACTTCCCCAACCGGCATCTGCCGATGCGCGCCGATCTGTTCAACCGGGTGGCTTGGCAGATGCACATCCGGGCGCGGGTGAGGGTCTATGCCTGGATGCCGGTGCTGGCTTACCGCGCCAAAGTGCCGGAAGACTGGTTCGTGCAGGAGTGGCGCGACGGCAGGGCTCAGGCCAGCAGCCATATCTACCACCGGCTGTCGCCTTTCAACGCGCAGGCCCGGAGGCTGATCGGAGAGATTTACGAAGATCTGGCCAAATACTGCAATTTCAACGGTCTCTTGTTTCACGACGACGCCATCCTGTCAGACTTCGAGGACGTCTCGCCCGCCGCCCTGGCTTATGGCAAGAAGACCTGGGGTCTGTCCGACCGGTTCGAGCGCCTGCACGAGCCGGCCGCGATGCGGATGCGCTGGGCCCGGCATAAGACGGCTATGCTGGACGGATTCACCGACGAGCTGAGCGCCCGCGTCCGCGCCTTCCGCCCCGAGCTGAAGACGGCGCGCAATTTGTACGCTCTGCCGGTGCTCATGCCGGATAGCGAAGAGTGGTACGCGCAGAATTTCGGCGAGGCGCTGAAGCATTACGATTATGTCGCGCTGGAGGCCATGCCGTTCATGGAAAAGGCTGAACAGCCGGAGGCCTGGCTGAAATCGTTGATCGAGCGGGTTGCGGCTTATCCGGATGGATTGAAGAAGACTGTGTTCGAATTGCAGAGCGTCGATTGGAATACCCAGCAGGACATTCCCATGACGGTTTTCCTAGGGCAGGCTAACTTGCTGCTGAAGGCCGGCGCAGTGCATCTGGGTTATTACCCGGACAACGTGTTCCGCGACCAGCCCCGGCTGGAGGCGTCGAAAGCCGTGTTCGCTGCGCCATGGGCGCCGTGAGTGCGCTGAGCTCGTCTTGGCGGGCCGCTCAGGACCAGGCCTCGGCCTTGCTCGTGCCGGTCACCGTCTGGCTGGGAAGCCTGCCCTGGCAGACCTGGGGCGACTGGGTTTCCAGTTTTATCTTCTATTACCCCTTGTTCATGGCCTATGTCTGGATGATCGGGGCTGGCATCTACTGGCTGCGCTGGGAGCGGCGCGACGGCGATCCGGTCGACGATGCCCCCGATTTTCCGCATTATCCGGGGGTGTCGTTCCTGGTTCCCTGCTACAACGAGGCCGGAAACATCCGCGAAACTGTGGAATATCTGCTCCAGCAGAGCTATCCCACATACGAAATCATCGCCATCAACGATGGCAGCCCCGATAACACTCTGGACATCCTCCGCCAGCTCGCAGAGCGCCACGAGCGGCTGCGGGTGGTCAATCTGGCGACTAACCAGGGCAAGGCGATGGCGCTCAGGACGGGCGCTCTGCTGAGCCAGCACGAGTACCTCATCTGCATCGACGGCGATGCGTTGCTGGCGCCGGAAGCCGCACGCTGGATGCTGCGGCATTTCCTTACCGGGCCACGGGTAGGCGCAGTGACGGGGAATCCGCGGATCCGCACGCGCTCCACCCTGCTCGGCAAGATCCAAGTCGGCGAGTTCTCGGCGATCGTCGGGCTCATCAAGCGGGCGCAACGGCTTTACGGCCGCATCTTTACGGTTTCGGGCGTAATCGCCGCCTTCCGCAAGACCGCGCTGCACGAGGTGGGCTACTGGAGCAACGACATGATTACGGAAGACATCGACATCAGCTGGAAGCTCCAGCTTGCCGGCTGGGACATCCGCTTCGAGCACAACGCGCTCTGCTGGGTGCTGATGCCGGAGACTTTGTCCGGCTTATGGAAACAGCGCCGCCGCTGGGCCCAAGGCGGAGTCGAGGTGCTCATGCGTTACTTCCGGCCGGTGCTGGCTTGGCGGGCACGGCGGATGTGGCCGCTTTACGTCGAAACTTTGGCGGGCATTCTGTGGTCTCACCTAGTACTCGCTGTCACTGTGGCCTGGCTGGTCACACAAGTCTTCGATCTGCACCGGGGCGTTCTTGCCGAACTGGTGCCGAGTTGGACCGGAATGCTGCTCAGCGTCACTTGCCTTGCGCAGTTCGCGGTCAGCCTTGCCATCGATTCGCGCTACGAAGCCCGGATCGGCGGGATGGGCCGTTATTATTACTGGATGGTCTGGTACCCCTTGGTGTACTGGCTCATCAACGTTTCGACCACGGTGGCCGGTTTTCTGCAGGCGATCAGGAAAAAGAAAGGCCAACGCGCGGTCTGGGTAACTTTAGATAGAGGAGTCTTGAAGCGTGACCGAACTCGTCATTAACGCACCGGAACTGCAGACCCAAGGCCAGCGCCTCAGCGCGTTTGCCGTGACGGTGATGGGCTGGCTGCTGTGGGCGTATTTCCTGTTTCCGGTACTGGAGCTGTGCGGCCTATGGTTGGATATCCGGCTCTGCTCGGTGTGGGTGAATCTCTCCGGCGGTTATCTGGGATTGACCCAATTGCTGCAGCTCTATGCGGCAACCGTGATCGGCCTGGCGGCGTTGTGGACGCTTCGGGTGGCGTACGGCCTGTCCGGCCCGGTCGCGTCCGATGCGGGGAGGCCCATGCCCAGTGCGGTAGGCAACGAGGCTCTGTGCGCTGCCTTCCAGGTCGATGTGGCGAGTCTCATCGAAGGGCGGAACAGCCGGGCATGTGGACGTTCATTTCGACGCCCAGGGGCGGATTACGCAGTTGAGGGCGCTAAGCCGGAAACAGGCTTTTGAATCCTAGCGGAATACTCGGAAATGGAGCGGAGCTGGTACACTGTTCTCCAGTCCCTACCGTCCGAACAACCGCCCCAGCATGCACGCAGCACAGTTCGCCAATCGCCTGACCGGCGAAACCAGTCCTTATTTGCTGCAGCACGCCCGCAACCCGGTGGATTGGTATCCCTGGGGGCCGGAGGCGTTGGAAGCCGCCCGCCGCTCGGATCGGCCGATCCTGCTGTCGATAGGCTATTCGGCCTGCCACTGGTGTCATGTCATGGCGCACGAGTCGTTCGAGGACGAAGCCACGGCTGAGGTCATGAACCGGCTGTTCGTCAACATTAAGGTGGATAGGGAGGAGCGGCCCGATCTCGATCGTATCTACCAGACCGTCCATCAGATGCTGTCGCGGCGAGGCGGGGGCTGGCCTCTGACGGTATGCTTGAATCCGCATGATTTGGTACCGTTCTTCACCGGTACCTATTTCCCCAAAGAGCCGCGTTATAACATGCCGGCTTTCGTTCAGGTGCTGCACCAGTTGGCGGATTTCTACGCCGAACGCCGGGGCGATCTCGCCCAGAACGGCCTAGTATTGCGCGAAGCCCTGGAGGCCATGGGCAGGGAGGGCGGCGGCGATGCGCTTCCCGATGCCGACCTGCTGATGCGGGCGGCGCGCGCGCTCCAGGCGAATTTCGACCCTGTCCACGGCGGATTCGGCAGTGCCCCTAAGTTCCCTCACACGGCCGATCTTGAATTCCTGCTGCATTCGGATGGCCAGCCTTTCGCCATGTTGCGGACAACGCTGGACGGCATGGCGCGGGGCGGCATCTACGACCACCTCGGCGGCGGTTTCGCCCGCTATTCGGTGGACGAGCGATGGGAAATTCCCCACTTCGAGAAGATGCTCTACGACAACGGTCCGCTACTTCAGCTATACGCCGAAGCTGCGGTGCGCACCGGCGATCCGCGCTATGCCGCCGTCGCCGTCGAGACTGCCGAATGGGCGATCCGCGAGATGCAGTCTCTGGAGGGCGGCTACTACGCCGCGCTCGACGCGGATTCGGAAGGCGAGGAGGGCAAGTTCTACGTCTGGGACCGCAGGGAAGTGCAGGCGCTGCTTTCGGCGGACGAATACCCGGCGTTTTCCCGCCGCTACGGTTTGCAGGACACGCCTAATTTCGAGGGTCATTGGCATCTGCGCGTGGCCGAATCGCTGGAAGCGGTCGCGGCCGCCGTAGGGAAATCCCCGGAAGAAACCGTAAGCCTCCTCGATTCCGCCCGCGCCCGTTTGTGTGCCGTGCGGGATCGGCGGATCTGGCCTGGTCGGGACGACAAGGTCATCGCGTCTTGGAACGGTCTCATGATCCGCGGCATGACCGTGGCCGGGCGATTGCTGGGCCGGGAAGACTTCGGGGCTTCGGCAGACCGCGCCTTCGCATTCCTGCGCCGGACCATGGACGTCGACGGCCGCTTGATGTCAGTCTACAAGGATGGGCGGGCGCGGTTCGATGCCTATCTCGACGATCATGCCTTCATGCTGGACGCTGCCTTGGAATTGCTCCAAACCCGCTGGAATGCGGACGATCTGGCCTGGGCGGTCGATTTGGCGGACCGGCTGTTGGAGCGGTTCGAGGATACCGAATATGGCGGTTTTTTCTTCACCGCCGCCGATCACGAAGCACTTATTCAGCGTCCCAAGCCTTGGATGGACGAATCCATGCCGTCCGGTAATGGCGTCGCGCTACGCGCTCTGATGCGCCTCGCCGCCCTCACGGGGGACCTGCGTTATGCCGATGCAGCCGAGCGAGGCCTGAAGGCGGCTCAAAGCTCGATGGCCCAGTACCCCAATGCGCATGGAGCGCTGATGAACGCGGCGCGAGAATGGCTCACCCCTCCGCCGCTGGTAATCTTGCGAGGCGAGGCCGAGGCCTTGGAACGTTGGCGCGCCCAGGCGCTCGAAGCCGCTCCCGAAGCCCTGATCTATGCCATTCCCGCCGACGCGGCAGACCTGCCGCCAGCACTGGCGGCGCGCGTCCCGAGCCCCAGTGGGCCGGTGGCCTATGTTTGTCGTGAGCAGGTTTGTTCGCTTCCGGTAGAGTCGGCCGATGCCCTAGGAGAGCTATTGAAATCGCACTGATGTACTTTCGAGTGCCGTGCTCTTGGCATACGTTCCTAAATTTGTGTATAAGCGTCAATTTGCATGTTGAGCGGGGCTTAATGGTTCTCCAGGCCGCGCTCAACCGCCTTTTCTGAATTGCCTGAATGAAAACCCGGACTTCTCCTGCCGTTCACGAACTCGTCAGCACCCGTCTTCCCAATCGTTTCGGCGAATTCGTCATCCACTGCTACGGCGGCGCCCAGGACGACAAGCAGCATCTCGCCTTGGTGAAAGGTGACGTTTCGGGCCGGGAGGACGTACTCGCCCGCGTGCATTCCGAGTGCCTGACCGGCGACGTGTTCGGCTCCCGCCGCTGCGACTGCGGCGAGCAACTGGAGTTGGCGCTGGCCGCGATTGGGGCGGCGGAGTGCGGGGTGCTGCTTTATCTGCGCCAGGAAGGGCGCGGCATCGGTCTGGTGCAGAAGCTGCGAGCCTACAACTTGCAGGACGAGGGACTGGACACCGTGGAGGCCAATTTGCGTCTGGGGCATCAGGCCGACGAGCGCGATTACTACGTCGCGGCGCGTATCCTGGAAGATCTGGGCGTGAAGAGCGTGCAGCTGATGACCAATAATCCGGCGAAACTGGATGAATTGCGCCGCTACGGCATCCCGATCGGGGCCCGCGTGCCGATCGAAGTGCCCAGCCACCCCGAGAACGTCCGCTATCTCCGGGCTAAGGTCGAGAAGATGGCGCACCTGCTGTCGTTCGAGCGGAGGCCGGCGAACCCTTCGCCGTTTCCTTTTCTCGAACCGCTGTTCGAAAGCCTAGCCGAAACCGTGCGCTCTACGGCCGGCCGGCCATTCGTAACGCTGAGCCATGTTCAAAGCTTGGATGGCGCTGCTGCGCAGTATGCCGGTGCGGAGGCGGAAACTCTGACCGAGGCTTTGCGCGCCCGTCACGATGCGGTGCTGCGATCCGATGGTGCCGAGGTACAGCTAATACAAAGGGACGGCGCGAAAACGCTGCTATCGCTCGCAGGCGAGACCGATTCCGCAGCGATCCTGGCCGAAATTGCAGGCCTCGGCTTGCGCTCGCTTCTGGTCGAGGGCGACGCCGGACTCATCGGCTCTTTCCTCGATCCGGCGCTGGCCGATTACTGCGTGATCACCGTTGTGCCCCGGTTCTTGGGCGGGCAAGGAGCCAGCTTGGCGGCGGCCGAAATCGCCGGCTGCCGCTATCAGCCTTTGGGGCAGGATCTGATCGTTTACGGGCCGCTGCGCGGGAGCGGATCAGAACCGTCGGGAGCAGGGGCCGCCGGCTGAATCCTGCCGGTCGTACAGTGCCAGGGCGTGCGCTTTGAGCAGGCGCAGGGCAGCCCGGTCGCCGTACCAACTTCCTGTCATCGGGTCTTGCCATTCGATTCGGTATGAATTTGCGGCGGGGCGTTTCCGGCGCTTCCAGCCATACCCCCATAACATCAGGAAAGTCTTGGCCTTGTGTAAACGGCTCGAGGTGGGCGTGGTCATCGGCATGTCCTCCAGTAGGCAGAGAGGTCTAGGCCTGTTCCGTAGCTTAATGGTCCTTACCATGGATCCAGCATATCCTGTGCCTGAGCCTTGGGTACTCCGTGAGGCAGAGTAATATCAATAGGTTGCAAATTTTGCCTGTTTGTAGAGCAGCAGCTGTTGCGTCAGAGCTGTGCCGATGATTGTCGATAAGCCCACAATCCGTGCGGCCGGTGAGCCGCTCAGGCGGTTTCTTTGAGCCCGTATTTACGTATCCGGTAGCGCAGCGTTTCCCGGGTGGCGCCCAGTGCGCGGGCCGCAGCGGTGACGTTGCCGCTGTAGCGTTCGAGCGTCGTGCGGATGATGTAGCAGTCCATGTCGTCCAGCGCCATGCTGCCGTCCAGGGGTAGGACGATGCAGTCTGCGGTCTCTGGTATCGCGGCGGCGGCGACGACCTGTCCAGGCAGCTGCAGCCACTGAGTAGGGAATACAGGGCCGTCGGCGAACAGCACGCAGCGCTCTATGACGTTCCTGAGCTCGCGGACATTGCCCGGCCAGTCGTAGGCTTTGAGCCGGCTCCAGGTGTCCTCGGGAATGATCTTCACCTGCTTGCCGGCTTTGGCATTGAACTCGGCAATCAGCAACGGCACCAGTTCGTCCATATCCTGCTTCACTTGCCGGAGCGGCGGCAACTGCAACCGGAAAACGCTCAGGCGGTGGTAGAGATCGCTGCGGAAACCGCCGTTGCGCACCATCTCTTCCAGGTCGCGGTTGCTGGCAGCGAGGATCTGTACATCGACACTGATTTCCTTTTCCGAGCCCAGCCGCCTGATCTTGCGGTCTTCGATAGCTTTGAGCAGCTTGGCTTGCAGGTCGAGGTGCATCTCCCCGATCTCGTCCAGGAACAGAGTACCGCCGTCGGCTTGTTCGATGAGCCCGCGGTGGCGGCCGAGGGCACCGGTGAAGGCGCCCGCTTCGTGGCCGAACAGCTCGGATTCGAGCAAGTCGTGGGGTAGGGCGGCGCAATTGAGTTCGATCAGCGGTTGCTGCGCGCGTTTGCCCGAATAGTGCAGGATGCGGGCTACCAGCCCCTTGCCGGTACCGCTTTCGCCGCCGATGATCAAGGCGCTGAACGGCACTCGGGTCAGGCGTTCCAGCATGTCCCGCACCTGGCAGGCGGATTCGCTCCGGCCGACGTAGGCTTCGGGCGAAAACCGCCGGTGCCGTTCCTGGGTTTGTTCCAGCAGCCGGCGCTGGGCCTGGGCGGAGCGCGCGGCGCTGGCGATCACCAGATCGAGCCGCTCGAGTTCGCAGGGCTTTTCCAAGAAATCGTAAGCGCCCAAGCGCAGGGCGCGGACCGAATCCGGTACGCTTCCGTAGCCGGTCAGCAGCAGCCATTCGGAGATATTGCCCTGGCCGCGCATTTCTTCCATCAGGTCTAGCGCATTGCCGTCCGGTAGGCTGCGATCGGACAGGATCAGCAGAGGATCCACGGCTTTCTTGGTGAACAGGCTACGCGCTTCGGCCAGGGTTCTTGCCCAGTCGACGTCCCAGCCGGCTCGTTCGTAGTGCCGAGCCAGTTCCGAGCCGAGCAGTTTCTCGTCTTCGATGATCAGCAGGCTATTGGCCATAGGCGGGGGTCTCTCCAGAAGCAGCAATGTGACGCGGGATGACGAGCGTGCAGCAGGCTCCGCCTTGTTCGCGGTTGCTCAGTTGCATCTGACCGTTCGCTTCGCGGATGAAGCGCTGCACCATGGCGAGGCCGAGGCCGGTGCCGCCTTGGCGTCCGGTCCCAAACGGACGGATGCCTTGTTTCAATAATT
>JAQTYA010000087.1 GCA_028688525.1 Methylococcus sp. | reverse complement strand
GGCTCATCTTCGATCCGGCCGACCGATGCGTCGACAAAACGCAGGGCCTCGTTATACAAACCGGCTGTCTCCTGGGAGCGGGCGACGTCGTCCGTGCAAATCGTGTCGCTGATGCAGGCGAGCCCCGCCAGCTCGGGCGCCACCACCCGCACCGGTTTGAAAAACGCCCAGGCGGCGGCAGGAATGCAAAGCAACGTAACGAACAATAGCCGTTTCAACAGACACCTCTTCAATCAAGCATGAGATCTGAATCGTCAACCTTGTGCGGCGAACGACTCGTGGTATGAAACCGTACCGGATGGCACAGGACCACGAAAAGAAATGGCCTGGAAATACTCCGGCGGCACTCCGGGCAGGACCAGGGACGGAAGGGTACTGAAGCCAAAGCGCGAATAGTAGCTCGGGGCTCCCAACAACACGCATCCAGCGGCGCCCAGCCCGTGCATATCGGCCAGCACCCGTTCCACGAGTCGCGTTCCCACGCCCTGCCTCTGGCGTTCCGGTGCTACGGAGATCGGACCCAGCCCATACCAATCATTGGCACCGCAGGAGAGGGACACCGGCGATACCGCGATATGCCCGATGATGATGCCGTCGTCCTCTGCGACGAGCGAAACGGAAAGCTGCCCGGATCGGCGCAGCGCGTCGACGATAAAGTGCTCGGTATGGCTCGTATGGGCAGCTTTCAGGAAGGCGGCGACCGTCACAGCCTCGATGGCCGCAACGTCAGAGGGTAGTTCGCTTCGTATCCGGACGTTCATAGAGAGATCATTTTTCGCAAAACGTCGATCAGGCGTTCCCCAAGGAGCAAAAGGGGGAGCAAGACGATGAGATGCGGAAAGGAAATATCAGCACCATCGCCCGCGCGAAACCGCTGATGACATAGAGTGGCTGACGAAGCACGGTGTCATGGATATGCGTTTGAAAGTCGGCCAACGCAATCAGGACCTGTGCCGGAAAATTACCGATCCAAGCTGGCCCGCTTTTGCGGCTTCGCATGCTTATCGGCATGAACGAAATTCAATATCTGCTCCGCCAGCCACACCGGTTCTTCCTCCGGCACAAAATGTCCGCTGTTCTCGGCAATCTCCCCCTTGAGATCGTCAGCTCTTTGCGCCATAGCTTGGTATAGCTTGTCCGAAACACCGTATTTCCCGGCGACGGTAAGGATCGGCATCGTGAACCTTCGATCGGCTTGAGTTGCGACAAACTTGGCATCCTCCAGAAGCGCGCGATAGTAATTGAATCCTGCGGTCATTCCTCCTGGACTAGCGTAGTGTTTGGCATACTCATCGACCGCATCCGCGGGTATTGCGTCTTTCCGATGCAGCCATGCTGTCATTTGCGCGGATATATATTCCCGCTCCCGGCCTTTCGTCAGCATCTCAGGAAATTCCGCAGCCATATGAAATCCGTAGTGCCACATTCCGCCTTTGGCGGGGTCCATTTTCTCGGTTCCGGGTGGCATGCAGTCGACCAGTACGAGTTTCGTCACCCGCTCGGGGAATGCCAAACCCAGGATATAAGCCACTTTTCCGCCCATGTCGTGGCCTACGACCAAGGCCGATTTTTCTCCCAAATGTTGAATGAGGGCTGCCACATCACCGGCAATGGTGCGTTTGTCGTATCCGCTCCGGGTCTTTTCCGAAAGTCCCAAACCACGCAGGTCCGGAGCAACGACTGTAAACTGGCTTGCAAGAATCGGCATGACCTTGTGCCACTCATACCAGGTCTGCGGCCAGCCATGGAGCAGAATCAGCAAGGGGCCTTCGCCCATCCTGACGTAATGCATGCGGATGCCGTTCACCTGGGCGAACTGACTGTCAGCGCCTTTGGGCAGATCGGCGGCTTTGCCCGGCGCGACAAATCCCGACACGACCAGTAAAAGCAACCCTATGAGTGGTTTCTTCATCATCCTGCGTATCCTTGTTGAAAAAGCGCTTTCAGCGATCGCAGCGTACCACGGTACGGAACACCGCAAAGGCTCCAAGCCGTCTCCATTCCTTCCTATCGGTCAGTAGGCCCTCTGTCCCGCTTCTCGGCAAGAAAGAACGCATCGCCATTATATTCGTCCTGATCTAGCAGGGTTCCGCCACGGACTATACCCTTTCGAATTGCCCGATCTTTCCCGGCACCGCGGCCACCAGCGCATCGATGGCGGCCCGTGTTTTGCCCGGCAAGTAGTGCGACTGCGGCCACACGGCGTGGATATCCGCCGCCAGCACGTTGTCGCAGCCCATCACGATCTCGAGTTCCCCGGCTCGGGCATGTTTGGCCATCAGCCAACACGGAAGCCAGGCCAGACCCATGCCGGCCACCGCTGCATCGGCGATGGCTTGCAAGTCGTCGAACACCAGCCGGGTATCGACTTGAGGCTTGATGATCCGACCGGTCCCGTCATTCACCAGCCACGGCTCGATCCGGCCGGAGCGCCCGTAAGCGATGCCGACGTGCGCGGATAGTTCGTTCGTCTCTACCGGCTTTCCATGTTCGGCGAGGTAGGACGGCGCGGCACAGATCACCATGTTCTGGGTGCCTAACCGGCGTGCCACCAAGGTGCTGCTGTCGGGCAGAGTGCCGATACGCACCGCCAGGTCATAGCCTTCCTCCACCAGATCGACGACGTGGTCGCTGAACGACATCTCGATCTTCAACCTTGGGTACCGGCGTCCCAATTCGAGCAACACGGGCGCGACACAGTGGCGGCCGAACAGCACGGGCACGCTCAACCGCAGGCGTCCCGCGGGTTCGCGCTTGCCGCTGTCCAGCGCCGAGGCGCCTGCCTCCAACTCCGCCAAAGCCCGCACGCAGCGTTCGTAGTACGCCTGTCCTTCTTCCGTCAGACTCTGGCTGCGCGTCGTCCGGTGAAACAGCCGCACCCCGAGGCGCTGCTCCAGCTTCGCAATGCTCTTGCCCACCGCCGAGCGGGTCAGCCGCATGCGCTCAGCCGCCAGAGCAAAACTGCCGGCTTCCACGGCTTCGACGAAAGCGCTGATGCCCCTCAAGCGATCACTCATTCGATTGGTTCCAATTGCTCTACGGATTTTGTAACGAATTGCTCCACTGCCGACCTTTCGGCTTCGATAGGATAACCGCCAATGTCGATGCGCACCCAGCGCAAAGACGGACATTTCATCTATCGAATGGGAGATTGATATGCAGGCTTATCAGATCAAGGCGGGACAGCAGATTGCCGGACTCGAGTTGGTTCAGCGCAGCATTCCGACACTGGCTGCTCACGACGTACAGGTACGGGTACACGCCGTCTCGCTCAATTATCGCGACTTGATGATTGCCGAAGGCACCTATCTCCGCACCGGCGATGCCTCCGTGATTCCCTGCTCCGATGGCGCGGGGGAGGTCATGGCCATCGGTTCGGCGGTGAGCCGATTTCGCGTGGGCGACCGTGTGGCCGCATCGTTCTTCCCGAATTGGATGCACGGTGAGCCTACGCCTCAGAATACGGGGCGCTCACTCGGCGGGTCTTACGACGGTATGCTGGCGGAGGAAGTGGTTCTGCACGAAGACGCCTGGGTAGCGATTCCCGAGCACCTCAGCCATGTCGAAGCCGCCACCATTCCCTGTGCCGGCGTCACAGCCTGGAATTCGTTGTTCGTCGAAGGCGGTCTCAGGCCGGGAGACAGCGTGCTGTTGCTGGGCACCGGCGGGGTGTCGGTGTGGGCGCTGCAACTGGCGAAAGCGGCCGGCCTGCGTGTCATTATCACGTCGTCCAGCGACGAGAAGCTGGACCGCGCACGTGAGCTCGGCGCCGATGCGGCCATCAACTACACGACCACACCCGAGTGGCAGGACGAGGTCTTGCGGCTGACAGCCGGACGAGGCGTCGATTTGGTGCTGGAAGTCGGTGGCCGGGGTACGCTGGCGCGTTCCGTAGCCAGTGCCCGAATGGGCGGTACCCTCGCGATAATCGGCGGCCTCAGTGGCTTCGGGGGTGCGCTCGATCCTTTGGCTCTGATCGGCGGCGCCAAACGTTTATCCGGCATCTTCGTCGGCAGCCGCAGGATGTTTGAAGACCTCAACCGGTTTTTAATCGTGGCCGAAATCCATCCGGTCGTCGATCGTGTTTTTCATTTTCAGCAGGCAACCGACGCTTACAACTACCTGAAAAGCAGCGGCCACTTCGGCAAGGTGGTCATCGATGTAAGCCAGCAAGGGAGGTGAAATCAAACTGGGACGGCCTCGCTTATACTTCTTGCTCACGGCATCCGGCCTAGCCACCCCGTCAGCGCTTCTGGAAACCTTCCTTCGAAGCTCCACCCAATATCGCAAAAGCTGAAATTGTTCCCGCACTCGCATCCGCCGCAAGTGCGGAGGCCGGATCGTCCAGGTGAGCCGTATTCATATGCTTGCGCGATTCGGCATGGCGCCGGTCTTTTTCCGCCCGAACATAGATCGATGTGGTCTTAAGGTCGGCATGACCTAAATTCTCTTGCAGCACATCCAGCGGCATACCCTGAGCCACAGCGTGGGTACCGTAACTGTGCCGCAGCCAATGAGCGGAAGCCTGAGCTATCCGCGCGGCGGCTACCGGGTCGCTGGCCTGCAAGGCTATCCCGGCTTCTCGGAAGAAGCCGTATAACAGATGGTGTAGGGCCGAAGGCGTGAGCGGAAGCTCGGCAAACGTATTGGCTTCTTCTGAATCTACTGCCCGGCGCCTAAGCCGACCGATGAGGGGTGTATCAGAAGGACAAGAATCCAACTGCGGGAGACCGCGGGCGCTTAACTCAGCCGAGACCAACGCGAGGTGTGCTTCCTGGATCGGAACTTCCCGCAGTTTGCTGCCTTTCCCTACAACCCTGAGCCACCATTGTGGCTCAGTGGCATGCGGATCAAGCACCAGATCACCTATCTTGGCTTGCGCCAGCTCATGCAGCCGCAGCCCAGTAGCGTAGGCGAAACGTAACACGAAGCCGATACGGCGATAGTGGGCAGATCGTGCCGGGGAGTCCGCACCTTGGGAGGTGCAATATTCCAGGAGCAATTTCAATTGCCCCACCGTGAAGGCGCGCCCCGTCTGGATCCGTGCGTACCGCTCTTCCGGACTTTTTGGCAATCCCGAAAATGGATTGGTCGCCAGATAATGTTGGTCAACCAGCCAAGCACTTAACGCTCTTAGGATGGTGTAGGTCTGCCGTCGGGAGCGTATCGACAATGGCCCCCGGAACGGCTTCCACTCCGCGCTCCACCGCACCGCTTGACTCCCCGTCCAGTAAACGTCCGGCGCCTTCAGAAAATCCAGATAGTCCTTACAGTCATTCACGTTCACCGACGAAAAAGCCTTCGCCTTGACCCAGACGTTCCATAGCAGGAATCGTTCGGCTTCCCGTTGATAAGCACGGCGGGTATGACTGCCAGGATCCCACAGTCCGAGCCAGGCTTGAATGGCTTCGCTGTCGTTAGCCGCAGCAATTAGGCAGCGTTGTGCGCTGGCCCGATTCTCGCCGTTGGCGCCATTAAGCGAAGGGTAGATGCGATAGGTTTGCCGCACGGCCTGAGTAATAGGGGACTCCGCCCGAGACGGCCCTTCTCCGGTCGGGTTGGCCGTTGGCGCCATTCCTTCCGTCCGCAGGAGATGCATGACCGCACGGCCGGTGTTCGGCCCTACTTGAGGCAGCGAGCGCCACCACTGCCGCCCTCCCTGAAGCACCGCCCCCTGGACGTCGTGCAAAGTCACCAGGCCGCTGGCGCCGAGTGCGCCTACGCTGCGCGCGGTCAACCATAAATCCAAGGGATCGTCTAAAGCCGGCCGAGGATCCGGAAGACTCTGTAGAGCTTCAAGCGCTCGGTAAGCCTGTTTCATCCAGCGCCCTTCAAGCACGCCGGACGTTCCGGCATCTTCCGCACGCCCTCGATGTACGGGCTTTCCTTGCCACGGCGTGGCCAAATCGGGCCGACGGCAACGTCGAGCCTTGGTTGCGAGCCCATCGCAAAGCTCGGCAATACGGCTGCGCACCATCGGCGGTTCAGCGCCATTCAAGTACAGCGCACCTAGGGTCGGCACAGGCAAACCTTCGATCCAGCCACGGAGCAACGCTTGATCGGTAAGAGTGAGCAATGGGGTCTTCCTCCAATTCGATCCAAACCGAGCAATGGCAAGGCTTGCCGCATGTCGAAGCTTAATCTTGGCTGGAAATTTTAACTTTTCTTACTAGTGATGATAAGTCCAGTAATCATGATTTGTAAGTTACATTAGATTGTTAATATTAGTGCTTCAGTGATTTTGTAGCTATAATTTCACTGTCACCCTAATGCCAAGAGACTATTCCCCATGCACCGGAACCGATCCGATTTCCACCAGCCCGACGCGGCCGAATACGGAATGTTGATGGCGCTGGCGCATGACGCCGCATTCCAATGCCGCACCCGCGCCAGCGTGGTCCACTGTTTCCATGGCTTTGCTCTCACCGCCCGCCGTCTGAACGAGCGGCCTGAAGGCATTGCGGTAGATCTGGCGCTCGACCGGCAAGGCGAACCGCTGCTTCGCATTTCGATAGTTATCCAACCTTGAACCCCTAGACCTCGCCATCGGCATGGGACCGAAACACGCCGCGTCCAGCACCTATAACAGGGCATACGCCGCCTGCGATGCGATCTGGCTAGAAGAACGGTTGACTCCAACGATTGCCCGCATCGTCGCTCGCATCTGCGTGAATAGTCCGACACCGATTAGCCGCGCTATCCAGGACTGGAAAGCGGATCGTCATGCAAAACAAGCGACTCAGGAACCGGTTCAGGGTTTGCCGGAATCCGTCCAGGCGCTGGCCGGCCAACTGTGGCAACAAGCGTTAACCGCCGCGCGCGGGGAGTTGGAGACACTACGCGCCGGCATCGATGCCGAACGCATGGCACTGGACGCGGAAGTCGCCGAGGCTCAATCGGCCCGCGACGCGACGCTACGGGAATGGGAGGCGTTCCGTGCCGGCGCCGAGCAAGCGATCACTACCTTACAAGCTCAAAACACCGCGTTGGAAACCTCGCTGCAGAAGGAGATCGCAGGAACCAAAAGCTTACTGAGCGAGCTTGATCAATCACGAGCAACCATTGCAGAGCTCCGCGGCAGTCTTGCTGAAGCGAAAGTTGCTCATACCGAAGCGATTCAGTCCTGGCAAGCGCGTCAGGAACGCGAGCATGCCTGGCATCTCCAACGAATCGTCGATGAAAGGGAATGGGCCGAGCAACAAAGCGCCGAACGCCTCGCGCGCCAGGAGGAACGCATTCAGGCTTTGACGATACAAGCCGAAGCCGCAAGGGAACTGCGGGGGCAAAACCGAACGATAGAAGCGGAACTCAATCGGCTGCGCACGGAGAATTCACAGCTGACACAAACCGTCGGCAGGCTGGAGGCGACAACCCATGCCCAAGCAGCCGAAATCAATCGGCTATCGGTGGAGCTGACTCAGGCTAAGCAGGAAACAGCAGCTTGCCAGCGCCAATTCGAGGCCATTCAGCGCAAGAGCAAGCAATCACGCAAGAAAACCCCTCCAACGTAAAAGGGCTCAAAAATCGAAGGAAAAGTGTCACTAGTTGTGACACTTTGCGACCTGTGCGCATACTGGGTCTGGCCTGATGAAAGTCCAGCCCGATGACCCGCTTAACAGTGGCTCGCAGCGTCCTTCCGCACATCTAAAATTACATATTCAAATCGGGAAACGGCCTCTTCGCCTCACGTTCATCGACGGCTAAAAGGCTCTCTCTGATCTTGACGGCTCAGGCTGGATGTTGATGTTCAGGTGAGGTATTGTCCCATGGCCTGGTATTTACGAGTTGCCTTACAGTAATTCGCAGATCAAGAAAGTACTTTCCCTTACAGCACAAGCCTATAGGAGGTCGACATGCAGCCCTCTCCTACCGTCCAAATAACCCTCGTGGTCATCATGGTGGCCCTCCTTTTGTTGGTTTTCGCACCGCCCCTGTGGCGGCTGTACCGGCAGAAAAACGCTCCGGCGAGTCAAGAAGGCGCTTACTAGTCAGAAATCACGCAGAAAGGCTTTCCGCTGGGCGATGCAGGCGCTTGGATATCGACCATGATGGTAGCCCCTGCGAATCGATTTGCCGCTAGACAGGGTTGGACGTTCGAGGTAATGGCCAGCCTAGTTCGTGGCATGAATTCCCATAAGAAGGGCTTGAAGTGCCAGGTCGACGCCATTACTTGACGGCCACATGATCTCCCACATGGCTGAGCGCTGCCTTGCCAGTATCGCCAACGAGTTATCAATAAGATAAGGATGCCCATGCGACCGTCCGTTGTACTTGACATGAAGCGAATCGCAGTTCGTGAAGCGGTGGGGCGTTTTCGCACGGCAAACCCTCGCGTTTTCGGCTCGGTGCTGCATGGCACTGACCGGGACGGCAGCGACATCGATCTGCTGGTCGATGCGCTGCCTGGTGCGACGCTGTTCGACCTGGGCGGGCTGCAAGACGAGTTGGAATCGCTGCTCGGCCTTCACGTCGATCTACTGACACCCGACGATCTGTCCCCGAAGTTCCGAGCCAGAGTGCTTGCGGAGGCACGACCGGTATGAGCGAGAACCGCATGACTGATTACCTCGACCACATGCAGCAAGCCGCTACCGATGCCTGCGGCTTCAAATGTCCTGTGTGCGGCGCGTCTGAACTGCTCCATGACACCCGCGACCTGCCCTATACCTACAAGGGCGAAACTACCCTCATAGCGGCAGTAACGGGAGATTTCTGCCCGGCCTGTGCCGAGTCGGTCTTAGATGGGGAGGAATCTGACCGCGTCATGCGCGAAATGCGCGCCTTCTCGAAACAGATCAATGCGGCCATCGTCGACCCTGATTTCATAGCCAGCGTGCGCAAGAAGCTCGCCCTCGACCAGCGTGAAGCCGCGGAGATTTTTGGCGGCGGCGTCAATGCCTTCTCTCGTTATGAGAATGGCAAGACCAAGCCACCGCTGGCTCTAGTGAAGCTGCTCAAAGTGCTTGAACGTCACCCCGAGCTACTCAACGAAGTCAGAACCCTCTGACCGCGCCTCTTTAAATTCGCCGTTTTTCTTTACAAGATGCGAGAACGGTTTTCGAGGACACGCTAAGTCAGCTCTGGCGATCGGAGTCCGACGACGCACGCATGTAACCAACCAACATAGGCGGATAACCATCAAGAGCGGGTTTCCGTGTGGTAGCGCGTGGCCACAGAGTTTTCCGCGCAATTTTGAGCCCCCCAGAGGTTGGTGCGCATTACTGTTGCCGATGTGTCGCAGAACATTTGTTTGGCGACAACCAGCCGGGCAAAAGTATGGATGCGCGCCGTCGATAGTTGGGCTACAATGTGGCCCTTATCTATGGAGGGTTACACCATGTCTGCAAATGCCGTTGTCCGTGCCCGCATCGACGAGCGCATCAAGGAAGAGGCATCGACCGTACTGGCGGCGATGGGCCTCACCGTGTCCGATGCCTTCCGCATCATGCTGACCCGCATCGCCCGCGAGAAGGCGCTGCCGTTCGAACCGCTGGTGCCGAACGAAACCACCATCGCCGCCATGCGCGAAGCCCGCGCCGGCAACCTCAAGAGTTTCGATAGCGTTGAGACACTGATGGCAGACTTGCGTGCGGAGGATTGATCAAACCGGCCAATTCAAGCGCGATTACAAACGCGAGGCGAAGGGCCAGCACCGCGCCTCGCTCGACGTGGAACTGATGTCCGTCGTCAAAGCCTTGGCGTGCGATCAGCCGCTGGAGCCGCGTCACCACGACCATGCGCTGACCGGCGACTGGAAGGATCACCGGGACTGCCACATCAAGCCCGACCTGCTGTTGATCTACCGGAACCCCGACGACGAGGTGTTGCAACTCGTGCGCATCGGCTCGCATAGCGAGCTTGGCCTGTGACCGACGACCCAATCAAGGAGACGTGTCACAACTTGTGACACTCCATTCGACTCATCCCGAGAATTTCTCAGAACGCCGTGGCAAAGGGTCGTCGGCCGCGAGCCTAGGTCTCAATAGTAATGCAGTCTCAGGATCGATTTTCGAGCTCGGCGAGCAGTTCCGGGTGATGATCCAGTAAGCGAAACAGATTCATCACCGCGGCAACGGGTTTGGCTTGTCCGTGCTCGTAACGGGAAAAGGCGTTCTTACCGCCCCCGGCTAATTTGGCGGCAGCGGCTTGGGTCAGTTTCAGCTTTTTGCGGATCCGGCTGAGTTCGGCGGCTTCCTCGGCATCCACCCGGTCACGAAACGCCAGCCATGCCGCTTCTTCATCCGGGTCGAACTCGACAAAGCCTTCCCCGCAATGGCCACAAAAGGCGCCACGGGTTTCCGAACGAAAGCTGCGGCCTTTGTAGTTCTGCGCTACGGTTTTGACTCCATCGCGCAAGGTGCCCGCTCCGCACAACGGGCAGGGCTGTTCATGCCATCGACTTGTCATTCTCAAAGCTCTTTAAACGAAACCACGAAATAGTCTCCGACCTGCTGAAACTTGATATAGAGCGCTCTTCCCTCCCATTCGCCGTGATACACGTCTTGCCAGACGCGATGATCGGCATGGGTTGTCATGCTCTTATAGAAGTTCTTGCGGGTCAGCTGCTGGATCACGGCCAAGGCATCGGCCTGGGCCAGGCACGCCGCACGAATCCCGTTTCTGGCCGAGAGGGTGAGATTCATGTCCTGAATCGAGATCATCTGCGCTTGGATGCCGGCCAGCGGGTAGTGAGGCGTGCGCTTTTCCATGGGCCGATTATCCCCTTTAAGGGGTGTTTTCACAATGCGCCTGAACTGCTCCAGACGGGGTCTTGTTAACGCCCGCATCGTCTAATGGAACCTCTCTTGCTCCCACGGCTTCACGTCCGGAACCTGATCCAAGTTCCGCGAACGCCTCCCGCCAAAGCCCCGGTTCCAGCGCCGCCTCGGACAGCGTCCCGATCAGCTCGTCCAGCGTTTCATCCCGAGCCACGACGAATCTCCGGAAGAAAGTCCTTGCGCTGCATACGGCATTGCAGCATTACCATAAATCGCAAGAAAAAACATCATCCATTTTTGGGATTGCGTTACCGTTGATTGGGGGGGGCATAATCGCGATAAAAAAACAACCCCATTTTTTGATCGGAAATAACCAACATCGGCTACGGGCATGACATGCCAATCGCCGTCAGGCGGTTGACCATGCTGCAATCGAGATTACTGAATTCCTGCCCAGTAACCAATGTGGAAGGAGTATAAAGTGGGAGTACGTCTTTATGTATTGAATGGTGATGGAGCCCTATCCAGCTTTGCAAAAAACCTGGCAAGGGATACATACGGTGACGCTACAAGGTTTATTGAGGAGCATTGTAAAAAATTATTCAAGATCGAACGTATTAGCGTGGCGCAGCAAAAGGCGACGATTACGTTTCTGCCCGAAAGCAATGTGAAATCAAAAATCGAACTTGGACTATGTAATGAAAGGAAACCGCCTAAAGGCACCTATCGGGACTCCTGCAAAGACTGCGAGGTAATTGAGCAGAACGGACGCTGCACACTGATCTGCAATTGTGATGGTACCTCTACGAGTGCCGATCTTGACGCATGTGGAGACCAATTTTTTCGCAATTCCCACGGCAGTTTACTGTGTGCTCATTGTTAGGTGTTTGTTTTAATCGTTTTGTACAGCCAGAAATCCGAATCGCTCGTTTTATGGGAAAATATCCTAAGGAACTGTCTAGATGAATATAATGTTGCCGCCAGCCGTATTAGCTTGCTTACGAATGAAAGCAAGGGGCCTCGGTATATTAGCTTGGTTCATATTGCCTCTTATGAGCACAAGTCAGGCTTTCGGTTGTAGCAATACCCATTACAAGTTCATTTGGCGTACCGCTCAACTTGGCGACACAGTCACAGAATTCGACACCAATCAAGTCATCAGTCAGTTCGGCGGAGTCGATGCAGCCATTCGAGGCACGGCGGAGCAAATACGCGCGATCGAGAACAACGGCGGAGGGCAGGGCCCCAGCGCCGAAGCTTATAGAAACTTTCAGGCGTTGAAGCGGGAGCTTGAAGCATGCGCAGGCGCCAGTTCGTCCGCATCTTCTGGCGGCTCTTCGAGTCAAGCCGGAGAAATAGGATCGAGTGCTTCGCAAATCATGCAAGGCGCCATTAACGGCTCGAACTCAACCACACGAGGCGTGGGTGCCGCTAAGATTCTCGGTGGCGCTATCGGGATACTTCAGAGCGTCCAACAAGCGAACCAAGAAGAAGAAAATCGTCGTAAGGCGGAAGAGGACTACCAATACGAGCAGGAGATGCTGAGGCGGAAAGCTGAACACGAACGAAAAGAGCAAATAGAAAAAACGAAGCAGGCTAATCTTTTAGATAGGGCGTTCTCAGTGAAGAAACTTGCCAGTTCGAGCAGTGACAGTAATGTTTCAGATGATGATAGTCACGTAAAAAATTACAACATGACTCGTAGCAAAAAAATAAATATTCCCCTTGATCCCGATGAAAACCATGACGGACAACCTTGCGCATTTTTCACAAAACCAAGCGTGCGTGAGGATGGTGGTGGGCTGAACTATTACGCAGATGATACGGTCGTAGTTTACGGGGAGTGGACTTATGTGTGTGAAAAAAGACGCTGGAGAAAATGGGGGGCGAAGGATATGTTGACAAATTGGCAAAGCAGAACTGCTGAGAAACTGGAACATTGACCATTGCAGAATAAATTACGTCAAGTAAAGAAGCGCAGCAAACAGCTCGGAATAATTAAAAATGTCTAGACCTTTCTCATTTGTCCTATATATATCGCTCCTCTTGGTGTGCAGAGTAGCTGCGCACGCATCAAATCAGCGGTAAACAATAGCAGTTCAGATAGAACGTGTTCTTTTTCAAGTTTCACCGGGCTCAAGCCACAAGGAGGAATGCATTACACTCTTGGAAAGCAGCAAGATGTCAGTGCACTAATCCCAGGCGCTGTAAAAGAATTGATCGAGCAAGATCCATTTTTCTCTACCCCGAAACCGAAATTTAAGAAGATTATCGTAAGATACGTAGAACGACAGCAAAGTGTTATTCCTTACAATGGATGTAGCGGCGGGAAATTTGTCTCCATCCAGGATGTTTACAATACAGAATTACTTACTCCGGGACGGGATGGGACTATAAATAGCACAAAAACAAGAGTATGGAGAAGTGTTGATTCCATCGCGGATAATAATTTAACAACCTATAGGGAAAAAGCGGTTGGAGGAGATACTGAGAATTTTAATGAAGTTTATGCGCTAGCTGGTTTTGTGCTGCTTGTAAGCAAAAAGGATCCTGCTTATTCTCAAGGCAAAGGGATAAATGATATAATTGGCGGTATTCGTGTAAATGGAGTTCCATTTCCTCCGCGAGAAGGTAAAGAATTCTCCCTTCAGGTCAAGTATGGAACCGAGCTTTCTACTTCGGAAGACATCAAACTTTGCACGTGGAAACAACGAATACAAGCTGAAAAGGTGACGAGATGGTTTAGTGGCGACATATACCCGGTAGCTTGCGAGGCAGCATACCAATTTAATGGATCAGCTTCGCGAGATACGAAAACGTTCGTTTCTGACAATAGTTCAGTTTCTGGTTATTATATAGACGACCTCGGTATATTTGTTAATCACATTAATCAGCCAAAAGATGATGAGATAACTCCTGCTGATAATTTGCCTTTCTTATATAACGACTTCAGTGTCGAGATAATTAGATAGGGCCGTAGATTGCGCTGAACGAAGGGGAGCACCGCTAACTCTTTATGATCGTCTACTCCGGGCGATGTTCCTTCAACCAGTCCGCCAGTGCAGTGTAGATCCGTGTTTGCCAGGGCCATAGGATGTTCCGACGTGAGGAGGCGCATCGGTCGCGACCGATGGGCTTCGTACCTTAGTCCATCCTACGAAATCCGAATCCCGCCGGGGTCTGGCTCCGTTCTCACCCCTGCCGTTCGCTCGCGAAGCGCTGTTCGGCCTCTTGAAGCAGGTCGTCGATTCCGCTGACGCGTTCGCGTAAGCTTCCCCATTAGGAAGACACCCGATAAGTAGAACTTTCTGGCATGTTTAGCCCAACCAGGAGGTTCCATGAAGAAGTCGCGTTTCACCGAGACCCAGATTGTTTCGATGCTCAAGCAAGCCGACGCCGGAATGCC
>JAQTYA010000086.1 GCA_028688525.1 Methylococcus sp. | reverse complement strand
TCGCCTTGATGCTCACGCACCATGCGAACCGCCCGCTCCCTAATCTCCGGTGAAAAATTTGTTGTCGTCTTCATGGCTCCATACTCTCAAATGTTGGAGCCTCCGGAAAACACGGGGCGGTTCACCGTTAGACACAGCGCGCCGTGAGACTCACTTCAGATGCTGGAGACGGAGAAAGACCGGCGCCAGCGCGAACCCCTGCGGCCCTTCCGGTTTGAATTACGGGTGGTGTCGGCTCACGAACGGGCTTGAGTGCCACCCACGGCACTCAGCGAGCCGGTCTTCGAGTAAGGTGATAAAACTCGATCAAGATCACGAACAGCGACACGAAAAAAGTCACTGTGGGCATGTTGCTGGCAGCGTCTATCGAGGCAGTCCAGGACGCGAGCGGATTCTACGCCACTCAAAGTGAGATATTCGGCACAACGCCTGTCGTCTACATGAAAATCAACTTGCCAAGCCAGCAGAGCGTCGATGGCTACCTGTATATCAGCCAAGGCGTCCAACGCTGAACGGGTGCGGTCATTGATCTCTAAAGAAAGCGTGGTCATGGCGAAACCTTAGACATTTCAAGCAGCATGGCCTGCTTGGTTATTTCAGGGAAACGCTTACTGCTCCCGCGACACTCGAGTCTTGTTCAGTCGGCAAGTTTAGCTACGGCAAACTCGAGATTTTGAGAGACTCGCTCGGCTTCCGAGTGCGGCAAGGCGGGCGAAGCCAGCAAGCGCCGGCAAGTCTGCTCGCAAGCCCTGAAATCGTCGGTCCAATAGGCGGCGACCGCGTATTCGTCCAAGGCGCGCCAGCCGTAGCAGTCGACTTCGACAAATAGAATGTCGGAAGGCGGCGGTAGACCGACCGCGCGCTCGGCATACAGATGAGCCAATGCGAATTGATGACGCTCCCGATGGAACCGGGCTAGATTCACCAAGGGTTCGGCCCGGCACGGCCGGAACTGGTAAGCAGCAAGATAAGCCTGCGCGACCTCGGTCTGATCGCGCCCCAGCAGTTCCGACAATCGCGCAATCTGATACAGGGCATACCAAACCTCCTCGGCCCATCCCCCCATTGCGACCCGCCGTAGATAAGTATCTATGGCCGCTTGGAGTTGCCCCGAATCGCGATAGCTTTGCGCCAGATAAAACATATAACGTGCGTTTTCCGGCTCGGTGCGCAGCGCTTGTTCTAGGACGCGGGCATCGTTGGCATATTTCGTCGCCGGGTCGCAGCTCCGGCTGCGTGCGCCATCGCTGCCGACCAGTACTTTCGGACCTTCGATATGCTGGGAATGGATCGGGCCGTCGGCTTCCGGAAATTCGTGCAATACGCCTACGTAGCGCCAGCGTAACCGGCTGGAGAACAAACATAGCCGGCTGTACCGAAGTTCGGTATATTGCATTTCAAGATAATAAGCGTCCGCTTCGAGCGTGGGCATGACGAAGCCCTCTGGCAGCCAGAGCCTCTCGTCTGCATCGATCACGAACAGGTAATCGGCTTGGCCTTGAGCCAACGTTAAGGCTTCACTGCGGTTGTGGCCGAAATCCCGCCACGGACGCTCATGGAGTTTGCCCGGTAGGTCCGCCAAACATTCGCGGATGATGTCTTGGGTGCCGTCGCTCGAACCGGTGTCGACGATCACCCAATGGCTAATGAGCGGTTTGACTGCAGCGAGACAGCGCCTGATCACCGGTGCCTCGTCCTTGACGATCATGTTGAGGCAGAGGCTGGATGGCATGACGGCTGACGGGAAAAGATGGAGAGGCCGGCGGCAGGCACCGGCCTTAAAGGAAGCGGTCTAGTTGGGCGTCACGACGGTCACCGTGTCGGCGGCGATGGCGGACATCGTCGCCGTTGCGTAATTGGCATGTGCGCCCTCATCCACGCAGTCTACGGAAACGGTTACCGGTGTTCCCGCCGTGGTATCGACCAAACCGGTAGGAGAGAAACTCAGTGCATCTGAGCCTCCGTTTTCACCGACAGATATTTGTTGAGTAAAGCCGCCACTGATGCCGCTGACCGTACAGGCTACCAAACCGGTTGTCGAATACGTGCTGACAGGCCAAAGCATTGAAACATTGACTGTCACGATCCAGCGTTTTCCGGCTGGCAAATCCCAGCTCGGGATTGCCGGAGACACTGACCAGGTATTTACTGCCGCATACACCGCTTCGGTGGTGCCCGCGCCCGTGGCCCCTTGCGGCCCCGTTGCGCCGGTAGCGCCAGTTGCCCCGGTGGCGCCGGCCGATCCCGTCGCTCCGGTGGCCCCGCTTACACCTTGCGGACCTTGGGCTCCTGCCGCTCCTTGAGCTCCGGTCGCGCCAGTAGCACCGGCCGCTCCGGTGACTCCTGCAGCGCCGGTTGCGCCAGTGGCTCCCGTCGCGCCTTGCGGCCCCACCAGCGAAACGCCGGGCGTCGGCCAGGTTCCGCCGGCCTTGGGGCCATAGATCAGGTTCGCCGCCGTGTCGATGTAGAAGTCGCCATTCGCACCCTCGCTTGTCGGCGGCACCGTGCCGTTCAGCACAGCAGCGCCGGTCGCGCCAGTAGCACCAGCCGCTCCGGTGACTCCTGCAGCGCCGTTAGCTCCCGTGGTACCTGTCGCCCCGGGTGCTCCGGTCGCGCCTTGCGGCCCGGTGGCACCCGTCGCTCCGCCAGCGCCGGCAACGCCCTGAGGGCCCTGTGCACCCGCCGCCCCCTGCGGCCCCACGGCCCCAGCGGCGCCTTGGGGGCCGACCTCCCCCCGCGGGCCCTGGGCTCCCGTAGCGCCGGTGGCCCCCGCCGGTCCGGTCGGTCCCTGAGGACCCGTGCTGCCCTGAGTGCCGAACGGCTCCCAGCCCGTGTCCTCGGCGGGTACGCTGCTATTCTTGTTCGTCCGGGAAATCCAGGTCCGGTTGCCATAGGTGACGATTTGGCCCCTCTGGTAGATCGAACCCGATTCATACGCGCCGCGGTACTTGGTCACCGGCACCGCCGCTTCGGCTTGCGCGCCTCCCACGCACAGCGCTACGCATAGGCTGCGCATCGTCCAGTTCGGATAGTTGGTTATTCGCACAGCCTTCTCCCTTCAGTCGTTTTGCTTTCGAACTGCGGTCGAACCGCGACTCTCGCAGGAGGGCCAGACGGCCCTCCTAGCGTCAGTGTAGAACTATCGGATTTGATGACAAAAGCTTTAGCTACATATTGAATGCTCGTCAGGATCCCTAAGGTTCAGGACGAATGCACGGCGTTATTGCCGTCTGCGCACGAACTTGGCCTTGACGGTCTTACTCTGGCTGAGCTCAATCGTGCAGGGTTTCTTGCCTTTGCAACCCGCGCCGATCCAGCGTTTGAACTTGTAGCCGTCCGCCGGAACCGCTGTCAGCGTTACTGTACTGCCGACATCGAAGGTGGCGCTGCATACCGAACCACAGTTGATCCCCCCGCTCGAACTGCTGACAGTGCCCTCGCCTACCGTTACTACATTCAGCGCCGCCTGGTTCGCCGAAGGCGTTGGGGACGGTGTGGGAGCAGCGGTAGGAGCCGGCGTCGCAGTCGGCTCCGGCGTCGGCGCAACAGTAGGCGCAGGCGTCGGAATCAAGGTTGGAGCCGGGGTCGGATGAGTTGCCGGCCGTCTCCGAAAGAACGCGGTCACTGCCTTCGCGGCCGACATGGACATCATGCAGCGCTGATCTTTCTTGATGACCAGGTCGCAATTCATCCAACCGTCAAATATAAAATCCGCTATCGGCGTTGCCGTGAGATAAACCGCGGTGCCCTCGTCAAAGTTGCCTTCGCAGGTAGTGCCGCAATCGATGCCGTACGGCAGGCTGGTGACGGAGACGTCGTTCGAGTTGACCGGACCGCTCAGCATCACGCGTAAGTTGTGTTGAAGAGCGCCTCCGGGGTTAGGCGAAACGCCGGTGTAGCCGGGGCCGCTGGGGTCGGCTATGACGCCTATCGCCGGGTTGGTGTCGAACGGACCGTTATCGACGATGGTGAATGTCACCGTATGGCCGGACACCACCGCCGGCATAACGACCCAGCTCCCATTGATGTACTTCCAGTAGCCCATTCCCTCCACGGTCCCGGAATAAGTGAGCTGCACCGTCGCGCTGGCAGGATTGCCCTCGGCGCATCCGGTCAAGGCAAAATCTACGACGCCATAGGGTAGAGTCACGCCAGGAGGCCCGGAAGGCGGAGTCACCAAGGACGCGCTTTCTACCGCGCATCCGCCGCTGGTCGGTTCGAAGGTTTGAGTCCCGGTATCGCCTGCCTCCTCCCCTCCCGGAGCGCCGCATGCGGCCGGCACGGTTCCGGTGCCGCCGGTGCAACTCCAGCTCCAGGCGCCATCGGCCGCCGTCGCTGCGGTGGGGGCGCCGGTTGCACACAAGCCGGTGGAGGGCTGAGCAACCGAAGCAACTCCGTTTGCACTGCCGCAGCTACCGGTGACGCCCTGGTCTACGCAGTAGATCGATACGTTGGTGACGTCGGCAGAAGCCATCGTGCCGCTGCCATGGACCACGGTACATGTCTGCCCCGCGGGCTGTGTGCCAACGCTGACCGCATACCCGCCGCCTTTGGCTATCGGCGTAGTAAAGGTGAAGCCGCCGCTTGCCGTCACCGTCAACGCATCGCCTCCGTTATTCAGGAGCACGACATTCTTGCTGGCGCCCAGCCCGGAAACGGTACCGCCTACCGTATAAGAATTGTTGGTACAGGCTACGCTGACGTTACTCACGTTGGCGCCGCTGATCGCGCCGCTGCCATTCGCCACCGTGCAGGTTTGGCCGGCTGGCTGGGTGGCAACGGTGACACTGTAAGCGGCACCGTTACTCAATTCCGTCGAAAATACGAAGGGGCCGTTCGGAAATGCGGTGGAGGAGGCGCCATTGAGAGCTAACTGGACGCTGGCGCCGCTGGCCAGACCGGACACGGCGCCTCCTACGCTGAACTGGGTAGTCGAGGATGATTGCCATGGCCCCAGCGTGATCGTCATTGTTGTGGTTCCTACCGGAACCGAATCGAATTTGGAAGGGACGTTCGGCCCACCGGGCGGGGTGGCGGGCGATTCGTCAAAAGCGAAGCCGTAGGCCATGCCCATAGCCTGGCCGCGAGCGTTGTTGGCTGCCGGGCTAGGCTGGGTGAACATCGTCGTGCCGCCGATCTGTCCTACATGCATGAAAAGAGAGAACAGATTCTGCACCCGGCCCGCGGGATACCAATTGGCCTCCGTGAACCAGTAGGTTGATGTATAACCGGCATTAGCCACGCCGCGATTAAGCGCTGCATTGAGCTGATACTCCAAATTCCCCAGTACATTGGCCGGGTCGGAGCCCTTCGTATATTGAACCGCGTTGTCGGCAAACACCCCTGAGCCGCCATACACCATGGCACCGGTGGTAGCCATGCCTACCACACTGTTTTTCACCTTCGAGAAGTAAAACTGGTGCAGCGGCAATATTCCGCCCGGATAGTTGGACAATGTGACCGAAGTGATCCGGTTTTGCGCATCCCGGTTGATCGCGCCGATCGTGGTGTTGTCATTCAGCCCCGTGCCCCCTACGTACATTCCGGTCTGTACAGGCGTCGTACCGGCCAATGGAGTGCTGAAAGTCAATATTCCAGCATTCGAAATGGTCCCCATGATCGGATTCGGATTGGGATTGCCGGGAGGCGTATCGTAGAAAATGGTTAGGCCTAGAGGGTTGAAAACATTGAAGACATGGCCGTAATTCGTCCCTTTGAACTGCAAAGCCTGCTGGGTAAACATACCGCTGCCGGGATACGGCAAGGGCTGCGCGGAGATTGAATTCACCGTGTAGGTGTCTGCAGGAATGGCGCCGGAGGCCACCCCGGTCAGGCTCAAGCTCGTATTGGCGAACAGCGCGGTCAATGCACTGTCGAATACCGTATTCAGAGCGCTAGTGCTGTTGACGAAATCGCCTGTACCCGTGGTCTGCAAAGAGAGGAAAGCATAAGGATTCAGCAGCCCGCCTTGATTTTCCGAATATCGCAAAGGCAGATAGGGTGCTCCGTCGGCTCCCAGCTGGGTCATGAAGGGCGAATAAGCAGCGATGATGGCGTTGCGGTTGAAAACGGCGCCGGCATCCGGCACCGGCTGGCCGACTTGCGTAAACGCCGGGGTGGTTGAAAAACTGCCGGTGACGTTTACGGTGATCGGAAACACGAAGCCGTCTACCGTCTGCACGTCGATGACAGGCAGTCCATTGTTATAGCCGGGATTGACCGTAAGCTCCGTGAAGCTGAACGGCGGCGCACTAGGATTCGGCGGTCCCACCGGTTGAACGACATTGCCTCCGCTGTTGCTATAGGCTATCGACGGACAGGTCGGAAACAGAGACTGGTCGGCGACGAAGAAATAGATGCGCGCACCGTTGAGGTAAAAGCTGGAATCGACAGTGATTTGCGAAACCTGCCCGGCGCCGTTGCCGACCTGATAGCAGGCCACGTTTCCGGAGGCAGCGGGGAAAGCCCCGAAGCTGCCGTTGCTTTGCAGCATCTGCGGCGGAGTCGAGGCCGTCGAATAACCTAGAACATAAATGGTGTACTGGCTGGGATTCAGGCCGGTGTTATTGACCAAGGGCAAGGTATAAGTCGTTGCCCAGCTCGGGGTCAAAATCGTGGCTAGGGCTAAGAAAATCGATCCCATAAATTGCCGGCGAAGATGGGAAAATTCGATACCACAGTAGAGGTTTGGCCAAACTATATTTCGCATCTGCCGCTCCTTAATATCGTCATATTGGGATTGCTCGGATTGGGCCGGGCGGTAAATTCGCACTGACGCTGCGCCGTAGTTCAGATTAACCAATCGGGTTCGGCAGTGTCAAAGAAACTTTCGTGAAACCTAGCCTTGCGCTGACCCGCGCTGACGGGATAATTCAACTATTTGGCCGAATGCGATACCCGCGTCGTTGCATGGCAATGCATGGGGTTGCAAAACCTCGAAGCCTGCGTTTTTGAGAATACGGAGTGTTTGGTCGACAAGCCGGCGGTTCTGGAACACCCCTCCGGTAAGGCCGATGGTTTTGATGCCATACCGCTTCGCTTGCTCCAGAACCGCCCGTGCCAAGCTGGTGTGGAGACAGGCACTACGCTCGGAGGCCGGTAGGCTTGGGTTCATTAATATTGGCAGTAGAGGCGCCCAATCGACGCGCCATAATTCTCCGTCTCTTTGCAAAGGCAGTACAACAGCGTTTCCCTGCTCTCCTGCGATAGCCTCCAGCCGCATGCCGGTTTGGCCTTCGTGGCTTTGCTGCTGGACGCAACCGATCAGCGCTGCGGCCGCATCGAATAACCGCCCTACCGACGACGTAAACGGAGCGTTCAGACGCCGTTCCCAGACCTGCCGCAAGGCTGCCGTATCCTTTGGGCAATCGTGCCATTCGATGCCCGCTTCCCAGCAGGCCGCCACTGCGCAGCGCCAGATTTCCTCGCTGGCTTTGTCGCCGCCGACGAGACGGAACGGACGCAGACTCCCTACCCTGTGCCAGCCGCCCGGCCGGCCAAGCAAGGCTTCTCCTCCCCACAGACTACCATCGCCGCCGAAGCCGGTGCCGTCCCAGGCGAAGACCAGAATATCGCTATCCAGCGGGAACTCGCCGTACAAAGCCGAGGCGTGCGCGTGGTGGTGGAGAACGCGGTGGACTTCGAGCCCGCAGGCCCTGGCCCAGCGGCTGGAAAAATAGTCGGGGTGGGCATCGCAGACCAGGCTCGTTGGCTTGATCCCATACAGCACGGACAGTTCCCGAATTAGCTGTTCGAATACGTCGAGACTGCGCGGCGCGCCGAGGTTTCCGAGGTGCGGGGAGACGATGACCCGGTCGTCTACGGCCAGGGCAATGGTGTTCTTGAGATCGGCGCCGAGCGCCAGGGTCGGTTCCGGGACGGGCCGGCTTAAACGCAATTCGATGGGGGCGGAACCCCGCCCGAGCCGCAAAGGGCGCAGCCTGCCGGCGCTGCGCCGATAAACCGAGTCGTCGGCGGGCCGGCGGATCGGCCGGTCGTGGTGCAGGAAGGCGTCTGCGACGTGAGCCAGCCGGTGCTCGACTTCCGCGCCGTCGGTCAGCACCGGCTCGCCGCTGAGGTTGGCCGAGGTAGCGACCAGCGGCCCGCCGTAGTCCCCCGCCAGCAGATGATGCAGCGGGCTGTAGGGATACATCAGGCCGATCTCGTCCAGGCCCGGCGCGATGAGGCCTGACAGATCGCTGTCGACGGAGCGCTTGGCGATGACGATGGGCCGCAGGGGGGAAGCCAGCAGATCGCGCTCCTCAGGGTGCGGCTCGGCCAGGCGTGCCAGCCAGTCGATCCCTTCGCCTTCGAACCAGGGGATCAGCACCGCGAGGGGTTTGTCCGGCCGCCGCTTGCGCTCCCTCAAGCGGCTTACGGCGCCATCCGAACGCGCATCGCAGAGCAGGTGGTAACCGCCGACGCCTTTGACGGCGACGATCTGGCCTTGCCGCAAGGCGGCTAGGCAGCCGGACAACGCTTGCTCGTTACCGCGCACCGAGTCGGCTTCCCCCGCTTTGCGGAACTCCAGCACCGGTCCACAGCGAGGGCACGCTAGTGGCTGGGCGTGGTAGCGCCGGTCGTGAATGTCTTCGTACTCGCGCCGGCAGTCCTCGCACAAGGCAAACTCAGCCATTGCAGTATTAGGCCGATCGTAGGGCAGCCGGTCGATGAGTGTGTAGCGCGGCCCGCACTGGGTGCAGTTGATGAAAGGATAACGGTAACGGCGGCCGGTCCGGTCATGCATTTCGTCCAGACAATCCGGACAGACGAAATAGTCAGGCGGTATATGAACGTCGGTTTCGCCCTCGCCGCTGTGCAGGATGTCGAACGCGGCGTAGCCTAGGAACTCGGCGGGCTGGCTGCCAGGTATTTCCGGACGCGCCAATGGCGGGGCGCGGGAGAGCAGTGCTTCGATGAGCTGCTCGATGGCGGCGGCATCGCCTTCGGCGTGAATCTCGACCCGGCCGCCGCAGTTCTGCACCCAGCCTTTGAGGCCGAGTCCGCGGGCCAGCCGGCAGACGAAGGGGCGAAAGCCCACGCCCTGCACGCGGCCGCGGACCTGGATGCGCTGGGCGGTTCGCATCGCCCGTGTCAAGCGGCGGCGGTGTCCTTACGCACGCCGGCCGCCCACCAGATCCGGCAAGCGCCCTCGTCCGACACCATGCAGGGGCCGACCGGGGTACGCGGCGTGCAGGGCTGGCCGTAGATACGGCAATCGGCCGGCTGGATCTTGCCGAGCACCACGCGGGCGCAGTCGCAGCCGGCGGGCATTTCGCCGGCATGGCTGCGGTCTGCGGCGTTGTAGTCGGAAAAATGGCGGCGAGCGTCGTGGGCTGCAAACTCGGGTTTCAGCACGTAGGCCGACTCTGCGATCGGCCCAATGCCGCGCCAGTTGCCGGCGCTCACCTCGAAACAGCGATCGAGAAAATCCCTTGCTTTAGGGTTGCCTAGAGGCCTCACCACCTCCGGATAGCAATTGTCCAAACGGGGCGCGCCTTCCCGCCATTGGACGAGCGCAGAATGGATGGCCTGGAGCAGGCTGGCGGATGTGAAGCCTGCGATCGCCACCGGCAGCCGGTAGTCTTCGGCGACGAAGGCCCATTCCTCCGGTCCCATGACCGTCGCCACATGCCCGGGGGCGACCAGGGCATCCAGCATGCATTCCTCGGAATCGAGCAGCAGCTTGACCGCAGGCCAGGTCAGCCGGCCGCTGCAAAGAATATACAGATTGTCCGGCAAGCCTTCCGCCATCAGAGCAGCAATCGGCGCCATAGTTGTCTCGAAACCAACCGCAAACAGCACCACAGGCTTCCCGTCTGCCGCTTCGGCAATCATCCGCGCCTCGATAGGCGAGGCGATCGGACGGATATCGGCTCCCGCCGCCTTGGCCTGTTCCAGCGAGCGCACCGCCTGGCGCCCGACATTGACCGGCACTCTCAACATGTCGCCGAAGCTGGCGACGATGGCGTCGCCGCGTAGCCCGAGCTGGATGGCCTGGTAGATGTCCTCCTCCGGACAGATACACACCGGGCAGCCGGGGCCGGGGATCAGGCGGATAGCCGGCGGCAGCGCCGTGCGCAAGCCGGCCATGCTGATCGAACGCTCGTGCCCGCCGCAGACGTTCATGATGCGGATTTCGCCCGCAATCGGCAGTGCCCGAATCCGCTCCAGCCAAAGCCTCGCGTCGCTCATCGCCTTACGCCATCAAACCGTTTCGAGTTTAGAAACCGGCTTGAAGCGGAGTTCCGGCTGGGCGAGGCCGTGCAGCTTCCGGCCTTCCGACTGCACCGCCGGGCGCAAGCTGAGGTTCTCGCGGCGCATCTCCCGGTAGTGCTCCAGCCGTTGATACAGCCAGCCCAGCCACTCCTGCATGCCCTCGCCGGTCTTGGCCGAGACGCGGATCACCGGTGCCTTCGAGGCCAGATTGCGCAAACAGGCTTCCGCCCTCTCGGGCGAGAACTCTTCGAGTACCGTCAGCAGATCGGTCTTGCTGAGCAGCATGGCGTCTGCGGCGCGGAACATGACAGGATACTTTGCCGGCTTGTCGTCGCCCTCGGTGACGGATAGCAGGGTCAGGTTGAGGTGATGGCCCAGGTCGAAACTGGCGGGGCAGACCAGGTTGCCGACGTTCTCGATGAATAGAACGTCGAGGTGTTCCAGTTCGAGCTGAGGCAGCACCTTGGCGACCAGATGCGCATCCAGGTGGCAGGCCGTGCCGGTAGTGATCTGGTGCGCCTCTACCCCTAAGGCGCGGATGCGCGCCGCATCGTTCTCAGTCTCCAGATCGCCCTCGATCACCGCGATGCGCAACGCGCCTTTCAGCGCCTTGATGGTTGCTTCCAGCAAGGACGTCTTACCCGATCCGGGCGAGGACATCAGGTTGATGGTGAGGACGCCATGGCTATCGAGCAACGCCCGGTTCGCCTGGGCCTGGTCATCGTTGTGCTGGAGCAGCTTGTTCAGGACGGAAACGGCAGTGACTTTCGCGTGCGAGCCGTCGGCGCGCAGCAAATGGCGGTTGCCTTCGGTGATGTTGCAGCCGCAGGTGTCGCACATGGGGGGCTTACCTCTACAGTCTGGGAAGCGGGTTCAGTCGGCGGGCTGCAGCAGTTCGACCCGCGCCAGGATCATTTCCTCGCCGGCGATCAGCGCCGTGTCGGTGCCGCCGCAAGCCGGACAGCGCAGATCGCTGGGCCCCGCGTCGGCCTCGTGGCTGCAGACTTGGCAGCGTATCCTCGGCTCGACGCGCTCCGTCCGCAATTCGGCATGCTCGGCCACGGTGCCCAGCCTGGCGATTTCGAAAGCGTTTTCCAGCAGGCTAGGCTCTACGCCGGCCAGGGAGCCGATCTGCAGTACGATGGTTTCGACTCTCTCTGCGTTGTGTGTCCGAGCGATAGCTTCGACCTGATCAATCAGCTCCATGCAGACCGATAACTCATGCATCGGCGTCGGCCACAGCGAGTATCTGGTCGAATAGATCCCAGGTCGCTTCGGCGTCTTCCCTGCTGATTTTCTGGATGGCGTAACCGACGTGGACCAAGACGAAGTCGCCCGGAACGATGCTCTCGTCCTGCAGCATGAACAGGCTGACTTCGCGTTCCACGCCGCGCGCGGTACAGCGCGCTGAAAAACCGTCGAGCCGGGTGATCTGCATCGGAACCGCGAGACACATGGCCTTGTCCTATTCCTTAGCGATAGCGGCAAGCGCGGGGCGGATCGAATCCGCCCTGGGTTCGGTTCGTGGCATGGTCTGCGGTTCCTCGGCCGGTGCAAATTTTTGCCAATATACACCGCTTCGGCGTCAGCCTAAATCCAGCGGCACGAAAATCCGGGTGCCGCCGCGTTGTACCAGCAGCGCCACATGCTTGTCGGCCCGGTCCGCCAATTCGCGCAATTCCCCGGGGTTGGCGACCGGATGGCCGTTGAGCGCCAGGACGACGTCGCCCGGCCGGATGCCCGCGCGTTCGGCCGGTCCGGTGATGGCTTCGACCAGCACCCCGCCGCCTTCCACCGCTCGCTGTTCGTCCGGCGACAGCGGCCGCACCGCCAGGCCAAGACGGCCTTTGGCCAGGCCGTTGCCGCTCGCTGCGGCCTGCTGGGTTTCCGGCATTTCGCCGATCTGGACTGCGATGTTTTCGCGCCGCCCGTTGCGCCAGATTTCCACTTTGGCCTCGCTGCCCGGCTTCATGTCCGCGACCAGCGGCGGCAACTGGCCTGAGTTCTCGATGCGCTGGCCGTTCAGGCCGAGGATGACGTCGCCCGGCTTGATGCCGGCTTTTGCCGCCGGACCGTCGTTCGGCACCGAATCGACCAGTGCGCCGTCCGGCTTTTCCAACCCGAAGGATTCGGCCAGCGACTGGTTCAGCTCTTGGATGCCGACGCCCAGACGCCCGCGGCTGACTTTGCCATCCGCCAGCAACTGCTTTTCGACCTTTAGCGCAACATCGATCGGAATGGCGAACGATAGGCCCTGATAACCGCCGGTGCGGCTATAGATCTGCGAATTGATACCGATGACCTCGCCGCTCAAGTTGAACAAAGGACCGCCGGAGTTGCCGGGATTTACCGCGACGTCAGTCTGAATGAAGGGCACGTAGCTTTCCTCCGGCAGGGTTCGCGATTTCGCAGAGATGATGCCGGCGGTGACGCTGTTTTCGAAGCCGAACGGCGATCCGATCGCCACCACCCAGTCGCCGACGCCCGCCCCGGAGGGTTCGCCCAAGGGCACGGTGGGCAGGTTGTCGGCCTCGATCTTGAGCAGCGCCACGTCGGTCGGCTTGTCTACGCCGATGATCTTGGCCTTGTATTCGCGCCGGTCGATGAGCTTGACGGTAACCTCCTGAGCGCCGTCGACCACATGGGCATTGGTCAGGATCAAGCCGTTCGAGCGGATGACGAAGCCCGAGCCCTGACCTCGCGTCGGCACCTCGCCGCGAGGCATCTGGGGCTGGAAGCGGCGGAAAAACTCGCCGAAGGGATCGTCCGGGTCGAGCTGGGGACCGTCCGCCACGTTCACCCGGGTCGTGCCGCTGACGCTGATGTTCACTACTGCCGGACCGTTACGCCTGACGATGGCGGCGAAATTCGGCAACGCCCCAGCGGTTGCAACCGGTGGCGGTACTTGTAGCTGCGCTTGCACGGCGGGCTGAGCCAGCTCCGATTTGGGAACCAAGGCATAGTCGCCGTAACGGGCATAGCCGGCGGCCAGCGCGACGGCAACCGAGCCGGCGATCAATGTGGGACGTAATAAGGTCTTTTGCATGACTGTTTCCTCACGAATCAGCGACAACTCGCTGCTTAACAGCGACGATAGGACAGGAAGCTTAAAACTGGCTTAACGGAAGCGGTCACCGCCTTATTTCGACTTGAGCAGCGCCGAACTCCCCATCCAGCGGGCGGCATCCCGGCTCAGCCAATCCTTGGCGGCGCCTCTGTTTTTCAGCACGACATCGAGAAACGCCGTGCTCACGCTGGCGACTTCAGCCCAGTGGCGAATATCGGGGCCGCGACTCTTCATACGCCCGGCGGGATCCATGCCAGCGGGCGGACCGCCGCCGGAGCCTCGGCCTCCTCCGCCCTGACCGCCGTTTTGGCCGACCTGCAAACGCTCGCCACCGCGGGACCAGGGCATCCAGTCGGAGCCGGAATTCTCTCCCGGCCCCGGCTGCGATGGCGGTCCCTTCCACTTCTGGCCCGGTTCCACGCCTGCTAGGGTGTCGTGGGTCGCACCTTGCAAGACCAGCAGATACTTTGTACCGGCAGGCATGGATTGCCAGAGGGCGGACCGGAGCGAGGTGGCGCTCATACCGTAGGGATCGGCGTCCTCGGTTCCAGTCACCGCCAACAGCGGCATGGAAATACCCGCGGCGCGCTGCTCCAGCTTCCCTTCGGCCAGCGTCACGTGGGGGCTGAGGACGATGGCGCCGGCGAATTTGACATCGGCCGGTACGGGAATTGAGGCCTTGACCGCTTCTCCTGCCAGAGCCGACGCGGCTTGGGCGCCGAGATCGAAACCGGCCACCACGGCTTTGGCCGGATCGGCCGCGGCGTACGGGCTGCCCGGTACCGCGGCACGCTGCCGCAGCTCGCCCAGCGCCCAGGCCAGATGCGCCAGCCGACTTTCGAGCGAGGCGTAGGAGAAA
>JAQTYA010000200.1 GCA_028688525.1 Methylococcus sp. | reverse complement strand
GCGGCAATGCCCTGGCTGCCGTACCGACTGAAATCAGCGACGCGCTGACCGCCGCCAAGACCGATGGCACGTCCATCGCCGGTACCGTCCTCGGCGTCATCATCGCCATTGCCGTGTTCCGGTACATCCGCAAGGCCCTGTAAGGCATGGCGGTCTGCGCTGCAGAGCAGACCGCTCCCTTTGACCGATTCGTGTACCCGGTTCCTCTACCGGTCCGGTCCCGCTTCACCGCTTCGGAGCATCGCCATGGGCGTCCTGTATCAATCCTACTGTCACGAGAGCGCCGACACCGTGGCCGGTCTGGTCATGGCGGCGCAGCTCCATGATGGCGGCAATTACCCGTGGTTCGTCTCGTCCTATGCGGCGGGTGCCGCCTCGATTGATTACGTTCTGACCTATTTCACCGGCAATCCCCCGGTGCCGCAGACCTTCACGGTCACCGTGCCCTTAGTGTCCTGCGCCGTGGCCGGTCCGATCGCCAACGCCTCCGGGCTTGCCGTGGCCGATGTCAACGCCACCGCTTGGCTGGTCGCCGCCGTCCTGCTCTCGGCCTACGCCATCAAACTTCTGCGCAGGGCGTTCTGATGGTCGCCGATCTTTACCTCGTTGCCTTGTTCATCGCCATCGTGGGGGCGGTATGGATCATCGTGTCTTGAGGTCTTGGCTGCTGGGCTGCGGCCTGCTGGCGGCGTTGTTTCCCGGGCTCGCCTCGGCGGCGCAGAAGCCCGCGCTGGGGAGCACCATTGGCAGCTCGCATTTTTATACCGCCTGGCCGCCCGGCAGCGCCGCCGCCGATATCGCCCTGGCCGCGCTGTACGGGTTCCGCTCGGCTTTCAGTCCGTTCAATGTCGGCATGACCATAGGCACCACCCTGGTGGCCATCGGCGTGGCCGATACCTTGCGTGCGACTTTTTTCCAGCCCGGCGCCAATGTCCTTCCGCCCGGTGTCGGCGGCTGGACTGATGGGAACACCCCGCCTGCGACGACCGGCATGGGCGCTGAATATTATGACGGGCGCGGCTGGTGTTCCATTGTCACGGGTCTGGGCGGGGTTGAGGCCGCCACGTTGTCGTGCAATCAGAAGAATTATCCGAGTGTCTCGGACTGTGTGAAACGGCCCGGGGGTTGGTCCGACGCGACGGGCGGCTTTGTCGATTGCAAGAACTGTGGGGGTTGCAATACGGCTTGGAGTGTCCGTCAGAAATGCCCTTCGGGTTATAAATCTGTGAGCGGCACTTGTACTTATGACCCCTCCGGCGCCTCGGGCGTGGCGGCTTGGGGTTCGGACTCACCCTCGCCCTATTACGAACAGCAAAGCGGGCAATGGACGCCTAATCCGCATTCCCCGGATACCGATGCGGGAGTAACCAGCACCCCGTATACCCGCACCGGGACCGACGAGTTCGGCAACCCTGTCAGTGAGACCCTCTCGCCGACGCCGGACGGCGGCGTCGATTACACCCGTCAAAGCCAGTCGGAGATTAACGGCCAACCGGCGGTTGAGGTCGATAAGGTTCACGTGAGCCCGAACGGCGTGGTGACGTCCGTCACCTCGAATATCTATTACAACACCACGATCAACCAGAGTCCGACGCAAAACCCCACGATTGATACGTCCAGTCTCAACAAGGAAGCGACTCAGCAACAGATTCTTGCCAAGGCCACGAGCGCCGACGCCACCCTGACGGCGATCAAAGACAAGCTCGATTGCACCTCTAAGAACACGCTCGGCTGCGTCGAGCTGGGCGAGGCGGGCCAAAAGACCGCGCTGCAAACCCAAGACAAGGCCAATCTCTTCAACGAAGTCTCGATGGGCGGCGCCGGTGCCTGTCCGTACGACTTATCGGTGACGGCGTTCGGTTTTGCCTATGTCGTGAGTTATGACCTGGTGTGTCAGTTCGCCAGCGGCATCCGTTATGTGGTCTTGGCGATTGCCTGGGTCTCGGCGGGCTGGATCATTTTCGGCAGTTTGAAGGGGGCGTAATGGGAACGTTTGCTTCGCTGCTCATTGGGCTGGCGACCTCGTTGCCGGGCAAGGTCTTGACGGCGCTGGGTATCGGCTGGCTGACCTTTACCGGGATTTCGGAAGCTTCGGATTCGGTCAAGAACGGGGCCTTGTCGGCCTGGGGCGCGATGCCTTCGGACATTGCCCAGCTGTTGGGCTTGTCCGGTTTCGACCAGGCGTTCGGCATCATCCTGGGGGCCTTCGTGGCTAAAGCGGCGCTGGCTTCGCTGCCTAAACTGGGGAAACTCACGTGATCACCGTCATTACCGGATCGCCCGGCGCCGGCAAGACCGCGTTTGTGGTGAACGAACTGTCGATGCTCGACGGCAACCGCCCGTTGTTCGTGCATGCCGTGCCGGGTCTGCAGTTCGCCCATGAACCGATCTTCTGCCGCTCTACGCTCTGCTCGCATTGTGTCGAGGCCGAGAAGCCCGAAAACGCGTTGTATGTCGAGGACTGGGACCGTTGGGCGCCGATTGGCGCTTTGATCGTGGTCGATGAAGTGCAGCGGGTCTGGCGGCCTCGGGCCAATGGTGCGCCGGTGCCCGATAGCGTGGCCGCGCTGGAGACCCATCGCCATCGCGGCGTGGATTTTTACTTGATCTCGCAAGGCCCGCATCTGTTCGATGTCAATGTCCGGCGCTTGGTCAGCCGCCATGTGCATCTGGTGTCTAAATGGCTGTCCCGCTTCAGCTACGAATGGCCCGAATGCAAATTGGCGACGGACGAGACCGGCAACGCCATCAAGAAGCCGTACAAGCTGCCGGCCAAAATCTTCAGCAAGTACAAGAGCGCCGAAGTCCACACCCAGCAAACCCATTCCAAACCGCTGGCCTTCTATGCCTTGCTGCTTCTGCTGCCGGCGCTGGGGTTCATGGGTTACCGGGTCTATACCCGGCTGCACGAATACCAGCATCCGGAACCGCCCAAGCCGGCGATTGCCCCGGCCAGTCCCGCAGCGCCCCCCGCGGTAGCGGCGGCCTCGCCCAGCGCCACGCCGGAGCCCAAGCAACCTACGCCCGATTTTCATCCCCGCGAAGCGGGCCAACCCGAGACCGCCCCCGCCTACGATGGCCTGTACCGGGTTAATGCCGCCCCCATCGTCATGGGCTGTATCGGCACGCCCGACAGCTGCAAGTGCTACACCGTCAAGGCCACGCTGGCGCTGGTCGACGAAGCGTGGTGCCGGGCTTATCTGCGCCGTGAGGTGTTTTACCCCTACGAGCCGGTGCCCGTGCATCCTCGCACCTCGCCGAGCGCGGTATCGACCACCGTAGCGGCGCAGCGCTAGCGCAAGGGTGGGCGCGGACGCGCAGCGGCCGCGGACGCCCGGCGCCGGCGCGTCACCGCGTCGCGGCTCAACCTGAATGGAAAGGCTGGGGAAGCAAGCAGACGTTCTTGTAACACGTCTGATCTA
>JAQTYA010000010.1 GCA_028688525.1 Methylococcus sp. | reverse complement strand
AGATCATGGCGAACCTGAAGAAGCTGCCGCTGGAGAAGATCGGCCAGGAGCTGCTCGGCACCGTGCAAGGCAGCAATCGCCTGCTCAATTCGCCGGAGCTCAAGGATGCCGTCGGTTCCATGAACGCAGCCTTGAAGGATCTGCGCCGTCTGGCCCAGACTGCGGACAGGGAAATGGTGGCGCTCGCGGCGGCAGTGGAAAAGAGCCTGGGTTCGACAGCCAAAGTGCTGGAGCAGTTGGAGCCGGGGTCGGCCATGTCCGAGGACGTCAGTAACGCGCTGGAAGAGCTCGCGGCCTCCGCCCGGTCGATCAGAGCCCTGACCGATTACCTTGAACGCCATCCGGAGGCCTTGCTGCACGGCAAGGGCGGATCGGGAGGCAAACCATGAGAGAGCCTTTGATGCGATCGATTCTCTTGGCGTCGAGCCTGTCGGCGCTGCTTCTGAGTGGTTGTGGCACCAGTCCGGATACCCGTTTCTATGTGTTATCCGCAGCGCAGGAGCCGCTCCGTCAGGTCGCCGGTCGGGAGCGCGAGATCGCGCTCGGCGTGGGGCCGGTCGAATTGCCGGAGTATCTAGACCGTCCGCAGATCGTAACGCGGACCGACCAGAACGAGCTCCAGCTTGGCGAATTCGATAAATGGGCGGAATCGCTTAAGGACAGTGTGAGCCAGGTGCTTGCGGAAAACCTTGCCGCCTATCTTCCGAGCCGGAAAGTGGTGGTCTATCCGTGGAAGCGTTCCACTCAGGTGGACTATCAGCTCGTGGTGAAGGTGATCCGCTTCGAAGGAAGCGGCGGCGAGAGTGTGCTGAGCGTGCGCTGGTCGGTGTCCAGCGGCGACGGCAAGACTGAGCTCCTGGTCCGCGAATCCCGCTACACCGAACCTGCTGTCGGGACGGACTACCATGCGACCGTGGCCGCCATGAGCCGGGCGCTGGGCCGGTTCAGCCGGGACGCGGCCGAAGCGGTCAGGGGTCTCAACAGGGGTTGAGAAGGAGAGCCGGGTCTGGAGCCAAGCCGAGGAGACGCGCCGCCGGCCAGCGGTGCGTCTCTTGCTCCCGCAGGCTTATCTGAAGGAAGCTTCGAGGATTTTTTGCTTCTGGAACACCGTCGGATTTGCTTTCGCGTCGGTGCCTAAATCCGCATCGTCGAAGGCGAACACGTAGAAGTTGTTCGGATTGGCGACGCCGTTGGGGTGGTTGGAGTCGGTGACGGTGGGCAGGAAGTCGTTGTCGTTGGCAACGAATAGTGTATGCCGCTTCCGGCCGTCGATCATGACATCCCGACCGAACGCGATGCCTTCGATCTTGGCTGGGACATCGTAGGTACTGATGCCGGCGTTGACCAGGGCCTCCTTGAAGTCCAGGAACAGGGTCTTGGGGGCCGCGTAGGCGGACAGGTCGCCGCTTACCCCGCTCACTTCGGCGGCGCCGGCGAGGTCGATCTTGAACAGCTTCTTGACCTTGGCTGCACTGTTGTCGCCCAGTCCCTTGCCGTCGCGTTCGTCCACCAGGAATTCGTGATCGTTGATCGCGAGGATTTCGCTGACACCCGAGCCTTCCGTCAGCAGGTAGGCGTATTCGTGGGTCATGCCGGTCGCGATGCTGACGGTGACGATGCGGACGCTGTTCTTCTTATCTTGCGCCAGGTTGGTCTGCATAACGCCCACTAGGGTCTTGCCGTCCGGCGTAATGGCCAGGCCTTCCATGCCCTTGTTGGCGATGCGGCCGACCGTGTTGCCGGCGATTTCGTCATCGCCTTTGGGGCTCGGATTGTCGGCGGCGAAGTGGTTCGGCAGCGTGAACGATTTGATCCGCTTGCCGCTGAAACGGTCGAACTGGTAGACATACGGGCCGTATTCGTCGGAGACGAACACGCTGAGGCCGTCATTGGCGAGGCGGATGCCTTCCGGGTCCAGCCTGCCGTTGTCGGGGTTGGTCGATGGGGCGGCTGCGTCAAAATTGTCCGAACGGCCGCTGAAATAGAATTTGCGCCTGCTGTTCAAGGCCGGTGCCCCGCTCCACATGGTGTGGCTTGCGTCGGTGCCGAGGGCGCCGGTTCCGTAGACTAGCGGCGTACCGCTGTAGAAGAGGGTAGTCGAGAGCAGCACGGGTTTCAGAGTGAAGGGGAGACCCGATTCCCCGCCGTTGCGCTTGAGTTGGAAATGTAAGGTCTGGAAGCGGTTGATGTAGGAAGCGGTATCATCCACCAGCGGGTTGTAGGGCGTGGCGTTTGGGCCGCGGTCGGGCAGCGCGAGGAACATGGAGCCGCCGGCCCAGGCCAGACCGGAGCCTAGGCCGCCGAGAATATTCCCGCTGACGCCATTTTCGAGAGGAGCGTGGGTTTTGGCCGCCCGGTCGGAGGACGCGGGATCGGTGCTGCCGATTGCAATGAGGTCTACGCCGGCATGGCAGGCGCTCGCGGCGAACAGAGCAGCGGCGAGGGTCGACAGCTGCGTTTTCTTGGTCATAGGTTGTCACCTTGGGTGGATGGGACCGGGAAAGCTAGCAGCCGACTGTTACATAGTCATTGCAGATAGGATGAAACGCGCTTTCTTGCAGCGATAACAAGGCGATGTGAGTTATTCCACCTGCGCGAATTCATCCGAAAGTTCGACGTAATGCGGTTTGCCGAGTATCTCTTTGGCGTATTCGACGGCCAGGATGGACTCCATGTCTTCCCGACTCAGCGAGCCGAGGTAGAGCCCGTCGCGAAACAACGCCTGCACGTCACCGTCGGCGAGTAGTCCTTCCTCCTCGCAGCGCTTTCGCAAACCGCCGAGATAGTTCTGCGTGATCCGTTTCAGCTGCGGCTGCGGCATGCGCGATACTTCGCGGAAGCTCCGGGCCAGGACCTCCGTGTCGTCGGTGCGGGGATGCTCGGCGATTCGTTTGAATACTTCGCCGAAACGCCGGAGGCCGTTGAAAATGTGTCGGCTGTTCACCACGTTGATATTCGCCCATCCGGCTCGGATCCACTTGAATACGCCGAAGCGCGTTCGCGGCGCGGGAGCCTCCGTCTCGAGGTAGAAGGCGACCGATTGGGAGTCGTACATATAAGTGCTGGCCCAGCCCAGCCCCATGCGGTTGAGTCCGGTCTGATCCGTGTAGAGGTAGTCCCAGTTGTCGTCCGGGCCGACGATGATGCCTTTGCGCCCGACCCTGGATTCGCCCATTTGGCTCGACAGACTGATCAATATTTTGTGTCCGCGAATCTGTGTCAGGATGAGCGTCCGGTACAGGTCGTACTCGTAATAGGCGCCGGAATGCTGGTCCGGCGAGTTGACCAGGTGTTCGATCCCGGTGACGGCGACCGGCTTGTCAGGATGGGCAGGCTGAGTCCAGAATTCGGGCAGCTTCCGGCCGGGCGCGTCGACCGCGGTCCAGCGCTCGGTACGCACTGTGGAAGGCGCGGTGAACACGGAAGGGATATCGTTGCTGTACGTCAGGCGGAGGAGGTGGTCCAGGCTGCGGCGGATGTCCGCTTCATAGTAGGCCGAGGCGGCGCCATCGTGTTCTTCGGCATGGCGCAGGACATCCCCGCTTTTTGCTCGGCCGACGAAGTCTAAGAGTCCGCTGATGCGGGCAGCGTCGAAACTGTGCGGGTCGAGCCGATGTTGGCCGACGAAACCGAACAGATAGTTCAACTCGCCGTTCAGTGCGTCGGATAGACCGGCTTCCAGGCTTGTTTGGTCTGCGAAGCAGGGGGCGCAAGCGAGCGTCAGGAAAACGAATGCAGAGCAAAGCGCCTGTTTGCCCCTCCAGGTGGGATGGAGTCGCTCTATCACCGCGATGTCTCCGTTATGCCGAAAGCCAGAAGAGGATTCTACAGCGTTTCGGTCGGAGCACCGGGAGGGCTGGATTCCGATTGCCCGGCAGCGAACTCGCCGCCGGGATTGGGAACTGGCCGCTTACTTGAAGTTCACGGTCCATACGCCTCGCCCGAGGGTGCCGGCGACAAGCACATGGTTTTCGCCGTCATAGCGCAGGTCGTTGACCAGCGTATTGGCCAAGCCTTTATCCACGGTTGCCCACACTCCCTGGTTTTCGGGTTTTCGCAGCTGCGCGACGCCGTAGCCTCCGCCTGCGATCAGCACGGTGTCCTGCGAGTAGGAGTCGGCGCCTTTCACCGTGAGCGTCTTGACTGGGCCTTTCAGAAAGTTTTTTAGGTTCGAGGTGAGTTCGCTCCAAGTCTGGCCTTCGTCGAAAGAGGCCCAAATCCGGTCTTTGTCGTCCGCGACGAAGATGTTCCGATAGTTCTGCGGATCGATGGCGAGATCGACGACGCCGCTGCCCTTATAGGTGCTCAATGCGGCTACTTTCTCGCCCCCATTCGCGCGGTGCAGAATCTGGCCGACCGTTGCTCCCTCGGCCTGGTCATGGGCGTCGACGCTGGGTGAGGAAGGGGCGGATTGTTGATCATTGTCGTCTTCGGGCTCGGGATCCTGCTGGCTGCTGGTTCCCGCATACAAAATGTCCTCGAATTCGGCGCCCTGTCTGCGACCGCCGTAAGCCAGCGCTTTTACATACCCGTCGCCAGCGTATATGGCATCGAGCAGGTCGCCGCGGTCGAACGACTCGTAAAGCCTCGTCGTACCGATCAGCATCCGTTTCGGATCGATGAGGTTGAGGACGTAGCGGTCGTAGAACTGCACCTTCTTGTCGACTTCCTGCAAAGTCTTGCCGGTCCCCTTCACCCGAAGCTCGCTGGATTTCTCCGAGCCTTTGATCATGCGGCCTTGTGCGTTCCAGGCCGAGCGGGTGAGGTTTTCGAGATAGGGAGGGGTGTAATAACGTATCGACTTGCCCGGATGCCTGTTCAGGTCCGTGTCTACGGCGACTACGCCGCCATCGCCCTGCCTGAGCGACTTCCAGGAGAAGTCGTTTTGCGCCGTCTGGGCGGCGGAGCCGTTGTCCTGGGTGCCGCCGAATGCCAAGCCGCTGAGGGGGTCGTAAGCCGCGGAAATGGTCTCTGCCAATCGGAGATTTCCCAGCACGGAAACCCAGCGCCGGTGCTTGCGGTTGCTGGGTTCGACCAACCGATAGATTCCGCCGTCGTTGGCCTGGAGGAGATTGCCGTCGGCATCGAATGCCATGTTCCGCGAATCGGCATGGGGCGATGTGCCGTTGGCGCCGTTGCAGACGGCGGGTTCCCATTTTTTGCCGTTGTAGCGGTAGACATTGGCGCTCCAGTTGGTGCAGCCCAGGGCGTTCGGATTGTTTACCGAAATACCCTCGCCGTCGGCCGGTCCGGTTTGGACATCGCCGCTGAGGTATACGGCCTTCGGGTCGGCACTATCGGCGAGCAGGGCGCCGTGAATGGAGGCTTGTGCGCCTGGGGACACATTGGGTATGTCCGGGAGCTTCGTCCAGGTTGTCCCTTGATCGGGGGATTTGAATACGCTGTCCCATACGTCTTTGGTTTCCTCCTTCCCTTTTTTGTCCGTTTTCTTTTTTTGGACGGCCACGGCGGCGTAGAGCACATTGTTGCCTTCGGTGTTATGCAGGGATAGCAGGATACGCAATGAAAGGTCAGGGCCGCCTACCGGCGCAGTGCCGGTGCGCGACCAGGTGAGGCCACCATCGTCGCTGCGGTAGATGCCGGCTTGCTGGGTATTGGTTTGCGATGCATTGCCCGTCAAGCTGGGCAAGAGGGCGGGGATGGCCGCGTAGAACCGTTGCGGGGCTGCGGGGTCGGCGATCAGGCTGCTGACGCCGGCATCCGGCAGTCCCGATCCGTCCTTGCCGGAGACGCGCTCGAACTGTTCACTGCCGTTGGTGCTGCGATAGACACCGCCTTTTTCGTAGAAGTTGGCCGCCAGCACCACGTTTCCGTTATCCAGCGCCGTCGGTACGATGTTGGTCATGCGCTTGTCCTTGAACATGTCCGCCGCCAGTGCCTTCCAGGTGGCACCTCCGTCATCGGAGCGGGCGATGCCGAAGCCGGGATTGCCTTCGCCGCCGTTGGAGCTGGTGCTGCCAGTGCCGGCAAACAGCACGTTGCGGTTGACGGGGCTGGCGGCCAGCGAGGCGATGGAAAGCGCCGGCAGTTGAGTGTCCGTCAGGGGTGTCCAGCTCGGTGACGTATCTTTCGCATTGATCGTTTTCCAAATGCCGCCGTTGACCGTGCCGATGTAAAGGACGCTAGCATTCACTGGGTCGGGGACGATGCCGTTGATGGCGCCCGACACAGGGTTGTGCGTATCTTTGAGGCCTTCGGTCTGGCCGTGGATGGTCGGGCCGGGGCCTTGCTCCGCCCAGTCGGCGAGGCCGGGGTTCGTGGCCATTACGCCTAAAAGCGCCGAAATGCAGCGGGCGAAGCGAGCCGGCCGCTTGGCGGTCTGAGCTGGGTCTCGGGCAATCGTGTCGGTATCGGTTGGCATCAAGAGGTTCTCCCGGGCAGTTATATTTTAGTGGGCGGTCCAGGTTTAGTGTCCGCCGTTAGCGTACCAAAAGTAGTGTTACAGTCGGTATTCAAAACGCTGTGAGTCCAGGTTGACCGTCGCCTCCATACATTTACAATGCCCGCGCCATGATCGTATCCCAAGAGCACGTTTTTCCGGCAGAGGGCTGCTCGTCCCTGCTTTCCCGCAATATGTTGCGCGGCTTGCCGGAGCTGCGCGAGATACTGCTGTTGGTGGAACACCTGAAGGAGTTTCCTGAGCTCGGCCGGGTAGAAACGCTGGCGCAGCTGCGGCACGGGGAGGAAAGCTTTCCGCTGCTTGCGATAAGTTTCGGCCCCACCGATCCGACCATTCCGGTGCTGGCGTTGTTCGGCGGCGTGCATGGCCTTGAGCGCATCGGCACCCGCGTAGTCATCGCCTATCTGCGCACCATCCTCGAACTAGCCCGCTGGGATGAGGTGACTCGAGAAATGCTGCAGAAGACCCGGCTGCTGATCGTGCCGCTGGTCAACCCGGTCGGCATGTATTTGAAGCGCCGCTCCAACGGCGAGTTCGTCGACCTCATGCGCAACGCGCCGGTACAGGCCGAGGGGCTGCCGCGCTGGCATCTGTTCGCGGGCCAGAGGCTTTCGGCGAGTCTGCCCTGGTATCAGGGCGCGGCAGAGGCTCCGATGCAGACCGAGGCGCAGGCGCTGTGCGATTTCGTGCGGCGGGAAATCTTTCCGGCGCGGGTCGCTCTTAGCGTGGATGTGCATTCCGGATATGGTCGGGTCGACCGGCTCTGGTTCCCCTATGCCCGGACGCTGGAGCCGTTCCCGAATTTGCCCGAAGCCGTGGCCTTGCGGCATCTGCTCGATCGCACCCACCACAACCACATCTACTGCATGGAGCCGCAGTCGCGCCAGTATCTCGCACATGGCGATTTGTGGGATTACCTCTACGACGAATACCGCGCGCAGCAGAGCGGCGGCCATTTCATCCCCTTTACGCTGGAACTGGGCTCCTGGGCTTGGGTCCGCAAGAACTGGAGCCAGTTGTTCTCGATCCTGGGCGTGTTCAATCCGCGCATGCCGCACCGCGTCAGGCGTACCTTGCGCCGCCACTTGTTCCTGTTCGACCTGCTCTATCGTGCCGTGCGTTCGCCGGAGCCCTGGACCGGCCTGGACGAGGGCGAGCGCCACCGCTTGATGCAGCAGGGCCTGGATTACTGGTATGTCTGACGGGATCGCCCCGTCGGAGTGGGTGTTCATCCGAGGCCTGGTCCGCGAAAGCGCGCATTGGGATGAGTTCCCGGAGGCCTTCACCTGCGCCGTGCCCGGAGCCCGCGTCCGGCTCGTCGATCTGCCCGGCAACGGCCGCCATTGGCAGCGTGCGTCCCCGCTTTCCATCCGCGAAATGATGGAAGCCGTCCGTGCCGAACTGGGTGCGAATACGGGCATCCCGCGCTATCTCCTCGCTATTTCCTTAGGGGGGATGGTGGCGCTGGAGTGGATCGCTTGCCATCCCGGAGAAATCGCCGGTGCCGTGCTGATCAACTCGAGCCTGAGCAGCCTCAGCCCGCTGTACCGCCGTTTGAACTGGCGCGCCTGGCCGGCGGTAGTCGGGGTCGTGCTGCAGGGCGATGTTGCGGCTCGGGAGCGCTCCATTCTGCGTCTCACCAGCCGCAGCGCCGCGGGCGATTCTCGCCGCGTCGAAGCGCGCGTGCAGGCCTACCGTCGGCATCCGATCCGGCGCGCCAACGTGTTCCGCCAGCTTTGGGCCGCAGCTCGCTACCGTCCGCCCTCCGCGGCTCCCGCCGCCCCTGTGTTGCTGCTCAACAGTCTGGGCGACCGGCTGGTCAGTCCGGAGTGCTCTGTGGCGATCGCGCGGCATTGGAGGCTACCGTTGAAGACCCATCCGGATGCGGGGCACGATCTTCCTCTGGATGATCCGGAGTGGGTCATTGGCAGCGTCGTGGCGTGGCTGGATGCTCGAGGACATCGATGAGCGAGGGCGACGATCTCCAGGTTTTGGCAGTGAGTGTGGGGCGGGCGCTTTCCGCCGGCCACCGCAAGCTGGCGACAGCGGAGTCTTGCACCGGCGGCTGGATCGCCCAGTGCGTGACGTCCGTTTCCGGCAGTTCGGGCTGGTTCGAGCGGGGCTTCGTGACCTATAGCAACGAATCCAAGCAGGAACTGCTCGGTGTGCCGCCTGCTGTCATCGCCCGGCACGGCGCGGTGAGCGCTGAGACGGTGGCTGCGATGGTGGATGGAGCGCTGGCGCATAGCCGGGCCGATTGTGCAGTAGCTGTCAGCGGTATCGCCGGGCCGGATGGCGGTACACCGGACAAGCCGGTGGGCACGGTCTGGCTGGCCTGGCAGTTGGCGGGAAGGGCGCCCGTGATGCGGCGATTCCGGTTCGACGGCGGCCGGGAGGCAGTGCGGCGGCAGGCGGTGGTCGCGGCGCTGGAAGGGCTGATCGATGCCTGTTCCGGTTGAGCCGCCGAGGCTGTTTTTCGCGCTTTGGCCGGACGAGGCGGTCCGTGAGGAGTTGCGCAAGATAGTTGGTGGACTGCGCCGGACGCTGAGCGGGCGCTGGGTAGAGCCGGACAAGCTGCATCTCACCTTGGCGTTTTTGGGGCCGGTGCCCGCCAGCCGTCTCCCGGAACTGGATGCGATAATCCAGGGCCTAGACCCGCAGGCGTTCGAGCTGGTACTGGATCGGCTGGAATACTGGCGGCGCAACCGGATTCTGTGTCTGGGAGCGACACAGGTGCCGCCGGGATTGCTCGATCTGGTCCGGTCTTTGACCGATTGCCTGAGCCAAGTCGGATTCGAGCTGGAGCGGCGGCCTTTCAGGGCGCATATGACGCTGGCCCGCAAGGCGGCAGCGGACTGGTCGGCCATGGCTTTGAAAGCGCCGGTTCGCTGGCCGGTAGAGGGTGTAGTTTTGGTGGAGTCGCGGATTTCGAGCGCCGGCTCGGCCTATGGCCGGCATGCTGAAAAGCGGTTCCGGACTATGCCGGAAATGACCGCTATGGAATAATGCTCCTTTCCACTTTCGACGCGAACCCGGATGGACGAGAACAAACGCAAGGCCTTGGGTGCCGCCCTTTCCCAGATCGAAAAACAGTTCGGCAAGGGATCGGTCATGCGCATGGGCGACGTCGCGGCGGTCCGGGACATCGAGGTGGTGTCCACCGGTTCGCTGGCGCTGGATATCGCGCTGGGCTGCGGCGGTTTGCCGCGAGGCCGCATCGTAGAAATTTACGGTCCGGAGTCCTCGGGCAAGACCACGCTGACCCTGGAGGTCATCGCCCAGGCGCAGAAGACCGGCGGCACTGCGGCTTTCATCGACGCCGAGCATGCGCTGGATCCGGTGTACGCCGAAAAGATCGGGGTGAATCTCGACGATCTGCTGGTGTCCCAGCCCGACACCGGCGAACAGGCGCTGGAGATCGCGGACATGCTGGTGCGTTCGGGCGGAGTGGACGTGGTAGTGATCGATTCAGTGGCGGCGCTGACGCCCAAGGCCGAGCTCGAAGGCGAGATGGGCGATTCGCACATGGGTCTCCAGGCCCGGCTGATGTCTCAGGCATTGCGCAAGCTGACTGCCAACATCAAGCGCTCGAATACGCTGGTGATCTTCATCAACCAGATCCGCATGAAGATCGGCGTGATGTTCGGCAATCCGGAGACTACGACCGGCGGCAACGCGCTCAAGTTCTACGCTTCGGTGCGGCTCGACATCCGCCGCTCCGGTGCGATCAAGAATGGCGATGAGGTGGTCGGCAACGAAACCCGCGTCAAAGTGGTCAAGAACAAGGTGGCGCCGCCGTTCCGCGTCGCCGATTTCGAGATTCTGTACGGCGAAGGCATCTCTCGCGAGGGCGAACTCATCGATCTTGGCGTCAACCATGAGATCGTGCAGAAATCCGGTTCCTGGTACAGCTACGGCGGCGACCGTATCGGCCAGGGCAAGGACAACGTGAGGGCGTATCTCAAGGAGCATCCCGAAGTCGCCGGCGCCATCGAGGCGGCGGTACGGGAGAAAGCGCTGGCGACGGCTCAGCATCCCGAGCGTGCCGCGGCGGAAGAGAGCGAGTTCTGAGCGAAGCCGATCCGCTTGATGCGGCGCGGGCGGTTTGCCTGCGGCTGCTGGCGCAGCGCGAGCACAGCCGGGCGGAGCTCGAACGCAAGCTCGCTGCTCGCGGTTTCGAGAGCGGGACGATAGCTGCCATATTGATTGAATGCGCCGGCCAAGGCTGGCAGAGCGAAGAGCGTTTCGCCGAGAGCTTCGTCCGCAGCCGGATGGCGCGCGGATTCGGAGTTAACAGGATCAGGCAGGAGCTGCGCTTGCGCGGAGTCGAAGCCGAGTTGCCGGGAGTGGGAGATCCTGCCTGGCAGGCCGAGATGGAGCGCGTCTATGCCAGGAAATACCGTGGAAAGCCTATCGCGGCGACTCCGCAGGAGCGGGCATCCCGTTCGAAATTCCTGATGCAGCGTGGTTTCACGCCATCCCAGATCCAAGATTTTTTGAAGCGGCTCGGATCGGCCGACGATTTTTCCGATAGCGATTGAAGATTTGGTGTTTTCGAGTATGACCAGTGCGGAATTACGCGCGCGATTCCTGAAGTTTTTCGAAGAGCGCGGCCACAGCATCCTTGCCTCCAGCCCCCTTGTGCCGGCGAATGATCCGACCTTGCTGTTCACCAATGCAGGCATGGTGCAGTTCAAGGACGTGTTTCTCGGCCGCGAGCATTGTCCCTACCTGCGCGCCGTGACGGCGCAACGCTGCGTGCGGGCCGGCGGTAAGCACAACGATCTGGAGAATGTCGGCTATACCGCCCGCCATCATACGTTCTTCGAAATGCTGGGGAATTTCAGCTTCGGCGATTACTTCAAGCGCGACGCAATCGTTTACGCCTGGGAGTTCCTGACTGCAGTGCTCATACTGCCGCCGGAGCGGCTGTGGGTCACGGTCTATGCCGAAGACAAGGAGGCCGAGCGGATTTGGCTGGAGGAGGTCGGGGTCGATCCGGGCCGTCTCACCCGCATCGCCACCTCCGATAATTTCTGGTCCATGGGCGATACCGGTCCGTGCGGGCCGTGCACCGAGATTTTCTATGACCACGGCCCTTCCATTGCCGGCGGCCCGCCGGGCACGCCGGAAGAGGACGGCGACCGCTATGTCGAAATCTGGAACCTGGTGTTCATGCAGTACGACCGCGCCGCCGACGGCACGCTGACGCCCTTACCCAAGCCCTCGGTGGACACCGGCATGGGACTGGAGCGGCTCGCTGCAGTGATGCAGCGGGTGCACAATAATTACGACATCGACCTGTTCCGGAGTCTGGTCAAGGCTGCGGCGGATCTGGCGGGTACGACAGATTTTTCCAACAGTTCGCTGCGCGTGATCGCCGACCATATCCGATCCTGCGCCTTCCTGGTCGCCGATGGCGTGCTGCCTTCCAACGAGGGGCGCGGCTATGTCCTGCGGCGGATCATCCGCCGGGCGATCCGGCATGGCTATAAGCTCGGCATCCGCGAGCCGTTCTTCCACAAACTGGTAGGGCCGCTGTGTGCGGAAATGGGCCAGGCTTACCCGGAACTGGTTGAGTCCCGGCGGCACGTCGAGCAGGTTCTCAACAAGGAAGAGGAGCGCTTCGCCGAGACCCTGGAGCAGGGCATGAAAATTCTCGACGTTGCCATGCGCGATTTGGTCGAGAAGGTGATTCCGGGCGAGACCGCGTTCCAGCTTTACGACACTTACGGTTTTCCTGTCGACCTGACCGCGGACGTGGCGCGCGAGCATGGCTTGCAGGTCGACATGGCCGGCTTCGAGTGCGCTATGGGTGCGCAGCGCGAGCGGGCGCGGGCAGCCAGCCATTTCAGCGTTGACTATTCGCATGAAGTCCATCTCGACGTGGCCTGCGAATTCACCGGTTACCAGCATCTGGCCGAGGATACGCGGGTGCTGGCGCTGCTGCGCGGCGGCCAGGCGGTGGACCGGCTGGAATCCGGCGAGGAAGGCGTGGTGGTGCTGGAAAAGACGCCCTTCTACGCCGAATCCGGCGGCCAGGTGGGTGATCGCGGCGTTATCCGCAGCGATTCGGCGGTATTCGAAGTGGCCGATACCCGCAAACAGGGCGGCGACCTGATCCTGCACCGGGGTAAGCTGCGCGAGGGGGTGCTGCTCCGGGATGCGGCTTGTCGCGCCGAAGTCGAAGAGGTGCTGCGTCAAGCCACGGCCTTGAATCATTCCGCTACCCATCTGCTGCACGCGGCTTTGCGCAGGATACTCGGCGGGCATGTGGCGCAGAAGGGCTCCCTGGTCAGTTCGGAGCGTTTGCGCTTCGATTTTTCGCATTTCGAACCCATCGCTCAGGCCCAGCTCGAAGAAATCGAGCGGCTGGTCAATCGTGAGATTCGCCGTAACGCCGATGTGTTGGCCGATGTCATGGCCAAGGACGATGCGATGAAGCTCGGCGCCATGGCCTTGTTCGGCGAAAAGTACGGCGACGAGGTCCGCGTGCTGCGGATCGGCGAGTTTTCCACCGAACTATGCGGCGGCATTCACGCGCGGCGAGCCGGCGACATCGGTCTGTTCAAAATTGTCAGTGAAACCGGCGTCGCCGCCGGTGTGCGCCGCATCGAGGCCGTCACCGGCGCTGCGGCTGTGGAAGCCGTCGAGGCGACCGAGCGTTTGCTGCAGCGTCTGGCGGAGCGTGTGAAAACGGGGCGCGATGCCGTGGAGGAGCGCATCGAGCAGATGCTCGAGAAAACTCGTGCGCTGGAAAAAGAGCTGGAGCGGCTGAAGGCCAAAGCGGCCGGGGCGGGGGGCTCCGATTTGGCGCCGCTGGCGGTCGATGTTGCCGGCGTCAAGGTGCTGGCGGCGCGAGTCGGCGACGCCGACGCCAAGGCTCTGCGCGACTTGGTCGATCAGCTCAAGGACAGGCTGGGTAGTGCAGCCATCGTGTTGGCTTCGGTCGATGGCGATAAGGTGAGCCTCATCGCCGGCGTGACCAAAGACCAGACCGGCCGTATCCGCGCCGGCGATCTGGTCAACAGCGTGGCGGTTCGCGTCGGCGGTAAGGGCGGCGGTCGGCCTGATCTGGCCCAAGCCGGAGGTAACCGGCCGGAAGAATTGCAGAGCGCCCTTGACAGCGTTCCAGAGTGGGTGCGGCAGACGCTCAAGGCCTAGCTTCTTAAGGATTTGAAGGTAACAGACATCGATCATGGCTTTATTTGTACACAAGTACGGCGGCACCTCGGTCGGCGCGCCGGAGCGTATCAAGAACGTAGCGAAGAACGTCGTCCAGGCACGCGGCCGGGGTGACGACATCGTCGTCGTGGTGTCGGCGATGAGCGGGGAAACCAACCGGCTGGTAGGGTTGGCGCACGAAATCCAGGAAAGCCCCAGTACTCGGGAGATGGATGTCTTGCTGTCCACCGGCGAGCAAGTCACGATAGCGCTGCTGTGCATGGCCCTGGAGGCCGAGGGTTGTCCGGCATGCTCCTATACCGGCGGACAGGTGCGAATCCTGACCGATGACGCCCATACCAAGGCCCGCATCATAGACATCGACACGGACCGTGTGCGCAAGGACCTCGCTGCCGGCCGAGTGGTGGTGGTGGCGGGCTTCCAGGGCATTACCGAGGCGGGCGATATCACGACGCTGGGGCGGGGCGGGTCCGATACCACTGCCGTAGCTCTCGCTGCGGCGCTCAAGGCGGACGAATGCCTGATTTATACGGATGTGGATGGCGTTTACACGACCGATCCGCGGATCGAACCGAAGGCGCGCCGCTTGGATCGCATCACTTTCGAAGAGATGCTCGAGATGGCGAGCCTGGGTTCCAAAGTGCTGCAGATCCGTTCGGTCGAGTTTGCCGGCAAGTACAATGTACCCTTGAGGGTTCTGTCCAGCTTTGCGGCAGGCTGCGGCACACTGATTACATACGAGGAAGCAAGCGTGGAAAAACCTTTGATCTCCGGTATCGCCTTCAATCGCGACGAAGCGAAACTGACCGTCAAGGGCGTGCCGGATAAGCCTGGCGTAGCATCCCAGATACTGGGGCCCGTTGCACATGCGAATATCGAAGTGGACATGATTGTCCAGAACGTTGCGGAGGATGGGACGACCGATTTCACGTTTACCGTGCATCGCAACGACTATCGCAAGGCGCTGGATATCCTGCAGACGACTAGCGCGGCTTTGGGCGCCCGTGAAGTCGCCGGTGACGATCAGATCGTCAAAGTGTCGCTGGTGGGTGTGGGCATGCGCTCCCATGCAGGCATCGCCGCCCAGATGTTCGAGGCGTTGGCGCAAGAGGGTATCAACATCCGGATGATCTCGACTTCCGAGATTAAGATCTCGATCGTCGTTGACGAGAAATATCTCGAACTCGCAGTGCGTGCCTTGCATGAGGCGTTTAATCTCGACCGCGAGCCGGATGCGGCATAAGAACGGGCGCCCGAATCTTTATCCTTTGGCCGAAAGCTGATACCATTCGCCACCTGGTAGATTGATCGCGCCTGATCGGTGGGGTTGGCGAGGCGGCTGCTACGGCTCTTGTCAATTTGGTGTGGGCAATGGACAAAGGATGGGTTTATGCTGATTTTGACTCGCAGAGTGGGTGAGACCCTGATGATCGGTGATGAGGTCACTGTCACCGTTCTGGGCGTTAAAGGAAATCAGGTACGCATCGGAGTTAATGCACCCAAAGACGTGTCGGTTCATCGTGAAGAAATTTACGAAAGGATCAAGAAAGAGCAGCAGGCTGATTCGGATCGGGACGGCGACTGATTTTTCCCCCAAGTTTTTGGAGAGATGGCCGAGAGGCTGAAGGCGCTCCCCTGCTAAGGGAGTATGCGGTCAAAAGCTGCATCGAGGGTTCGAATCCCTCTCTCTCCGCCACTTCTTTAGGATAAGCCCGGCATCGATTCGATGCCGGGCTTTGTTCGTTTAACCCAGATTTTCTTTCCGCGGAGCTTTCTGGGGCTTCACAATTCTTCAGGATCGAATACAATACGCCGTTTTCTCCGTACGGTTTGATTAGAGGCAAAGGCATGGTAAGCATCCGGTTAGCGCGCAGCGGCGCGAAAAAGCGTCCTTTCTATCATGTGGTGGTCGCGGAAAGCCGTAGCAAGCGTGATGGCCGTTACATCGAGCGCGTGGGGTTCTTCAATCCGATCGCGCGTGGCCAGGAAGAGCGCCTGCGTCTGGATGAGAGCCGCATCGAGTATTGGATCGGTACTGGCGCCAAGGCTTCGGATCGCGTGGCCTCCCTGATCAAGGAACTCAAGAAGCAGCAATCGGCCTGATGCCGGGGGATGCGATCGGCGATCCTATGGTCGTGATCGGCCGGATCGCTGGCGCGTTCGGCGTGCGGGGTTGGGTGAAAGCGGTCTCTTTCACCGAGTCCCGCAGCAATGTGTTCGGCTATACGCCGTGGGTATTGCGGCGAGACGGCGCTGAACGGTTGCTTAAGGTGCTGGAAGGGCGCGAGCACGGAGGTTTCGTCGTCGTGCGCCTGCAAGGCATCGATAGCCGTGAAGCAGCCGAGGCGCTGAAAGGCTACGAGATAAGTGTGCGCCGCAGCCAGTTGCCTCCCGCCGCGCCTGGGGAGTTTTACCGAGTCGATCTGATCGGCTTGAGGGTCGTCAATCTGGAAGGCGTCGAGTTCGGCCAGATTGTGGACGTCATGGACACCGGCGCCAACGACGTGCTGGTTGTCCAGGGCGATCGCGAGCGCTTGGTGCCGTTCGTCCAGGGGGCGGTCGTCAGGTCCGTGAGCCTGGCGGAGTCTCGGGTCGTAGTCGATTGGGACTCCGAGTTTTGAGTTTGCCGGCGCGGCTATGCGTTTCGACATCGTAACCCTGTTCCCGGACATGGTCCGGGATGCGGCCCGGTACGGCGTGACGGGGCGGGCGCTCACTACCGGCAGAGCTATGTTGGAAGTGTGGAATCCTCGTGATTTCACCATTGACCGCCACCGTACGGTGGACGACCGGCCTTATGGCGGCGGTCCAGGCATGGTGATGAAGGTGGAGCCTTTGCGGGACGCCATCCAAGCCGCCAAGGCCGCAGCGGCGCCAGGCGCGCGGGTTGTGCTCATGAGCCCGCAGGGCAGCCGGCTCGATCAGGCAGCGGTGCGCAGTTTTGCGATGGCGCCGGGCCTGATTCTGGTGGCGGGGCGCTACGAAGGTGTAGACGAGCGCCTGATCGAGACTGAGATCGACGAAGAATGGTCGATCGGCGACTACGTACTGAGCGGCGGCGAACTGGCTGCCCTGGTCGTATTCGATGCTGTAGTGCGCCTCTTGCCGGGCGTTCTCGGCGATGCCGAATCTGCGGAACAGGATTCTTACACCGAAGGGTTGCTGGACCATCCTCATTACACCCGTCCGGAGAGTGTCGTGGGGCTGGAGGTTCCCGAAGTGTTGCAGAGCGGCAACCATGCCGCAGTTGGGCGCTGGCGACTGAAGCAGGCGCTGGGGAAGACTTGGCTCAAGCGGCCGGACTTGCTGGCCTGCCGTGTGATGACTCCGGAGCAGAAGGAGCTGCTGGACGAATTCAAGCAAGAATTTGAAACTCTTAAGAACAGAGGTTAGTTTCATGAACATCATTCAACAGCTCGAAACCGAGTGGATGGGCCAGAAGGTCATCCCGGCATTCGGCCCCGGCGACACCGTCGTGGTTCAAGTGAAGGTGAAGGAAGGCACTCGCGAGCGTTTGCAAGCCTTTGAAGGCGTGGTCATCGCCAAGCGCAACCGCGGATACAATTCCGCTTTTACCGTGCGCAAGGTTTCTCACGGCGAGGGTGTAGAACGCGTGTTCCAGACCTATAGCCCGCAGGTCGAGGAAATTCAAGTCAAGCGTCGAGGCGCCGTGCGGCGCGCGAAGCTCTATTACCTGCGCGATCGTGCAGGCAAGGCCGCGCGCATCAAGGAAAAGATCTAACGGATCGCCGGCGTTTTGCGCGGGGTGATCGGTCGTTACGAATGAAGGGCGGTTTTTCCGCCCTTTGTTTTTTCCGGGCTAAGCATGAGTGAGGGGCCGATTGAGGCCGGTGAACTTCGCGAGGCCGACCGCGAGTCGATTCAGCGCTTCGTCGAATCGTTGTGGGTGGAAGAAGGTTTGAGCGGCAACACCCTGAAGGCCTATGGGAGCGATCTCAGCCTGTTTGCGGCATGGCTGGCGAAGAACGGGCGTTCCGAGTTGACCTGCCTGGCCGGAGAGGACATCGAATCTTATCTGGCCTGGCGGCACCGTCAGAAGGGCAAGGGGCGAACTTCGGCGCGCGTGCTTTCCTGCATCCGGCATTTTTGCGCGTACCGGCTGCGGCGCGGTGAAACCACCAGCGATCCCAGCGCCTTGATCGAAGCGCCGAAGCTGGGACGGTCCCTGCCCAGTACGCTGACGGAGAGGGAGGTGGAGGCTTTGTTGGCTGCGCCCGATGTGGGCGCGCATCTGGGCTTTCGCGATAGAACTATGCTGGAAGTGCTCTACGCCACCGGCTTGAGGGTCAGTGAACTGGTGGGTTTGAGCTTCGGCCAGATCAGCCTGCGTCAGGGAGTGGTGAGAGTCAGCGGCAAGGGCGATAAGGACCGTTTGGTTCCGGTGGGCGAAGAAGCTCTGGATTGGCTGGAGCGCTATCTGGAGCAAGTGAGGCCGGCTGTACTGCGCGGGCGCCACAGCGACTACTTGTTTGTCACCGACCGCGGCGGGCCGATGACGCGCCAAGCCTTCTGGTATCTTATCAAGCGCTATGCGATGCAGGCCGGGATTGCCAAGCCCTTGTCACCGCATACCCTGCGCCACGCTTTCGCCACCCATTTGCTGAACCACGGCGCCGATCTGCGGGTCGTGCAGATGCTGCTCGGACACAGCGACCTGTCTACGACGCAGATCTACACCCATGTAGCCCAGGAGCGGCTCAAGGAATTGCATACCCGCTGTCACCCGCGGGGCTGAGGAGGTAGCAAGAAATGTCCAGCATCCATCCCACCGCCTGTATCGCCGCAACGGCCAAACTCGGCGCCGACGTCAGCGTGGGGCCCTTCGCCGTGATTGAAGACCATGTCGAGATCGGCGATGGCTGCCAGATCGGCGCCCATGCCGTGATTCATTCCTTTGTCCGGATGGGACGTGCGAATGTCGTCCATCCCCATGCCGTGCTCGGCGGCCTGCCGCAGGATCTGGGCTTCGATCCCGCTACCGAAACTTACGTTGAACTCGGCGGCGGCAATGTCCTGCGCGAAGGCGTGACCATCAGCCGCGCCACTAAGGCCGGCGGTTCGACCCGGCTGGGATCGAACAATTATCTGATGAACAACACCCATGTCGGCCACGATTGCGTGTTGGGCGATCACAACATCCTGGCTAGCGGTGCGACCTTGGGCGGACATTGCCGGGTGGACGACTGCGTCTTTTTCGGCGGCGGGGTGATGGTGCATCAGTTCTGTCGCATCGGCAGCCTGGCGATGCTGCAGGGGCTGGCCGGTATCAACAAGGACGTGATTCCTTACGCCATGGTCGGCGGCCGTCCCGGTTTGCATTACCGTCTCAATCTGGTCGGTATGCGCCGCGCCGGGATCGACGGCGACCGGCTCAAGGCTGTGTCGGTTGCTTTCCGCCGCTTGCGCGCCCGCGGCACGCTCGACGGTCTGCCCGACACTCCCGAACTGGCGTATCTCCGCGCCTGGTTCGGTGCAAGCTCCAAGCGCGGTACCCTGGCTTTCTTCGAGCTGGAAGGGCGCGAAGCGGAATAATTCCAAACTATCGGTCTATCTCATGAGTGCTTTGAAATGTGCCGTGATCGGCGTGGGCTATCTAGGCAAGTTCCACGCGGAAAAATATGCTGCCCTGCCGGGCTGCGAACTGGTCGCTGTCGTCGATGCCGATCCCGTCACTGCGGCTGAGATCGGCGACCGCCTGGGCGTCGAAGGCCTGACCGACTACCGTCCCCTGTTGGGCAAGGTCGATGCGGTCAGCATCGTGGTACCGACTAGCCTGCACCATCGTGTCGCCCGGGATTTCCTCGAGGCCGGCGCGCATGTGCTGGCGGAGAAACCCATCACCGTGACGGTGGAGGAAGCCGACGAGCTGATCCGGATCGCCAAGGAAAAGCAGCGCGTTCTCATGGTAGGCCACCTGGAGCGCTTCAACGCCGCCGTGCTGGGGCTGGACCTCGACCACCACAAGCCGCTGTTCATCGAATCGCACCGGCTGGCACCGTTCAAACCGCGCGCCAACGACGTCAGCGTGGTGCTGGACCTGATGATCCACGACATCGACATCATCCTCGACATGGTCGATTCGGAGGTCGAGCGCATCGACGCCAAGGGCGTGGCCGTGCTCACCGGCGACATCGACATAGCCAACGCCCGTCTCCAGTTCAAGAGCGGCTGCGTCGCCAACGTCACCGCCAGCAGAGTGAGCCTGAAGGTCGAGCGCAAGATGCGCATGTTCATGCCCAACGCCTATGTGTCGGTCGATTTCCAGAACCGTGTGCTGGCCCGCCATTGCAAGGGCGAGGGCGAGATGTTCCCCGGCGTGCCGGAAATCCTCAGCGAGGAATCGGTGTTTGAGAACGGGGACGCCCTGATGGAGGAGATCCGCCATTTCCTCGATTGCATCCGCGAAAACCGCGAGCCGCTGGTGTCCGGATCGGCCGGCCGCCGCGCCCTGGCGACCGCCATCGAAATCACGAATTTGCTCAAAGCTTAAGAACTTAGGAGTTGTACCGCATGATCCCTATGGTTGACCTCAAGACCCAGTACGCCCGCCTCAAGCCGGAAATCGATCGCGGCCTGGCGGAAGCGCTGGAATCCTGCGCCTTCGTGCTGGGGCCGAATGTGCAGGCCTTCGAGAAGGAGGCCGCCGCATATCTGGGTGTCAAGCACGCCATCGGCGTGGCTTCGGGCACCGACGCGCTGCATCTGGCGCTGCTGGCCGCAGGCATCGGCGAAGGCGACGAGGTCATCACCTCGCCCTTCACTTTCATCGCGACGGCGGAGGCGATCCGCTACGTTGGCGCCAAGCCGGTGTTCGTCGACATCGACGCCAAGACCTTCAATCTCTGCCCCGTGGCTGTCGAAGCGGCGGTGACGCCTAAAACCCGCGCCATCATGCCGGTGCATCTGTTCGGCCAGCCGGCCGACATGCTGAGGCTCCAGGCCATAGCCGGCCGCCACGGGCTGAAGATCGTCGAAGACTGCGCGCAGTCCTTCGGCGCCACCGTCGGCGGCCGCCAGACCGGCAGTTTAGGGCTAAGCTCAGGCTTCAGTTTCTTCCCCAGCAAGAACCTGGGCTGTTACGGAGATGGTGGCTTGGTGACGACCGACTCCGACGAGGTGGCGGAACAGATCAAGATGCTGCGCAACCACGGTTCGAAGGTACGCTATTACCACGACGTGATCGGCTACAACAGCCGGCTCGACGAGCTGCAGGCCGTGGTGCTGCGGGTCAAGCTCAAATACATCGACGAATTCAACGCCAACCGCCGCCGGGCGGCACATCTGTATTCGGAGCTGATGGCCGACATCGCCGAAGTGCCCTACGAGGACGGCATCGGTGTGCACGTCTACCACCAGTACACCCTGCTGAGCGATCGCCGCGACGCCATCCTGGAAGCGCTGCAGAAAGCCGGCATCGGCTGCGCGATCTACTATCCCGTGCCGCTGCACCGGCAGAACGTGTTCGCGCAGGATTACGCCGACGTCAGCCTGCCGGTCTGCGAGGCGGTGGCGGCGCGCTGCGTTTCGCTGCCGATCTTCCCTGAACTGGCGGAAGCGGATATCCGCAAGATCGCGGATGTGGTGCGCCAGGCGGTTAATGGCTGAGCGTGCTCCGCTGGTGATGCTGGTCGCGGGGGAGGCTTCCGGCAACCAGCATGCCGCCGCGATGTTCCTCGAACTCCGGAGCCTGATTCCGGAAATCCGCGGCATCGGCATGGGCGGCTCCGCGATGCGCGAGGCCGGCATCGACATCCGGGTCGACTCGACCGGCCTCGGCGTCATCGGGCTGACCGAAATCGCCCGCCATTACGGCGAGATCCAGCGAGCCCTCGAATCCATGAAGGCACTGGCCCGCACCGAGCGGCCCGATCTGCTGATCTGCGTCGACTACAAGGAATTCAATTTCCGCCTAGCGCGGGCAGCCAAGGCGGCAGGCATCAAAGTGCTGTTCTATGTCAGCCCTCAGGTCTGGGCCTGGCGTCCGGGCCGGGTCAAGGACTATGGCCGGGCGATCGACCACATGGCCGTGATCTTCCCGTTCGAAGTGCCCTTCTACGAGCGGCATGGCATTCCGGTGACCTATGTCGGTCACCCCCTGGCCGGGAAGATCGCGCCAGTCGCCGATGCGGAGAACATGCGGCGGGAGCTGGGGCTGGACGAATCCGGTCCCCTGGTCGCTCTCCTGCCCGGCAGCCGCGGCAATGAAATTCACCGCCTCCTGCCTCTAATGCTGCAGACTGCCGAGCGGATTGCCGGGGAACGGCCGGATGTGCGTTTCGTGCTGATTCAGGCGCAGTCGGTCTCCGACGTGTTGCTGGACGGCTACCTCAAGGCGTCGGCATTGCCGCTGCGGGTGGTCAAGGAGCGGCGCCACGATGTTCTGGGTTGCTGCGACGCCGTGATGACGACCTCGGGCACCGCGACTCTGGAAGTCGCCTTGCTCGGTGTGCCCATGGCCATCGTCTACAAGCTCGCGCCGTTCAGCTACTGGCTCGGAAAGCTGCTGGTGACGATCCCATTCATCGGCCTGCCCAACATCCTGGCGGGGCGGAAGATCGTGCAGGAATTCATCCAGCATGAGGCTAATGCGGAAGCTGTCGGCGCCGAGCTTCTCCGCATCCTGAGCGAACCCGATTATGCTCTGCAAATGAGGCGCGATCTGGCCGAAATCCAGAGGGCACTGGGCGAGGGCGGCGGTTCGCGGCGTTTGGCCGAGCTGGCGACGGAACTGCTCGGGTCTGCTGCGCGCACTTCGTGACCGCCCATTTGTCTCCCGGCGGTTGCGGGGGTATGCTCCGTTGCCGTTTGTTTCATTCGTCCGGAATACAACTAACATGAGCCGTGCGTTCGTAAGGAATCCGATGGGGAAGAACTGGACGACGGTGCGCCGGAGCGCCCGGTCAGTCCGCATCCGAATTACGTGACGCCCGCCGGGTTGGCCCAGCTTCAGTCCAAGGTTGCCGAACTCTCAGAGGAGCGGCGGCGCCTACTGGGCGACGATAGCGTGGGAGCTAAACAGCAGCTCCGGCATGTGGAGCGAGAGTTGCGCTACTACGACGAACGCGTCGCCGGAGCCATCCGGGTGGATCCTTCGATACAGTCTGCCGACCGGGTTCATTTCGGGGCGACGGTCGAGCTGGAAGACGAGGCCGGCGACATTCTTCGCTATACCATCGTCGGCGAAGATGAGGCGGATGCGGCCCACGGCAAGATCAGCTGGGTCTCTCCCCTGGCTAAGGCGTTGCTGAATGCCGAAATCGGCGACACAGTCACCTGGAAGCGCCCAGTGGGCGACAAGGGGCTGCACGTCCTTGCCATTCTTCCCGCCCAATAGCGCCGGCATTTCCATGCACCGCCTCCCGCCCTACCGCATCCGTCGCAGCGCCCGCGCAAAATATCTGCGGCTGGTGATCCGTCCCGACGGCGTCGAGGTGGTGGCTCCGGAGCGCTTGCCGGAATCTTCGGTACAAGCCTTTGTCCGTCAGCACAGCGGCTGGGCTTTGGCGAGGCTCGAAGAAATGCAGACGCGGCTGGCGCAACTGCGGCAGGTTCAGGCCGAGGCCTTTCCGGCCGCAGGCGGCAGTGTGCCTCTCGACGGACGGGAAACGCCGCTGTTCGTCGAGGAAGGCAGCGGCGGCCGGGTCCGGGTTTCGCTTGAAGAGCAAGGCTTGCGCGTCGTACTCCCGCCGGCTTGCGGCGAGGAAAGGGAGCGCTATGTACGCCAAGCGCTGTTCAGTTGGATGAAGCGCCGTTTACCCGAACGGGTGGCGGACTGCGTCCAGCGGCACGGGGCGGCGCACGGGCTCTATCCGCGCCAGCTGCGCATCAAGAGCATGCGCACCCGCTGGGGAAGCTGCGGTCCTAAGAACGACGTGAACCTCAACTGGTTGCTGGGACTAGCGCCGCCTTCGGTGCTGGAATACGTGGTGGTGCACGAGCTCTGCCACATCCGCCATCGCAATCATTCAGGCGATTTTTGGGCGCTGGTGGCGGCCCACTTGCCCGGCTGGCGGCAGGAGCGGCAGTGGCTCAAGACCCACGGCGGCGGCCTGATTCAGCGTTTCGATCCTTCTTTTCCGTGATGGTCTCCCGCTGGCGCAGTCTTCTGGTCGGGGGAGCGGCGGCCGTGCTGTTCTTCGCGCTGCAGGCCTTTCTGAACCGCGATCTGGCATCCGGTCACGCGCCGGCCATCGAAGGGCCTACCCTGGACGGCAGGCCCGCGGCCTTGGATTCTCTGCGCGGGCGGCCCGTGCTGGTCTATTTTTGGGCTAGCTGGTGCTCGATCTGCCGGGCGATGGAGGGTAAAGTCTCCAGTCTGGCCGGGGATTACCCAGTGCTCACGCTGGCGTTTCAGTCTGGCGATGCCGCCGAAGTGGCACGTTATGTTAAGGACCGCAGCCTGGATTGGCGGGTCGTACTCGATGCGGATGGCGTCAACGGCGAGCGTTACGGCATCCGCGGCGTCCCGGCATTCTTCGTCCTCGGCCCGGACGGCACGATCCGTTCCCGCAGCGTGGGTTTCACGCCGGAGTGGATGCTGCGTCTGCGGCTCTGGCTCGCGGCGGGTTAAGCGCCGCAGTTCGGCAAAATCGCACTTTCAGTTGGCACAGGGGCCTCCGAATCCGATGGATGATGAGGGCTATCGAACACCCGAAGGCGAAACCCGAAACGCCATCGACGAGTTGCTGACAGCTGCCGGCTGGTGGGTCGTCAATGCCGGACGGGCCAACATCCTCGCCGTCCGCGGCGTCGCCATACGCGAATTTCCCCTCACCTCCGGCCACGGCTTTGCCGATTATCTGCTGAGTGTGAACCGCGCGAATGACGTACGGTATGCTGTGCGTATTCGATCTGACTTGATGGTATGCCAATCCAACGATGTTTTTCCCACGCAGGCCCCAGCGCCAAGCCCCTACTCGCCGCGCTTCCTCAAGGTATCTTGCGGCGTGGCTTCTAACGGTTTTTCTTTGCGGCGCGGCGTACGCCGACGGAGCCGCTGGATTGAAAGCCATCGAGCGGGGCGATTACCCCGCCGCGTTGCGGGAGTTCAAGGCGGCGGCCGAGCAGGGCGACCGTCAGGCCCAGGTCAATCTCGGTAATCTCTACATGAAGGGCCTGGGCGTCGAGCAGGATTATGCCGCCGCCGAGCGTTGCTACCGACAGGCCGCCGAGCGCGGCGATCCGGTCGGGCAGAGCAAGTTGGGCATCCTCTATTACTACGGTTTGGGTTTGGATAAAAATCCGGACGAAGCCGCCGCCTGGTTCAGCAAGGCGGCAGAGCAGGGCGAGCCGGGAGCGGCTGCGGTGCTGGGGTCTATGTATGCCGCGGGCGAAGGCGTGATACGCGACAACATTAAAGCCTACTACTGGTATTCCCTGGCGGCGGACAACGGCCACGCCGATGCGCTGGAAGCGCGCAATACCCTGGTGGACGAAATGCCGCCGGGCGAAATCAACGAGGCGCTGCAGCGGGTCAGCGATTGGCGTCAGGCCCAGCTGAAAGCTCTGAAGCCCGAGACCAAGGCGAGCAAGGCTCCGGAACCTGCAGCGAAGAAAGGAAAAAAAGGCGCCCATAGCAGGCACGGTCACAAGAAGTCCGCAAAATAACGGGTACACTCTTCCGCTAAATTCTGGCGACGTTTCTACAGCTTCAAGTATCCCCAACGCTCTCCCATGACCGCTCCAGCACGCAGTAAATCCAAAAGTTTGCACGGACTGCTCGGCTTCGGCCGCGGTCCGCATTACTACGTCTATCTGCTGGCAACGCTGATCGTGCTGCTGGTCATCAGCGCTGTAACTGAGCGGCTGCCGGTGCGGATTCTGGAGCAGTTGATCATGATCGGCGTGCTCATCAGCGGCACCTTGTCTACCGGACGCACCCGAGTGCAAATTGCGGTCACGGTCGGTATTGCGATTTGCATGTTCTTGACCGGCTGGGCGAAGCTGTTTGTGCCGGAGACTTACTGGCTGACGGTGGTAGGGCTGGCATCTGCACTGGTGTTCTTCACGCGAGTCACTCTTGCCTTGGCGCGCGATATTTTTTCCAGCCGCGAGCACGTCTCCGCCAGCTTGCTCTACGGCGCGGTCAGCGTTTACCTGCTCATGGGCTTCGCTTTTGCCAACGCGCACTTCCTGCTGGAAACGCTGGCTCCGGGTTCCTACCATTGCGGGGCCCCGCAGTGCGCGCTGGATCCTGTGGCGCCGGCTTATCTTTATTTCAGCTTGATCACATTGGCGACGGTGGGCTATGGCGACATCGTGCCGCTGAGCCGGATAGCGGGCATGCTGTCTTACACTGAGGCGATCGCTGGCCAGATGTATGTCGCCATTCTGGTAGCTCGGCTGGTCGGCATGCAGTTGTCGCAGCCGAGAACCTGAGCGATCCGGCAGCTGGACATGGGATCCTACTCACAAGGAAAAGCATGAAGCGAACAGCAGGCATGTTCATTGGCGCCGCACTGGCGCTGCTTACGGGTTGCGCTGGGATTGAGGTCAACACCGACTTCGATCGGAGAGCCGATTTCTCCCGCTACCGGACTTATTTCTGGATCGAGGGACCGGATTCCGGCGACGCGGCGATAGATCGGCGCGTGGTCGAACTGGTGGATGCCGTGCTCCGTTCCAAAGGCTGGCGCCGGGTCCACGAGGGTAAGGGGGATGCCGCTCTGGACGCTGAAATACTAACGAAGGAAGAGCAGCGCAGTGACACGTATTACGACGGCTGGGTGCTCAACCAGAATCTCGGCCCCGCCAATACGGTGGTGACCACTTTTCGGGAGGGCACCCTGATCGTGGACATCTTGGACGGCAGTTCCAAACGGCCGCTTTGGCGAGGCGTGGCTCACGAAACCATTTCCGACAATCCCGCCAAGAACGAAGCCCTGGCCGGTCAGGCCATCACCAAGATGTTCGCGGCTTTCCCTCCGGGGCCAACACCGCGCTAGGCCGGGCAGCGGCCCGCAACTCCGTGTTCTACGGGGGTTTCCGGTCCTGGGGCGATGTTGTAGGCTTATCTGGGTATGTCGCTCGGCGGCGTCGTTGGTTTCGTTCTGTTACGTTCTCGGCCGTTCTACTCGAAGGAGATTAAAGGTGGAAGCAAAGTCTGCATTTGCCGCTGCTGGCGGCATCAAGGAGATTCTATCCGTCGTCGCAGGCATCGGCCTGCTGTCGCTGGTAGGCTGTTCGGTCACTCAAAAGGCCGAACTGAAACCGGGTGGACTGAAATGCGCATTCCTGGGCAGCGATTGTTCCAAGCTGTCGCCGGGCCCCGAGGAAGGTGTGGCGTTGCGCTATACCAATCCGAAGGCGGAGTGGACCAAGTACAGCAAGGTCATGGTGAGTCCCGTGACTTTTTGGGGCGGAGATACGACTCAAGTATCCGCTTCCGATCAGCAGGATCTGGTGAACTACTTCAACCAGAAGCTCAAGGAAAAGATCGGCGAGAAGATGCAGGTCGTCGATCGTCCCGGTCCCGGCGTCCTGAAATTGGATGTGGCCATGACGGATGCTGAGGCTGCGACTCCAGGCTTGCGTTCGGTGTCGATGATCGTTCCGCAGGCCCATATGCTGTCCAATCTGAACTATTTGGCAACGGACACTTTCCCCTTCGTCGGCGGTGCTCAGGCGGAAGCCAAGGTTACGGATTCCGCCACTGGCCAAACGTTGGCGCTCGCGGTAGAGCGCCGTATCGGCGGCGGAAATGTCTCCAATGCCTTCCAGTGGCAGTGGGGTGATGCCCAAAACGCTATAGACGCCTGGTGCGAAAGGGCGGCGAATAAACTTTCTGCCTGGACCTCGGGCGCCGAAAAACCCAAGCCTTGAGATGTCCGGACCGGCCGGATCGTCTAGTCCCCCTTGTGGTGGATGCGAGCAATCCGGCCGCAGCGTTTTTCTTGCTCTAGTCGAAGGAGAGTATGGTGAAACAGAAACAAGGCTTATGCCGTTCCGGCGCTCTGGCATTGGTCGGTCTGCTGACTTGCGCCGGCGGGGGCCTGGCCGCCGATAAACCAGGCCCGAAACCCGCAGCCACTGCCGATACCGCGCCGGAACCGGTGATCGGAGCGCAGGTGGACCAGCTGCTGAGAGAAATGGGGGACTATCTCAAGTCGGCCAAGGAGTTTGGCGTGCATGTGGATGTGCTGTACGACGATATTCTCGCGTCGGGCCAGAAAATTCAGCTTGCGGCTTCAGACGACATCGCGGTGCGGCGGCCGGATCGTTTCCGAGTCCGCTATCGGACCGACGTGGGCGGGAAGCGGTTCTGGTACGACGGCAAAACCTTTACCCTTCTGGATGAAGCCTACGGCACCTACGCGACCGAGCAGACCCCGGCTGGCATCGATGCCACCCTGGATTATCTGATCTCTCAGCTCGGCTTCACGCCGCCCTTGTCCGATCTCTTGTACAGCGACCCCTACGCGGTGCTGAAACAGCAGGCGATGTTCGGTTTCTATGTCGGTCTGAGCAGCGTAGAAGGCGCGTCCTGCCACCATCTCGCTTTCGTCGGCAGGAACGTCGACTGGCAACTCTGGATCGAGGACGGCAAGTTGCCGCTGCTCCGCAAATTCGTCATTACCTATAAAACGCTTCCCGGTGCGCCCCAGTTCATGGCGACGCTATCCGATTGGGATTTCGCCACCCGCCTGCCGGATTCCACCTTCAACGCTGCGCTGCCGTCTAAGGCCGAGCGCATCGGTTTCCTCAAGGCCGTGGAACCCAGCAAGAAAGACCTGTCGAAGAAAGCGCCCTGAAACGAGCGGAGGACAAGATCATGAATCGAGGTAATGGATCGGATAATCGTTTGCGGATTGCAGTATTGAGCCTGCTGCTGGCCGGCGTAAGCCCCTTGGAGCTTGCCGACGCACATGGCGGATTCGGAGGTGGCGGCTTCGGCGGAGGAGGTTTCGGTGGCGGGCGCTTCGGCGGTGGCGGTTTCGGCGACCATGTCGGCGGCGGCGGTTTCGGCCAGCGCTCCGGCGGCGATGAAGGCCAGCGCACGAGCGGCGACGAAGGGCAGCGCTACGGTAGTACCGGCATAGGCGGCGGCAGTTTCGGTGGCGGCGGGCTCGGCAGCGTTCGGGCTTCGGACGGCGCCGACGGTGCCGGGCACGATTGGAGGCAAGGTGCCAACCGGGATATGGGTGATGACGGCCAGCGGCGGGAGGATGGTCAGGGCGGTACCACGGATCAGCGCCAGCAGAACCGCGACAGCGAAGTAAATTCCGCTCAGCAGAATCGCGACAAAGAAATCAACACCGTGCAGCAGAACGCCTATAAACAGCAGGACGCCATGTCGCAGTACCATTACGAGCAGGCGACCCAGTTGCAAAAGAACTCTGACAACTATTATGGCGGCGGCCGCTATTACGGGCCGGTATTCATCGGCGGCACCTGGGGCGGTTACTACGGGGGCATGGCTATGATGGGCATGATGGAAGGCCTGATGATCGGCGAAATGGTGTCTTCGGTTCCTCGCAATTCGACGCCTGTAGTGGTCGAGAACAACACCTACTACTATTCGAACGGCGCTTACTACTTGCCGCAAGGTTCTGGATACTTGGTGACGCCGCCGCCGCTGGGGGCTACCGTCAACAGCCTGCCGCCCTCCTGTACCACGGTCTACAGCGGGCAGCAGCCTTATTCCGACTGCGGCGGTGCGTTCTATTCGCCGTCCGGCAGCGGCTACACCGTGGTCATGCCGCCGCCTGGATTGACCGTGAATTCGCTTCCGAACGGAGCGGCGACCCATACCGTCAAAGGCGCCAAGTACTACGAATTTGGCGGCGTGTGGTACCGCCCGTTCTACAGCGGCAGCGACGTGGTCTACCAAGTCGTCAATAGTCCGAATGCCTGAGCTTCGGTTTGGCACCCATCGTTGCCGTCTTAAAATCAGTCATGGCATATAGGGAGAGAACGATGCCGTCATATCCTGTTTTTTCCATCCGCGCAGTTCTTCGAGCCGTCTGGGCGGCTGCCGCTTTGACGGCGCTTGCCGGTTGCAGTGCGACCAAGCAGGCGCGGGACATCGAACCGTCGGGATTTCTCGGCAGCTATTCCAGCTTGCGCAAAGGGAACGGGAGCGAGCCCTTGCTCGTCTATGCCAATCCGGCTGCGGACTGCCGGAGATACACCAAGGTGATGCTCGATCCGGCCGCGTTATGGGCCAAAGCGGGGGACTCCTGGTTGCAGAAACTCGAACCTAAGGATCGCGACATGCTGCGCAAGCTCAGCACCGATACTTTGCTTGACGTTGTGAATAAGGCGCAGCTGGAGGTGGTGACCCAGCCTGGGCCGGATGTGATGCGGATACGCTTCGCGTTGACCGAGGCCGAGAAGGCTAACGTCTTACTCAAGGAAGGTACGGTGTTGGCGCCCTATGTTACTGCACCCGCCGCGCTTTATTCGGAGAGTACCGGGCAGGCCCTGTTTACCGGGGATGCGGCGTTTGAACTCGAAATCCTCGACTCGCTGACGGGGCAGCGTCTTTACGCCGCAGCGGACAAGCGGGTCGGCAAGCTCGATGTCCGCGATTTCCACGAGTGGGACGATGTGAAACAAGCGTTTAAATCCTGGGGGGAACGGGGAGCGCGCCGGCTGGTCGCGTGCCGTACGACGGGCTCTTTCGCGTCCCAGCCCAAGGAACAGAGCTTCGAGGAAAAGATCGACAACAATGTACCTTGAGCGAATCGTGCAAGGCGTATGGGCGGAGGAGAGGCCGGGAGCATGCGGCAGGCGACGAGCTCCCGCCCGACGAGGGTTGCCGAGCGGGGGCGTTAGCCGCGTTTGGCATGCATGCTGCTTGTTACACTCGGTATGAATACCTCACTTTTCTTCGTTTTCCCGTTGGTTCGCCGCTTGTCCGGCGATTTCACTTTCCGTTTGCCGCTGCGGCTGATTTTCGTCGCCGCGTTCAGCGGCCCGCTGGGAGGCTGCGCCTTCGGCCCGCAGCCACACGAGGCGCCCCCGAGTCCTCCGCCGCCGCTGCCTCTTGCCGTCGAGAAACACCAATTTAGCTTAACCGGCGAGGATAATATCGTCGGGCAGTTGGCATCCGTCGAAACTCGCGACGGCGATACGCTGTCGGACATAGCTCGGCACTACGGGTTGGGCTATCAGGAATTGTCCGAGGCCAATCCGGGGATCGATCCCTGGGTACCGGAGGGCGGCCGCCAGGTGATCCTGCCGCTGCAATTCGTCTTGCCCGAGGCACCCCGCAAGGGCGTGGTGGTCAATCTGGCGACCATGCGGCTGTATCATTTCCCTTCCCAGTCCGCCGAAAGCGCAGTGTCTACATATCCGGTCGGGATAGGCAAGGAGGGCCGCTCGACGCCCACGGGCAACATGTCGGTGGTGCGCAAGACCGAGTTTCCGACTTGGTATCCTACCGAGAATATCCGCAGGGACCATGCGCTGAAAGGCGATCCATTGCCGGCGGCCGTGTCGGCCGGTCCCGACAATCCGCTCGGCGATTACGCCATGTATCTGAGCCGGCCGCAGTACCTAATCCACGGTACAAATAAGCCTTACAGCATCGGTTTTCGGGCGAGCAACGGCTGCCTGCGGCTGTATCCGGAGGATATCGCAGCGCTGTTTCCAGAGGTGAAGACCGGAGCCCCGGTGCGTGTCGTCAACCAGCCTTATTTGATTGGCCGGAAGGGCGGGCAGGTCTACCTGGAGGCGCATGCGCCTTATGAAGAGCTGAGCCAAGCCAAGCTGAAGGGTGAGCTGAGCGCTAAACTGAAGCGGTTGGAAAAGAAAGAAGGCATAGTTCTGGACTGGGCGCGGGTGGAGCAGGTGCTAGCCGAAGCGAGGGGCATCCCCCAGCCGATCCGGGCGAGTTCGGCACCCGCTTCGGCTGTTTTAGCCCAAGCGATAGCGCTTCAGCGCCCCGCAGTCTGGTTCGGTCGGCCGCAGCCGCCTGCCGAAACTAGCGGCGGCTGGCTGGTAAGGGCGACGACGACGAAGGAGGAACTGAGTGCCCGCCGGATGGCCGCAGTGCTCAATCATCAGGGGCCTCCAATTCCTGCCCGCGCGGTGAAAAGTGGCGAGGGCTACGAGGTCGTCGCGGGGCCGTTCAAGGATGCTAAGGAAGCGAAATCCGCAGCCAAACGGTTGAAGATCGACCTGGAGCTTGCAGCCGAGGTCCGGCCGCCCTCCGACACCGTGCGCGTTGCGGAAACCAAGGCAGCGTCGCGGCCAGCGCCATAGGCCCGTGCGTGCTAGAGGTTCAGGCCCGCGTGCTTGAGCGCCTGGTCCCAGATCGCGTCGGTGTCGTCGGAAAAGATCAGTGCGGGGTCGGCCGGCGCCAGCAGCCAGTCGCCCCGGGCGATCTCGCCTTCCAATTGGCCTGGCGACCAGCCGGCATAGCCGAACAGGATGCGCGTTCGTTCAGGGCCGCGTTTGTGCGCGATGGCCTCGAGAATATCCGGGCCGGTCGAAAGCGATAGGTTTTTGCCCAGAACCCGCGTGCTGGCGCCGGCATAGTCGTCCGAATGCAGTACGAAGCCGCGTTCGACCTCAACCGGCCCGCCTAGATACAACTTGATTTCGCGCCGGTCTTTCGATGCAAGCCCGAAAGCCCCCAGCAATTTTCCCAAAGGCCCCGCTCCGGCAACACGGTTGACGATGAGGCCCATGGCTCCGCCGCCGTCGTGGCTGATGAGGTATATCACGGTATGCGCAAAGATATTGGCGGGCATATTCGGATGGGCTACCAAAAGTTGCCCAGATGCGCGGGGGTGGGTGCTAGGGACTGTCGGTGGGCGCACATAGGCCGGCGCCGCCGGTGCCAGGGCGACCGAAGCCAGGAAAAATATCAGTACGGAGCGGCGTGACGGCATCGCTGGAGTGTATTTCCTGCCGTCGCGGGAATCATTTGCGCGCCCTGGGGAAGTCTTCCGGGTTATTGATGCGGTAAAGGTCGTAGGGCAGGGCTAAGGTGTCGAAGACGGTGCCGAGCGGTAAGTCGACAACGAAGGCTGGCACCAGCAGGACATGCATCCAGCCCGGATAGGGCAGTTTCCCGTTGACGCCGGCGCTGATGTCCTTAGCGCCTTGCTGAGCGCCCGGATAGACGGTCCAGCCCTGTTTGGGCAGCACATCGGTGCGAGCGCGTATGCTGGCGCAGCCGCTCGTCAGCATGGCGGACAATGCGAAGGCGATGGCGATGACCGGCTTGGTATTCATGTTCTTCTTTGCTCCCGGTGAGTGGTGCAAACGATGATAGGCCAAGCGCGGGACGAATTACAGGGTGCGGCTTGGCTCTAGCCTCAATTCACGACTTGTCCGATTTCCACCGCGTAGCTGCCGCCATTTTGAGCTTCCAGCGGGGCGGTTAAACCTTGCAGGTCCCCGGGCGAGGGCATCGCGTTGCCAGTCTTGGATATCCGCGCGCCGATGACGATGCGCGGATAGGACGACAGCTTCATGCCCGGCGCCATGGCCATGCCGTCGTCCAGCGTGATCTCCGTGGGCAGGTCGCCGGCATTCTTACGGCTGATGGCCAGCGGCATCGGCGGGCCTTCCGCCGCTCGGGCAAAAATAAATAGCACGTCGTCTGGGGCTGCGCGCTCTTTCAATTCAGCGCTCAGGCTGACTTTCACCCGGATGCTCTTGCCGGACGCCGCCGGTGTATCTGCCGGAGCGGAAGGGCCGCCGCCCATCTCCGCGATGAGCTTATCCAGCTCCTGAACCTGCTCGCTTCCCGCAGGCATCAGCGACTTGAGCTTGCTCCAGTATCCCACGGCTCTGCCCTTGTCCTCGAGCTCTGCCGCGGCTAGCCCCGCTAGCCACAGGCCATGCAGGTGGTTGGGGTTGCGCTGGAGTATCCCGTCGATGATCTCGGACGGCTTCCCCTGTAGGCTGCCCTGATTGGCTTCGCCCAGCGCCTGGGCATAGAGCGCCTGGACGTCTAGGTTTTCGGGTGCCAGCTTCAGCGCGAATTCGTAAGCCTGTACCGCCTTGTCCATCTGCTGGACCGCCATCAGCGAACGGCCGAGCAATAGCCAGCCGTCCAGATCGTTGGGCTGCTGCTTGAGTCGTTCGGCGAGCTGGTCGATCCTGGCTTGCAGATCGCCCGCAGTCATGGCCTGATTGCCGCCCGAGACGGCGGCGGGATGGGCGATCAGATCCATGCGCCCGAGGCCGCCGTAAATGGCGATGACGGCGAGCGGTAAGGCCGCCAGCACGGCGATCAGCAAGGTCCGTCCGGCGCCGCCTTCCGGTTTGGAGGGCGGCGCCTCGGAGGCTGCAAGGTCGGCCAAAAGGTCGCGGTCGAAATCGTCGCCAAGCTGCTCGGCGGCGTTCCTGTCACCGATTTCGGCCGCGAGTTCTTCCCGCTTCTGCCGGTTGATCAGCCAGTTGAGCCGGGCGCGGTCGACGCCGGGCGTGGACTTGCGCCCCAGCAGGGCGGGTAGGAAAAAGGCATAGCCGGCCAGCAGCAGAGCCGCCGCCAGCACCCAAAACGAAATCATATGATTACCCCTGGAATCGGTCTTTCAGCTGCTGGAGGCGCTGGCGCTCTTCGGCGGATAGTTCAAGATCCTGCGGCGCCGGCTCGGCTCGGCGCCGTGCCTGCCGCCATAGGAAGAAGGTTCCGCCGGCTAGCAAAAGGAAGGGCCCGAACCAGAGCAGCAGCGTGATGCTCTTGAACGGCGGCCGGTACAGGACGAAGTCGCCGTAGCGGTCGGTCAGGAACTGCACGGCCTCTTCGCTCGATTTGCCGCTTTGAATGATGTTGTAGACCTCGGTGCGCAGGTCTTGGGCGAGCTCGGCATCCGAGTCTGCCAGCGACTGGTTTTGGCAGACCAGGCAGCGCAAATCCTTGATGAGGTCTTCGTAGCGTCCTTGTTTGGCGGGATCGTCGAACTGGCGGACTTCCATGGCGTCCGCGGGCAGGCAGGCCAGGAGGCCGCAAAAATAGAGGATCAGTCGGTTCATGCGGCCCCCTGCAATTCGCGGATCAAGGGTAGGATCTTGTTTTCCAGGTCTTGCGGCGTCACCGGGCCGGTCTGTTTGTATCGGATCACGCCGTGCTTATCGACGAGAAAGGTTTCCGGCACGCCGTACACGCCCCATTCGATACCCATCTTGCCGTCCTCGTCGAAGGCGCTGGCCCGGTAGGGATCGCCGAAATGCTTCAGCCAAGCCAGGGCTTCGTCGCGGCCGTCTTTGTAGTTGAGGCCGTAGATCGGGATGATGTTCCGTTTGGAGAACTCCACCAGAACCGGATGCTCCTGGCGGCAGGAGACGCACCAGGACGCCCAGACGTTGAGCAGGAACACTTGGCCCTTGAGCTGATCCAGGCTCAGGGTCCGGTCGGCCGCCGCCACTTGGGGCAGGGAGAAGGCCGGTGCCGGTTTGCCGATGAGCGGGGAGGGCACTTCGCGGGGGTCTAGTGTGAGTCCTACGCCGAGCAGGGCGACCAGGAGGACGAAGACGACCAGGGGTAAAGCGAATCGCATGCGTAGGGTAGCCATAGCTTGAGTTCGAGTGGATCAGGCTGTGCGGGCTGCGGCCCGTTCCGGAACGGCGGCGGCTTCGCGTAGCCTTAAACGGTAGCGCTTGTCGCTGACCGACAACAGTCCGCCCGCGATCATGAACAAGCCGCCCGCCCAAATCCAGCGGATGAACGGCTTGACGTAAAGCCGGACGCTCCAGGCGTCCTTGTCCAAAGGTTCACCGAGAGCGACGTAGAGATCGCGCGACAGTCCCGGATCGATGGCCGCTTCGGTCATCATGTTGCGCTGGACCTTGTAGTTGCGCTTTTGAGGTTTCAGTTCCCAGGTGTCGCCGTCCCGCTCCACCCGGAAGCTTGCCTGCTGGGCCGAGAAGTTGGGCCCCTGTACTTTTTCCGTACCGAGGAAGCTGAAGGTGTAGCCGGACAGCGTCACGCTGTCTCCGGGAGCCATCCGCACCAGCTTTTCCTGACTGAGGCGGTCGGACAGTACGGCGCCGACCAGGAACACCGCAATGCCGAGATGGGCGGCGGTCATGCCGTAGACGCTAGGCGATTGGGCGCGCAGCCCGTCGATCCAGCCGCCGCGCAGCCGGACGCGGGTCCACAGGCTCAAGCCGGCGCTTGCAACCAGCCAGAATGCAGCGCCCAGGCCTGCCATCATCTGGAAATCGGCGGCGTTCCAGGCGAAGGCGGCTAGCGCGATACCCGCTGCGAAACTCGCCGGAAACAGATAGCGGACCCGGTGCAGGATGCGTCCGACCGAGCTGTCCCTCCATGCGAACATCGGCGCGACGCCGGCGAGTAGGAAGATCGGCGCCATCAGAGGGGCGAACACCGCGCCGAAATACGGAGGGCCGACCGATATCTTGCCGAGCTTCAGCGCATCCAGCAGCAGCGGGTAGAGGGTGCCGAGCAGGATACTGCCGGAAGCGGTCACCAGCAGGATGTTGTTGAGCAGCAGCAGGTTCTCTTTCGAGATCAAGCCGTAGCGCGCCACGTCTCGGACGCCCGGCGCCTTCAGCGTATACACCAGCAGCGATCCGCCTACTACGATCGCGAGCAGGATCAGGATGAATAGGCCGCGGGTAGGATCGGAGGCGAAGGCATGCACCGAAGTCAGCACGCCGGAGCGGACCAGGAAGGTGCCCAGAAGGCTCAGGGAAAAGGCGAAGATTGCCAGCAGCACGGTCCAGGCCTTGAAGGCTCCCCGCTTTTCGGTGACTGCCAGCGAGTGGATCAGGGCCGTGGCGACCAGCCAGGGCATGAAGGAGGCATTCTCCACCGGGTCCCAGAACCACCAGCCGCCCCAGCCTAGCTCGTAATAAGCCCACCACGAGCCGAGCGTGATGCCGCCGGTCAGGAATATCCAAGCCACTAAGGTCCAGGGCCGGGACCAGCGGGCCCAAGCCGCGTCGAGCGAGCCGCCTAGCAGGGCTGCGAGAGCGAAGGCGAAGGCCACGCTCAGCCCCACATACCCCATGTACAGCATCGGCGGATGCACCGTCATGCCGAAATCCTGAAGCAAAGGATTCAAGTCGGCGCCGTCGAAAGGCGCGGGAACCAGACGCTCGAAGGGATTCGAAGTGAACAGGATGAAAGCCAGGATGCCTATGCTCACCAGTCCCATGATGCCCAGCACCCGCGCCAGGAAGTCCTCGGACAGGCTGCGGCTGAACACGCTGACTGCCGCCGTCCACAGCCCCAGGATCGTGGCCCACAGCAGCATGGAGCCCTCGTGCGAGCCCCACACTGCGGCGATGCGGTAATACAGCGGCAGGGTGCTGTTCGAGTTGCGGGCGACGTAGCCCACGGAAAAATCGTTGTTGACGAAGCAGGCGGCGAGCGCTACGAACGAAATCAGCAAGAACAGGAACTGAGCCCGTCCTGCCGGTCTTGCGACGTTCATCCAGACGCTCACGCCCTGCGAAGCGCCCAGCAGAGGAAAGGTTCCCTGCAGCAGGGCCATCGCCAAGGCCATGATCAGGGCGATGTGGCCAAGTTCAGCGATCATTTCTTCTGATACTCCGTGTAGTCGGCTGGGAGCTGGCCGTTCTTCTTCAGCGAATCGGCGACTTCGGGCGGCATATAGTTTTCGTCGTGCTTGGCGAGCACCTCGGAAGCCTGGAACGTGCCGGAATCGTCGGCCTGGCCCACCGCGATGATGCCTTGCCCTTCGCGGAACAGGTCGGGAAGGATGCCGGTATACAGAACGGGCACCGCGTTCGGGCCGTCGGTGACTTCGAAGCGGACGGTGAGGCTGTCGGGTTCGCGTTTCACGCTACCTTTCACCACCAGTCCACCGACCCGGAACGGATAGCCCTTGGGAGCTTCGCCGGAGGCCACCTGTGAAGGGGTGTAGAAATACAGGAGATTTTTCTGAAAGGCGGTCAGTGCGAAAAACGCGGCGATCGACACGCCGGCTACGACCAGTGCCACCCAGAGCATGCGCTTGCGGCGCGGCGTCATCATGAGCGGGACTCCTGCCTGATTTGGCGGCGGAGACTAGTCAGCACTTCCTTGTTCCGGCGCAAGGGGGCGATCAGGTTGAGAGCGAGCACGACAAGGCCTAAGCCGTAGGAGGTCCAGACATAGACGGCATAGCCGCCCATATGGATGAACTCTTGGAAATTCATGATTGAGGGAGTTCTCGAAGCATGCGGAGGATAAGGAACCGACACATTATCTTACGGTAATGAAGACCGCGGCGCCAAAGCGCATTCGGCTCAGAAAGCGGGAAGCACTAACCATGCCTAGCGCTGACAGTCGCTTCCGAAAAATAAGGCCTCGCCGAAGCGCCAGCGCTTCGCGGCTGGAGTTGCTATAGCGGCGGTGCTTCATGCGGAACCCTGGCATCGAGCCCGCTTGACGTCCCATGGGAGTCCATCGGCAAGCTGAACGCTGAGCTCATCCGCCGGCCATCGGGCCGAGATCCAGTTGCAGAGTTATTCCGGTGTCGTCATGGGGTGACGAGTCTCTCATGCCAGCGACGCATTTCTTCGGGCGGGTGCTGGGACCGGATGAAAATAGCGAGGCCGTAGGCTGCGAGCAGTGCCAGAGTCTGGAAATTAGCCTCCAAGGTTCGCCGGAGCCAGATAGAGGGACGGCAGCATGCTGCCGTACTCGTTTTGTTCGGCGGGGTGAGTTAGGAGGTGAGCTGCGGCAAAAGCCGCGGTTTTTTTGCAATCTGTGGAAACTGCCGCACTCTGTGGAAGAATTCATAGCAGAGAATCGTGAAGTTGCAAATAAAATCAACTTGTTAACTGTAGCTGTTAGGTGGCACGAAAGCTGATGTTACGGCCATGGGCGCAGTTCCGGCGGCGTCGCAAGTCGGCTGAATAATGTGCTGGTATGAGTCATAAGCCTTATTTTGTGTGTGATATGACTCAATTCTAGGCGAGGTAAATTTCTGAGGCATTGTTTTTACTGAAAAATCGAATGGCCTGATAGTTGTAATGCCAGCAAGCCGCTCCTCTCGTAACGGGTCTAGGAAAACCATGGAAAAGTATTCGCGTTCGTTGTTCTCTCCGGGCCATGGGCATGCCGCCGGCTCCGATCGGTGCCCCCGTGGTGCCGCTTGGACACTGGCTCCCTTATTGATCGTCCTGGGTTGCGCCGAAGCGGCTGCGGCAGAGGCGGAGGATGTGGTCGAGCTGGACAAGATCACCGTGTACAGCGCCGAGGACGAGGTTTCCACGGAAACCACGGACCTTCCCCAGGAGGTATTGGAGGAGAAAAAGGCGCAGACCATGGATACGGCGAGTATGTTCAAGGACGTGCCTGGCGTCGATACCTATACCGCCGGCGGGGTATCGAGCCTGCCGGTCATCCACGGTATGGCGGACGACCGGGTCAAGGTCCTGGTCAACGGTATGAACATCACCTCGGCCTGCAGCAACCACATGAACCCGGCGCTGTCGTATGTAGCCCCGTCGTCGGTGGGCAAGGCCTCGATCATGGCGGGCATCACGCCGGTCAGTCAGGGCGGCGATTCCATCGGCGGCACCATCTCGGTCGATCCGGCGGCGCCGGCTTTCGCCAAGGCGGGGGAGATGGCGTATACCGGAAAGCTGGGCGGCATGTTCCGCAGCAATAGCGACACCTTCGGCAACAATTTCAGCGGTTCGGTCGCCAGTGACGATTTTGTCTTCGATTATGGCGGACAGTGGGCCAAGGGCAACAATTACATGGCGGGTAACGGCGGGCCGACCGTGACGCCGAGCCGGTACTTGTCTACCAACATGAACCTGCGGGCTTCGACCAAGCTCAACAACGGCTTCTTCTCGGCCGACGTCACCGGCCAGTACATCCCTTACCAGGGCTTCCCCAACCAGCGCATGGACGTGGCCGAGAACGACGGCTTGCTCGGTGGCTTCTCCTACGAGAACGGCTTCGACTGGGGCAAGCTGGACGCGCGGGTCTATTACCACTCAACTTGGCATCTGATGGATAACCTGCCGGAGCGCGGGGGCACGATGCCGATGAAGGCCGACGGTTCCGATCTGGGGTACAGGGTACGGGCTCATGTGCCGGTGGACGACATCCACACCGTGCGGGTCGGCAGCGAGTATTTCCAGCAGGGCCTGCAGGACTGGTGGCCGGGCAAGCCTATGTTCATGCCGCAAGATTTCCTCAGCATCAATAACGGCCAGCGCGACCGTCTGGGTACCTTCGCCGAATGGGAGGCCAATTGGAGCAAGGAATGGCTGACCCAGATCGGTGTGCGCAACGACATGGTATGGATGAATACCGGCCGGGTGCAGGGTTACGACGACAGCGCCACCTATACTTTTTGGGCGAATTCGTTCAACGCCGCTAGTCACTCTCGGGTCGATCACAATTTCGACGCCACCGCCGTGACGGCGTTTACGCCGGACGAAAACAGCCGTTACGAGCTGGGCCTCTCGCGCAAGCAGCGCTCGCCCAATCTGTACGAGCGCTACGCATGGTGGGGCACTAACTCGATGATTACCTGGTTCGGGGACGGCAACGGCTACTTGGGTAATCTGAACCTGAATCCGGAGGCGGCGTATACCGCGTCTTTCACCGCGAACTGGCACGACGACAAGCAGCAGGTCTGGACGATAACCGCGACTCCATACTACACACGGGTGAACGATTACATCTACGGTCAGCAGGTCACCCAGCAGGCTAACGGCTTTCACGGCATGCAGTTCGTGAACCTGAGCCATGCCGACATGTACGGCGGCGATTTCTCCGCCCGCTATGCCTTCCTGCCGGAGTCGTCCGCCGGCAGCTTCGCGGTCAAGGCCGTAGCGGCCTACGTGCGTGGGGTGGGCAATGACGGTGAATTCTCGATGGGATGTCCCTATATTGGCACCTCGCTGGCGCGCTCGTGCAACAATGCTCAACAGTATTGGCCGACCCATGGCTTTAAGAATGCGACCTCGGTCAATCTGTATCACATGATGCCGCTGCATGCGACGCTGTCGCTAGAGCATGCCATTCCGGTGGGGGAGGCCGGAATCGACAGTGCGATTTCGGTGGACTTGGTCGACAGCAAGACCGCAGTGGCGAAGAGCTATGCCGAGCCGACCACTCCGGGCTACGTCCTGCTCAATTTTCGCTCCAGCTATCAGCGCGAGCATCTGCGGGTGGATGTGGGTGCGGAGAATCTGCTCAACAAGCTTTATTACCATCCGCTGGGCGGCGTGGACATTATGGAGAGTGATAAAGCGAAGGCCGTGGTCAGGCTTCCCGGCATAGGCCGATCGGTATACGTATCGCTCAACGTGGACTTCTGAAGCGCATGAGTTTCGCGACGCCAGTTCCCAATTCCTCGTCCTGTTGAACGATGGCAAGCCAGATCATTCAAATCCCGCCGGAATCCCTGTACCGCCCCGGCGCGCCGATCCTGCTCCTGGTCGGCGCTCTACACCTAGGCGTCTGGTGGTACTACCACCATATCAAGCTGATCGAGTCTCAGATGGTCCCGGAGAAGGTCATCGAGGTGGCGCTGGAAATGATCCAGCCCGCGCCCAAGCCGGCGGAACCGGCGGCCTCTCCCGCACCGCCCGCCCCGACGGCGCCTCCCAAGCCGGTCGAGCCGCCCAAACCTAAGCCGAAACCGGTAGTGAAGCCCAAGCCGGCAGTGACCAAGCCCAAACCCCTGCCGGTCCAACCGGACCGGAGCCTGGGCGACACCGCAGCCAAGAGCGAGCCGGCCAGCGCCCCGCCGCCGGTCCCCTCGTCATCGGCGCGTGCCGACGGCGCTGCGGGCGGCAGCGGCGAGGCGGCCGCACCGCCGACTCCGGCGAGCTTCAATGCCAATTATCTGCACAATCCGCTGCCGGAATATCCGGCTTTCGCCAAGAAGCAGAAGTGGCAGGGGCGGGTGACGATGAAGGTGCACGTGCTGCCGACCGGTCTGCCGGCCGAGGTCGAACTCCAGTCCAGCAGCGGCCACGACATTCTCGACGAATCCGCCATCGAGACCGTGCGGCGCTGGCGCTTCGTCCCCGCGACCAAGGGCGGCAAGCCCGTCGCCAGTTGGGTGGTAGTGCCGCTCGAATTTTCCCTAACTCACTAGACGTTTCTTTCAGACCATGACCGATAACTCTACGCTCATTATCAATGCCACCTTATGGGTGCTGATTTCGTTTTCCGTATTGACGTGGACCATCATCTTCCTGAAAGGCTGGCAGTATTGGCGGCATGCCGTCGGTAACCGGCTGTTCGAAGAGCACTTTTGGGCGGCCTCGTCGCTAGACGAGGCGCGAGGACGAGTCGGGGAACTCGGCGCTTCGCCTTTGCTCCGGCTGGCGGCGGCGGGCTTCGAGGTGCTGGATACCCGCAGCGAAGAGGACATGGCGCGTTTGAAGCACCGCGGGAGCCTGGTGGCAACCCTGGAACGGAAACTCAAGCGGCAACTGGAAAGGGAGTCCCGACTGGCGGATATCGGTTTGACCATTCTCGCCAGCATCGGCTCCACCGCGCCGTTCGTCGGCCTGTTCGGCACGGTGTGGGGTATCATGCACGCTCTGCACGACATCAGCCAGAGCGGCAAAGCTAGTCTCGATGTCGTCGCCGGCCCCATCGGCGAGGCGTTGATCGCCACGGCAATCGGTATCGCCGTAGCCGTGCCGGCGGTGCTCGCTTACAACTTCCTCATGCGGCGGTGGAAGCGGAAGCAGCAGTCGCTGGAAATTTTTGCCGACGATTTCCTGCATCTGGTTGCCGCCGAGACCTCCAGCGAATCCACGTGCAAGTGTTGATCAAAATAATAGAGAGGAATCCGCCATGGCGATGAAAACCGGAGGCGACGGCGACGAGGTCGTAAGCGAAATCAACGTGACCCCGCTCGTCGACGTGATGCTGGTGCTGGTGATCGTGTTCTTGGTCACTGCGCCTTTGCTGACGCAGACCATGAACGTCAATCTGCCCAAGACCGGCGCAGTGGCGGCATCGGACGACAATCAGTCGACGCCGATTGGCGTCGACGCGCAAGGCCATATCGTGCTCGATAAGACCGATATCGCCGACCTCGCCGATCTGGAGACCAAGCTTAAGGAGGCGGTACAGCAAAATCCGGAAGGGCTTTACATCGTCCATGCCGATCAGGCGACCTCCTATGCGATTGTGGCCAAGGTGTTGGCCACGGCCCAAAAAGCGGGCGTGCACCGGCTGTCGCTGGCGACGCTGCAGGAGTAACCCCCGCGATCATCCCGTCATAAAAGGGCGGGACCCCGCCTTTCCCGACGGTTCCGCCCGCTTAACCCGTTATTCCCGTATCGATGTGATGCGGTACTCCTGCCGGCGAGTCGTGCCGGACTCCGGATCGCATGGACGTGATCGATCCTCCCTTCCTGTTTTCCAGAGCCCATTAGATCGAGTCTTCGAAGAGCTCGACATGGCGTGATTCCTCGAGTTTCGGCGGAAGCCGTGATTGGTCCGCACAGCACGATCTCCGGCGGGTGTCGATAGCGGAATAGGCGAAATCCCATATGAATTGTGTGGATTGACGCGTATAGCCAACAATGCACCCATCGAAGGGCGGTGGTAACTAGCTGATCGTGCGTGAAAAGTCCGTATGGCACAGTTATCGCCAACTGCGCTAACGACAGTGGCCGGCTCTCGCCGGTGCCGTCTTCAGCCAACGCCGCGTAGGGTCGGGAAATATCGATTCCCGCCGTATTCGGTGGACGCTGTATCGATAGCATTTCTATAAATATCAGCGAGGAGAGTAGATGAAATACCAGTGCAGTCCGGTTCCGAAAGCCGTAGCAATGTTTTCCGCCTTGATGGCAGCCATTGCCGTGGATGCGTCCGCGGCGTCATTGAGCGGAATCGGCCATTTACCCGACGGCCAGCAGTCTGACGCTCTTGCCGTCAGCCGAAATGGGCTTTACGTCGGGGGTTCGGCTAAATCCGGTCAGGAAACGGTAGCAATCCGCTGGAGCGTCAAGACCCGAAAATTGCAAAACCTGGGGACTCTTCCCGGCTCGGCGTCCACCATCATCGCGATTTCGGACAACGGAGGAGCGATGGTGGGAAAAGCGAGCGATGATGGGCAAGGGACGATCCAGGCGGTGCGCTGGACGAAGCAGAAAGGACGGTTAACCGGGCTGGGCTATTTGCCCGGTAACAGTTCCTTCAGCCGGGCGCAGGGCGTCTCAAAGGACGGTTCGGTAGTTTTCGGTTTCGGTATCACTTCTGGGCTATTTCATGCGTTTCGTTGGACTAAGAGTGGAGGTATGGTCGACCTCAACGAACGCTTCGGGATAGATCAGCAGTTTCTGCTTTATTCCATGTCTGCCGATGGAAAAATTGCAACGGGGATGACCTATATGCCGGACGATTCGTCGATGGCGGTGCGCTGGAGCAAGCAGGAAGGGCTGACCGTTCTTGGTACGGTAGCCGGTGGCAGCGCCAGTAGTGCTCCTAGCGTCTCGGGGGACGGCAAGGTTGCCGTCGGCAGCTGCTCGACGAACGGTAAGTTGCAAGCCTGCCGTTGGGTCGCGACTGGGCCGGCGCAGGGTGTGGGTTTCATTTCGGGCTACGACAACAGCTATCTTCTCGCAACTTCCAGGGATGGCGCCGTCGCGGTGGGCCAGGCGTTCTCGTTCGATGCGAGTGCAGGCAAGGTGGCGAGGGTTGCCGTTATCTGGAGCGAAACCCACGGATTGTGGAAACTGCAGGACGTGCTAGAGACCGACTACGGACTGGATACGGCGGGTTGGAAACTGGAAGTCGCTACCGGAATTTCTTCCGACGGAAAGACCATCGTCGGTACCGGCAAAAATCCCGAAGGGGAGCCCGAGGGCTGGGTTGTCAGCCTCAAATAGTAAAGTTCCGAGATAAGCCCGGCCCCTGGTTTGGGCGGGTTATTGGCTCGGCGGCGTTGCCGCCGGCGAGAGGAGCGGCCGAAGTTAAGCATCGGCCGCTCGGTTACCCACTTAGGGCTGTATGGTCGCCATCAGGGTCTTGGCTTGCAGCTTGAGGGCGATGGCCTTGTGCTGTCGCAGGTGGCGCAGCGGACCCACGCTGGTTCGCAACGCCTTGTATTCAAGCGCCAGCGCTTGTTCGAGCTTGGCCAGTGCCTCCGGATAGGGTAGCACCTCGCCGCCCTGAAGGACTTCTATGGCGTCTTCAGTGTCGGCAATCGCCAGTTTCAAGGTGTACTTCGCATTTTTTCCACGCAGTCCCATGGCTTGCTCGGACAGGCTGTTCGAGCTGCGGATGTTTTCCATGACATTGAGCGTGCGCAGAAATAGCGCGATTGCGGTGATTTGGGACGATTCGAGCTTGACCTTCCGATCCTTGCCGGAAGAGGTTTTAGCACCGGGCGAAAGATTGAACGAGTCGCCGTTGTAGGAGGCGATGGTTTCCTCCAGTGTGTTGACGGCGTTGTTGTGGAAGAACGGCCCGGTGTCCGCGGCCTCGATCAACGGCGGTACGTTGAACCGGCCTTTGCCGTAACATGTGAGGTTTTGAGTGAATCCGCAGTCCGTTCTTTCTTCCTTGCCGAAGCCGCCGTCTACCGCGAGCGTGGGATCGAGCAGGAAGGCGGGCGGATTCTGCATGTTTTCTATGCCGGTGTCGCGGGTAGGGTTCGCCTTGGTGGTGGAGCTGTTGGCACCGGCGTTTTCATGGCAGCCTTTGCAGTTTGCCGTTTCTCCCAGGACGACTTTGCCGTCCCGCTCCGGATTTTCTTTCACGTCGAAGAGCAACTTGCCCTGTTCCACCAGCGCGGAGTTAAAGGTGATCTTGGTGAGGTCGATCTCCTCAGTGCGGCCCAGCGAGAGCATGTACGCTTCCATTGCGGTCAGTTCATCGTCCGTGGGGAGACGGAAGTCGACCTGGGGAACTCGGTTAAGCGTCCTGGGCATGTGCTGAGTGATAGCGCCAAGCGCGAATTCCCTTAGCGATCCGGTGCCGGGGCTGCCGTCTCCAGACCAGCCCAAGGCGTTCGCATAGGCCTCGTCCTCACAGAATTCCCCCTTGCCGCCGTGTTCCACGCAGACTTCGACTTCTGTGGAAGTCGACAGCGCCATGAGATGGGGGACGCTGCGCATCACGCCGGGTTTGTCGAAGCCGTCGACATTGGCCAGGATCAGGCCCATTTGGCGAAGGAGCGCGGGTTTCTCCAGATCGCGGAGGGCGGGGTCGTATTCGGCGACGAACAGAGGATCGGATGGCGGCAGCTTCGCGATATAGCGCGGATCGATCGTGTGGTTGTTCTCCGGGCGGTGGCAGGTGGCGCAAGTACGCCCATTTCCGTCGAAGGTTTCTTCCACGAAAAGCTGCCGTCCTTTGGCGATGAGCTGCTCCAGGGAGTCGGCTGCGGCTGCCGTCTGGGCGAATGCGGCTTTGGGTAGCAAGAAGGCGTAGGGCAGGTTGCTCGTGGCGCCCGGTTCCGGTCTGGTATCGGCGTTCAGTAGGCTCCAGAGCTGGCCGGAAAAATAGGTGCGCTGCATGAGATTGGGGGCGCCGAACAGCAGGCCTCCGGCGTTGGGGGCTTGTCCGCTGGGCGAGATCACGACCTGATCCATCTGAAAATTGGCAAGAGCCGTACGTTCCAGCTTGGCATGCAGCTCAGCCGGGTCGCCGCCGCGGCCTTCCAGTGTGCCGAGCTGAATGGCTGCATCGCCGTTCTCGGGTCCTGCCTGCAGCGAGGCGCCGCCGCGATGGTCGACTAGCCATACGCCGAAGGTTTTGCCTTGCGGCAATCCGCGGGTCCGGACGTCGGCGGCGCCGGTGAGCAGGTTCATACGCAGTTCGCCGCGGGCGGCGGTGTCGGCGGACGAGAGCGCTTTGGACGGTATCAGCGAGATTTGCAAGGTTTCCGCCTGTCCGTGCCGCTCATGGCGCGACTGCCATTTGCTGAGAACCGTGCGGAGCGCGCCGGCATCTCCATTGCCGAGCATGGGCGGCTCCGGGCTGGCAATATTGCCTAAGTGGTAGGCCGTGCCCCCGGCCAGCAGAAGGACGCCCAGGCTCAGGGCGGTAGCGCGAAGAAGATGTGGCATGTCGTCGTACCCTAGTAGGTGATTGGCCGCCTGGATAAACGCTTAGAGGATAGGCCTCAGGCGGGGTCGAGCAGCGATTCTGGGCAGGGTGGTATTAAGGCTATTCTTGCCTTGTTCGGATGCGGGCGGGCCCGTGGTTGGAGTACGTCCCTGTACTCCGGAGACTTTGCTTAGCGGTTCAGTAGCACTCGCACTGGCCCTTGTACTGGGGCAGGTTGCACAGGTCTACCGACATGCAATGGTTCATCGGCGGGTGCCAGCAGGTCTTGCCGACGACGCAGCCGTTCGGGTCGATGACATCGCCGCCACCGCCGCCGCCGCCCGTCTTTTTGACGTCGACTACCAGTTCGAAATAGACGTCATGCTTCAGGGTCGGATCGGTGTGCTTGGCGTCGCCGCCGACAGCGACGGTCAGGTAGTCCTGGCTGCCGCCCTTGAGTTTGAACTCGCCGTTCACATTGGCCACGGTCTGTGCGCCTACTCCGTAAGCCGACATGTAGCCCGGGTTGGTCTTGTCGGTCCAGGGCGCGAGTAGCCAGCCCCACCAGGGCGGGGTGGCTTGGAACTGGCTCGGGTACCAGTGCATACTGGATGGGCCGAGAGTCTGGTTGCCGCGCCAGACGGTAAGCGCGGGAATCATGTCGCTCTTGGCGGGTTCGGCCCCGATGTAGCGCTTGACGTCGATGGACACGCTGACTTTGCTCAGACCCTGGCCTTTCAGCGCGGAGAGGTCGATGAGGAACCATTTGGAGTGCATTGCCCAGCCGTAACAAGTGTCAGGCACTGCACCAGAAGGTACGTCCACTTGGTTATCGCACCAGGCCATAGACTTAGTCAGCGGAATCGTGCCCGAGGCCGCGGTGCTGGGGTTCGTGATGGACTGGCCGGAGTGGATGGACAGCGCCGGGGCGTCGGTTTTGGTGTCCCCTTTGCTGAAAATCAATTTAGCGGCATAGGCGATGCCGTAGCTGGGTTCGATTTCGACGGCGCTCGCTGGGTTCGCAGCGCAGATCATGCCCATGAGTAGGGCCGTAGCAATTTTCTTCATGATTAATCCTGTCGGTCTCGAATACGCTTATTGCGCCGGTTGTTTCTGCTTGACGTCGACGGTCAGTTGGTAGTTGACGCTGTGCTTGTTGGTCTCGTCCTTGGAGTCGCCGCCGATCGCTATGGTGAGGAAATCTTGTTTCTTGCCCTTGAGCGAGAATTTGCCGGTGAGCGTGGCGAGGTCTTTCGAAGAAGTCGTATAGGCAGTCGCGAAACCGTCGGTATCGCCTTTCACGAACGGGTTGGGCGTCAGCAGCCAGCCCCAGAACGCCGGTTCCTGCTGCAATTCGCTGGGGAACCAGTGTGAGGTGGGGCTTTCGTACTGGTTGCCGCGGAAGACGGTGACGGCAGGTATGATGTCGTTTTCTTCCGGCTTGGCGCCCTGATAGCGGGCGACGCTGATGGTGACCCATACGGCGCTAAGGCCTTGGCCCTTGAGTTTGCTCAGGTCGATCAAGTACCAGTTAGAGTTCATGGTCCAGCCGTAGCAGCCGTTGCTTTCATAGCCGGGAGGAGTTACGGAGGAGTCGCACCAAGCTACCGACTTGGTTTGCGGGATCATGGTCGGATTGCCGTCGTCGTTCGGGGTATTGAAGGTCTGGCCCGAGTGGATGGAGGTCGGAGCTGCGCTGGCCTTGGTATCTTTCTTATCGAAAATCAGCTTGGCAGCATATTGGATGCCGGCTCCGGGATAAGCATCCGCGGCCATGGCGCCGCTGGCGAACCCTGTGGCGGCAAGCAGCATTGAGGTGAGCAGCTTGTGGTTGGTCATCATCATCTCGTTGGGGTTGTGGCTGAAGGGCTGTCAACGCTAGTCTAGCGGTAGGATCGAAAACAAGTTGCATGCCATGAGTGTTGTCTTAAATATCAACCTGCTAAATAAGGTTTTTATTTTTTAATATGTGATATGACTCAATATATGTGTGAAATCACGCATATCGAGTCGTGGGGTTTTGGGTTTGGCGGCGGGCGGCTAGGTATATCTCCTCGGCGTCTTTTAAGGCCGCGGAAAACCTTATAGGATACCTGCCGTTATTCTTATTGCCCTTTTGGACCTCGCTGTCGGTGAAAATGGCCGAACCCTCGTAATGTCGGATCAAGTTCGTGGGCGTGTCGGTCGATACGCAGACATCCCGTTGGATGTCGCCGGAGCTGTTTTTCGGCATACCAGGTCGTGAAATTGAAGCCGGCGGAGTGCAGCGCGTATGTTTGAGCAGATGATCGGCCAGTCTCCCAGTTTCGAGGCGCTCGTTCGTGCCGCCCGTCTGGTGGCTGCGATCGATGTCACGGTCCTTATCGTAGGGGAGACCGGGACGGGTAAGGAGCTTCTGGCCCAGGCGTTGTTGCAGCACAGCCAGCGGGCCGGGAAACCGTTTGTGACGCTCAACTGCGCCGCATTGCCGGTGTCGGTTGCAGAATCCGAGTTGTTCGGGCACCGGAAAGGGGCGTTTACCGGCGCGGTGGCGGACTTCTCGGGGCGGTTAGAGGCCGCCGACGGCGGCACGCTGTTCCTGGACGAAATCAATTCGCTGCCGGTGCCGGTCCAGGCCAAGCTCTTACGGTTTCTGGATTCCGGCGAAATTCAGCCGGTCGGCGCGCGCTCCACGCAGCGGGTGGACGTCCGCATCATAGCGGCGACCAATGCCAATTTGGCTGAAAAAATCGATGCGGGCGAGTTTCGCCGCGATCTCTATTACCGATTGAGCGTCGTTCCCCTAGAGATTCCTCCGCTGCGCGACAGAGGGAGCGATATCGAGCTGCTCCTGCGGCATTTCATACGCCATTTCTCGCAGACGCACGATATTCTTCCGGCGGAGTTTAGCCGAGAGGCTATTCGGCGCTTGTGCAGTTACTCTTGGCCGGGAAATGTTCGGGAGTTGCGCAATTTCTGCGAACGCGTGGCGATATTGCAGGAGGGCCGAGTCGTCGAAGAAAAAGACATTCCGGAAGTAGTCGGCAGTTTTGCGCCTAAGGCCTTGTCTTCGCCACAATTTGCGCTTCCGGAGACCGGCCTCGAACTGGAGCAGATGGAGATGGATTTCATCCGGCAGGCGTTGCAGCGGACGGGCGGCAACCGGACGCGTGCGGCGAAGTTGCTCGGCATCACCCGCGATCAGCTCAATTACCGTATGCAGAAATACGGCATCGCTTGAGTATTGAGCCGGAAGATCAGGGCTGGCGGCGGATGCGCGTGAGTGGAGCCGGCGTCGCCGGCGAATGTCCATCCAAATAGCGCCGAAGCGCCGTCAATTCCGGTACGCCGGCGACGCGCTCGGATCCCTGGGAGAATATGCTGAACTTGTCGCCGCCGTCGGCTAGGAAATTGTTGACGGTGACGCGGTATTTCTTTTCCGGCTCGAGCGGTTTGCCGTTGAGCCGAATCGACGCGGGATCGACCCTGTCGCATTCGCCCGCGTTGGCCCGCCACGTATATTCAAAGCCGCTGGATACTTGCAGTATCCGGCTGCCGGGCTGGCTGTTAGCGCAGCCAGGGAATTGTTGTTCCAGTACCTGTTCGATTTGCGCTCCCGTCAGCGACATCGTGACCAAGGTTCCGCCGAAGGGCTGGGCGTCGAAAGCTTCCCGGTAGCTTATGCGTCCGTGGCGCTCCGTGGCGTAGCGGAAGTCCGCCCGTATGCCTCCGATGTTCATGAATGCGATGACGGCTTCTCCGTGCTCACGCGGGCGAGTCGCAGTCAACTGCGCATCTGCAATCAGGTCGCCGAGAGTGGATTCCCCGGCAGCATTGGCCATTCGATCGAAGCTTGCGGTGATCCGGCCGATGCGTTGTTCTTCGATCGGCCGTGACAGGCGGCTATAGTCCGCTACCAGCCGGGCAACTAGCGGGTCCGGAGGCGCTTCTTGAGACGGCTGATTCACGACGAGATTACGGCCTGTCGCGGCGATGACTTCTCCCGATTTTGAGTCCAGGGTAAGCTCGATGTCGCTGACCATGCGGCCATAGTCGTGGGCGCTGGTGACCAGAACTGGTTCGCCGGCGGCATTGGGAAGGCGGCAGATATAGGCCTCGTGAGTGTGCCCGCTGATGACCAAGTCCACTTCCGGGTCGAGCCGGCGGACGATATCCACGATCGGTCCGGAAACGCCGCCACAGGCGTCGGAGGATGCCTCTACCGTTGGGTGCCCGCCTTCATGGATCAGGACGACGACGGCTTCGACTCCTCCGGCACGCAAGCGGGGAATCAAGGCGTTGACGGTGTCCGCTTCGTCGCGAAAATCGAGTTCGCTGACGCGTGCCGGGCTGACCAGATTCGGCGTGGATTTCAGCGTTACCCCGACGAAGGCGATTTTTCGTCCCTGAAACTGCCGGATGCCGTACTCAGAAAATAAAGTCTTGCCGAGTTTGCGGTCGCGCACGTTGGCGGCGAGAAACCGGAAGCTCGCGCCCGCGAATTTGCGGCCGACGTGCCGGCGCATTTTCCGGCTGAGTGCGGGTTCGCGGCAGGATCGGCCCTCTTTGGTCAGCCTGGGATGGCAGCCGCCGCGTTGCATGCGCAGCAACTCGTCGCTTCCTTCGTCGAATTCGTGATTGCCCACGGCGTTGAAATCAAGGCCAATGAGGTTCATCGCTTCGATGGTGGGCTCGTCCTGAAAGTTCGCTGAAATCAGGGGACTGGCGCCGATCAGATCCCCGGCCGATACGGTGACGTGGTGGCGGTAGCCGGCTCGAAGTTTGCGGATATACCCCGCGAGCCGAGCGACGCCTCCGGCGGTCAGGGAGATTTTGCCTGTGCTATCGTTCAGATCGAAACGTTCCGGCGGGCGCAGGTTGCCGTGGAAGTCGTTGATGGCGATGATTTTGACCTTGAAACTGCTATCGGCCTGGACGGAATGGGGTATGGGCAGAACGGCAGCGGCCAGAGTTGCGGCGAGAAAGCGGTAGCGCACACGTTGCTCCGGGGTGTTGGGCTTTGATGGGCGCCATTGTGAGTCGGCGCGGCGTTCTGGACAATGCGGTTTTGGGCTGGAATTTCCGAGCCGCCGCGAGTCACGAAAGTGTAAGAAATCTTCTTTAACCTTGGCAGACGAATAGCCGTCTTTGGGATGGCGTTCCACCCCGCAGATGGAAGCGACCGAATTCCTTTTCCTTGCGGGTTTTTGCTGCCGGAATGACTTGGGCATGTGGACATGAATACTATGGAAAACTCCCTCTATGCGGCTGGAGAGACGGTAAGCTCCGAGTTATCCAGCGAGGCTAGGGTCAGCCTGCTGCGTATTCCCGCGCCGGGGCGATTGCGCGTCAAGATTAAGGGACTCTACCGCTGCGACGAGATGCAGCGGGCGCTGGAGTCTTTGCCGGCGGAGTTGGATGCCCTGCGCATCGTTAGCGCGAGTCCCGTGACTGGCAACGCGCTGATCGTGTTCGATCCTCAAGGCTCAGTGGCGGCGGTGCTCGCCGCGCTGGAGCGGTGCGCCCACGCGCATGCAGGCTCGTTCGCCGGATATGCCAGATATAAGGTGCCTGCTGCGGCTAAAACCAAACCGAAGCGCGGCTGGGGCAAGCGCAATGCGGCAAGCGAAGCTCGCCGTTCGCTCGCGGTCGTCGAGGCGCCGGAATCTGGCCGGAGCAAGGCGAATTGGCATACTCTGGAAGCCGACGAAGTCATTGCCCGGCTGTCGGCGAATCGGGAGGGCTTGAGCGCTGCCGCTGCTGGCGACCGCTTGGCCCAGTATGGGCGCAACGCGCTGACCGAGATCAAGCAACGCTCTGCTGCGGCGATGCTCCTGGAACAGTTTGCCAGTCCGCCGGTCGCATTGTTGGGGTTATCCGCTGCCGTTTCCATTGCCACCGGCGGCATGGCCGATGCCGTGGTCATCGTCGGTGTCGTGTTAATCAACGCGGTGATCGGCTATGTCACCGAGGCCCAGGCGCAGAAGACGATCAACGCGCTCGGCAACGTCGGTCCGACCCAAGCGGTGGTCTTGCGCGACGGGGCCAAGCTGTCCGTCGCTTTGGAGGACGTGGTGCCTGGGGACATCTTGGTGCTTTCCCCTGGGTCCTACATCGCCGCGGATGCCCGCTTGCTGTCCAGCAACCAGCTTTCGGTCGACGAATCCGCACTGACCGGCGAGAGCTTGCCGGTGGGCAAGCGCCATTCCTTTGTCGCTACCAAAGACACGCCGCTGGGCGACCGCAAAAACATGCTGCATATGGGTACCATCGTGACCGGCGGCAGCGGCCAAGCGATCGTAGTGGCTACCGGCAGCCGAACCGAGATCGGTCTGATCCAATCGCTGGTCGGCGAGGTGAAAACGCCGGAGACGCCTTTGCAGCGCCAGCTCGACGAAATGGGCAAGCAGTTGGCGCTGGCCTCGGGCGGCATTTGCGTATTTGTATTTGGGCTGGGCGTGTTGCGCGGGGCGCCTGCATTGCAGATGCTGAAGACCGCCATTTCTCTGGCGGTTGCGGCGGTCCCCGAGGGCTTGCCGACGGTAGCGACTTCTACACTGGCGCTCGGCATCCGCGAAATGAAGAAGCGCCACGTCCTGATCCGCCAATTGCCGTCGGTGGAAAGCCTAGGTTCGGTGCAGACGCTGTGCCTCGACAAGACCGGGACGCTGACCGAAAACTGCATGCGGGTGGTCAGCCTAAAGACACCCAAGCAGGACATCGTGCTGTCCTCGGCGGGCGAATTCCGGGCGGATGGGCAACTCATCCGCCCGGCCGACGCGGAGGATCTGCGGCGCTTGATGCAGGTCGTATCGCTGTGCAGCGAGGTGCAGGTTAACGGCGACCCTGGCCAGCCGCGCATGGAGGGGTCTCCGACCGAGATGGCTCTGGTCGAGATGGCGATGCATTCGGGCGAGGATGTCAAAGTGCTCCGCCAGAGCTTGCCGCTGGCCAAGACCGTGCATCGCGCCGAAGGCCGGCCTTACATGCTGACTGTGCACGAGACCGGCGGCGAAGAGTACCTGATTGCCATCAAGGGCAGCCCTACTCATGTGCTGGCGCTTTGCGACCGGCGCATGGATGGCACCGAACTGGTCTATCTGGATGACGACCAACGGGCGGCCATCGTGGAACAGAACGAGGTCATGGCCGGCCAGGCCTTGCGCGTGCTGGGGGTTGCCTACGGCTATTCGAAAGACAAATCGACCGCAGCCGTCTCGCAAAAGCTGATTTGGCTGGGCGTGGTCGGTATGGAGGACACCATGCGGCCGGGTATGGCCGAGCTGATGGCGCAGTTCCACGATGCCGGCATCGACACCGTAATGATTACCGGCGATCAGAGCGCTACGGCCTTCGCGTTCGGTTCGCGCCTCAATTTGAACAACGACAAGCCTTTGGAAATCGTCGATTCGACCAATCTGGACGAACTCGACCCCGAAGTGCTGAAAGGCATCGTGCGCGATACCACGGTGTTCGCCCGGGTCGCTCCGGCTCAGAAGCTGCGTATCGTGCAGGCGCTCCAGGCCAACGGCCGGATCGTCGCCATGCCCGGCGACGGCATCAACGACGGACCGGCGCTCAAGGCTTCCGATGTCGGAGTGGCTTTGGGCAACGGCAGCGATGTCGCGCGTTCGGTAGCCGATGTGGTGCTGGAGGACGATAACCTGCACACCATGATCACCGCGGTGCAGCAGGGCCGCACGATCTACCGGAATATCCGCAAGAGCCTGGCGTATCTGCTGAGCGGCAATCTCGCCGAGATCGAGATCATGGTGATAGCGACCGCCATCGGCGCTGGCGAGGCGCTCAACCCGATGCAGTTGCTGTGGATCAACCTCGTCACCGACATTCTGCCGGCGGTAGGCTTGTCCCTGGAGCCGCCGGAAAGCGATGTGCTCAAGGAGCGTCCGCGCGATCCCAAGGAGAAAATTTTCCGGCGCGAGGACATGCTCAGGCTGCTACGCCAATCCTTAGTGGTTTCGGCGGGCACACTCGGGGTGTACGGCTATAGCATGGCGCGCTACGGACTGGGCCCTAGCGCCTCCACCAATGCGTTCATGACCTTGACCTTGGGCCAGATGTTCCACGCTCTCAGTTGCCGTTCCGAGAAGACCACCGTGCTTGATTCGCGGGACGGTAACCCGGTGCTGCTGACCAGCGTTGCGGCGACGTTGGCGCTGCAGGTTTTCGCGGCGGTCTTCCCGCCCTTACGGGGACTGCTGCGGCTTACGCCGATCAGTCCGGCAGACTGGGCCGCAATAGCCGCGGGCGCGGTCCTGCCGTTCGTAGCCAATGAAGCCATCAAACTACTCCCCTCCAAGGAATCCGACAGCGAGACCGGCGCATGAAAAAGACATTTTTGTTCACTTCCGAAGCGGTGACCGAGGGTCATCCCGATTGCGTGTGCGACATCATCGCCGACGCTGTGGTCGACAGGTTCCTGCAGCAGGATCCTTTTGCCCGGGTCGTCACCGAGTGCGCTCTTTCGAAGAACGTTGTCTTTCTTGCAGCGCGTTTCGCGTCGAATGCCGTAGTGGACATTCCCGCCGTCGCGCGGCGCACCATCGAAGATATCGGCTACCAGCCGAGCGAGTTTTCGGCGGAAGAATCTACCGTCGTGACGAGCTTCATCGTGAAATCGATGGAAGGCCGCACCGATGTGGACGAAGCGGAAATGAGCGATAAGGAGCTGGATAAGCTGACGGTCAAGAATCAGGTGACCCAGTTCGGTTTCGCTTGCAGTCAGACGCCTGAGCTGCTGCCCCTGCCCATTGTGTTGGCTCGTCGTCTGGCGCGCCAGCTCACCGGAGCGAGACGGCGAGGCGAGGTGCCGTACTTGTCTCCGGACTGCACGACCCAGGTCGGCGTGGAGTTCAAGAAGGGCAAGGCTGCGCGCATACACAGCATCACTTTAATCGCCGGTACCCACGGTTCGCCCGACCTGGGCTTGGAGGAGCTGCGGGGGGATCTCAACAAATGGGTCATCGGCCCCGCCTTTGAGGGCGAGACTGTCCGCCCCGACGCCAAGACGGAGATTTTCGTGAATCCGCGAGGCATGTTGTATCGCAGCGGACCGGCTGCGCACTCGGGTATGACCGGCCGCAAGAGCGCCAGCGACACGTATGGAGGTTACGCCCGGCACGCAGGTTCGGCCCTGAGCGGCAAGGGGCCGCTGCGGATCGACCGGGTCGCCGCCTATGCCGCCCGGTACGCGGCGAAGAACGTGGTGGCTGCGGGCTTGGCCGAGGAGTGCGAGATTCAACTCAGTTACACCATCGGGCAGGCGCGTCCGGTAAGCGTGCAGGTTTCGACTTTCGGTACGGGAACCGTCGGCGAGGACGTCATCAAGCAGCGCCTGGAAAAACATTTTGATTTCCGATTGGGCGCGATCGTCCGGGATTTCAATCTGCGGCGTTTGCCGGGCGAGTACCGGGGAAGCTTTTACCGCATGCTGCCGGCCTACGGCCATTTCGGCTCCTCTTTCACAGCGTTGCCTTGGGAGAGGACGGACAAATCGGAACTTCTGGGAGCTTCGGACGCCTAATCGATAATCCGTCGGCAGCTCTCTTGATCTGTACGGCGGCAAAGTGAAGAGAGTTCGGTACGGCCGGCCGGCGACGCTGCTGCGTTAGTTAGACAAATGGAATCACCACGCCTATGAATGCGCTTGCTCCGGTGTTGGAGGCGCCCGCTGGCTCGGGCGGCTCGGGCAAGGCACGTTACCAGATCGATTATGCCGGTCGATTCAAATATCCCGGTTTGGCGCTCGGAGCATCGGTCGTCGCAACGCCGTTGGAATTGCCGTTCGCTCCCGTCGTTGTTGGCGTCGTCATCGCGAGAGCTGCCTATCCTTTATGGCGGCGCACGGTGACAGGTCTGCGCCAAACCGGTCGCCCCAATGCGGACATACTGGATTCGCTATGGATACTGTTCCATGTAGCGACCGGAGAAATGTTTGCACCGGCTCTGGCCATCTGTTTGACCGAGACCGCGCGCGCACTGCGAGACTTAACCGCTATTGCCGGGGAGCGCCGCAAGCCGGATCTCGTGCCCAGCCGCAAATACTGGATCGAGCGAGGACGAAGACGGCGCCTGGTGTTGGCGAAGGATTTGTGCCGGGGCGACCATGTGATCCTGGGGCCCGGTGACCGCGTGCCGGGAGACGGCGTTGTGGTCGGCGGCGACGGTCTGCTCGACGAGCACGATTTGCTGGGTGGGGCTAAGCTGGCGCCGCGCACGGTGCTGGACGAGGTTTACGCGTCATCCCTGCTGGCCAAGGGGAGCCTCGTAATTGAAGTGCACCGCCTGGGCGCGGAGACGCGTCTTGCTCAAATGGCTGAGACGGTCAAGGAACGCTCGTGGAAGGAGACCCGGGTGGCCAATTACATGGAGGAAATGGGTAATCAGGCGGTGGTGCCCGCTCTCGCGGCCAGTGCGCTAGTGTTCGCTGCATCCGCCAACGTATCTGCCGCGATCGCTCCCTTGCAGTTGGATTTTGCCCAGGGGATAGGGATCGGCGCGCCGGTGGCGATCCTGGCATCGCTGCATCACGCCGTACAGAACCGGGTTTTCATACGCAGCGGCCATGCCTTGGAGCAATTAGCGAAGGTGGACGCCGTGGTGTTCGACAAGACGGGTACGCTGACCGAGCAAGGCGTAGAAGTCAGCTCGGTGGATACCTCTTTGTCCGGGATCTCGCGGGACGAATTGCTGTTCTGGGCGGCTTCGGCTAGCTATTACGTGCTGCGTCCGTTCTGCGCCGCTCTGGCGGCGCACGCCGAATCCAACTCCGCGCAACTTCAGCCTGCCGATCCGCTGGACTACTCGGAGTCCGGCGTCGTGGCCAGGGTCCGGGGGCGCGAGATCATGGTGGGCACCTTCAGTTTCCTGAAGGCGCGTGGCATCGTCGTTGATGCGGATTTTCACCGCAGGCACGACGGCGTCATCCTCAATCGTTCGATCCGCTATGTCGTTCGGGACCGCGAGGTTTTGGGGGCTATCTTCTTCACCAATGCCTTGAGGCGAGAAAGTGCCGCAACCATCGAGGCGCTGAAAAATATGGGCATCGCCTGCTACCTGCTGACCGGAGATACTAGCAAGTCGGCGAATGCTGTGGCCTACAAGCTTGGAATTCGACCCGGCTGCACCTTCGCCGAGGCTTCTCCCGAGCATAAGGTCGAAGTGCTGCGCAAACTGCGCCGGAAACACAAAACGATCGCTTACGTCGGAGAAGGAGTCAATGACGCACCTGCGATGAGCCACGCTGACGTTGCCGTTTCGTTTCAGCAGGCGACGGATTTTGCCAGGGAAACCGCCGATGTAGTGCTGCTCGACGATGGCCTTCTGGGCCTGTGCTATGGCATTTCGACGGCGCGTGAGTCCATGCGGCTGGTGCACCAGAACATCGTAACGGTAACGGCAGCCAACGTCGCTGCAGTTCTGGGTGGGGTATTCTTCAATCTGAATGCCGTTGCGGCGGTTGCCGTCAATAACGGCGCTACTTTGGCGGCCTGTCTGAACGGCATGCGGCCCTTGCTGGCGGGCGCGCGCCAGGATCCGGAGATACAGCGGACTACGGTCCGCGACGACGATGGCTTATTAGGCATCCCCTGGCGCAAGCGGACTCATACCGGCGTCGACGATCTCCTAGGGGGCCACTCCGAACGCGGTATGCCGGCCTAGGCGGATTTCGGAATCAGAGGGACAATGCCGCCCTCATTTCAGATAAATGCGGTGAAACCAATGCATGTGGCGACTATCGCAGGAAGCGCCTGAATGATTTCGATCAGGGTTCTATTCCCGCTGATCTTCGCTTTGCAGATTTTCGTCGCCGTGGGCTTGACGGGCGCTATTGCTTATGTCAGCCACATGCGGGAGGCGCAGGATACCGCCGCGGAAATCCTGGATCTGATTGGCAGCACGATGGACGACCAGCTGTACAAATTCATGTCCATGCCCATCGATTTGACCCGGATCTATGCTGACGATCTCCGAAACCAGCCGGGCCTGCGTTTTGGCGATTTGCTGAGTCCCAAGCAAGTCAGGAGGATGGTGGAAGGTGTCTGGACCCAGAACCAGATGACCCGCTGGGTGAATCTGAGCATCGCTACTCCGGCTGGGCAAAACCTTAGATTTGACCGCAGGGAGTACGGTAAAAAAATGGTCAAGGTTTCCGACCTGCGGCGCGGCGGGGACGTCGAATGGTATTTGTTCGAGAATTACGGCAAGGGAGGGGAGCCGCTAGAGGTTCAACGGATCGCGTATGACCCTCGGGCCGAGCAGTATTACCTGGCGGCACAAGCCAAGCGGGATGTCGTGATTTCGCCGGTTCATTTCAGCCCCTTGCTGGAGGGGGCTGCGCCGGTCGTGACGGTAGCTGAGCCCGTTTACAGCGACGACGGTCAACTTCGGGCGGTGGTTTCGTCCGACATCTATCTCGGCGGCATCAGCCGCTATCTGCAGAATCTGCATCTGCCTCACTCGTCGATCGCCTTTATCTACGATGCCGACGGTAAGCTCATCGCCGGTTCGCGGTCGGTGCCGGGAGGGCCGGCCCCGGTAGGCGGAGCGGCGCAATTGCTGTCAGCCCTTGAAAGTAGGGATCCAGTGATTCGCGCCACTGCCGAATATATCGATCGGAATTATGGATTTTCCAACGTACCGGAAGACACCTCATTCAAATACGTGCGCTCCGATCAGCGCAACTACGTATATACCGTGCATCTGTTCAACGAATTCGGGCTCAATTGGCGGCTCGCAATCGTCATCGCCGAAAGCGACCTCATCGAAAACCTCATAGAGGGTATCCATTCGGCCGCATGGCTTTCAGTGGGACTTCTGGTTCTGGCGATTTTGGTCGGCTTGTGGACCGGAGCTTGGATGATCCGCCCTATCCTGACTTTGGGAAAGGTTGCTGCGGCGCTGGAAAAGGATGAGCTGGATGCCAATCAGTTGGATATCCGTAAGCTGGAGAGCGACACGCATCGGCGCAACGAGTTCGGTGAACTGGCCCGGATTTTTCTGCGGATGGTGCAGGAGGTCCGGACTCGCCACGATTTGCTCGAGGCTCAGCTGGAGCAGCTCCGGGTCAATATCGATCAGGGAGATACTCAGGTACAGATCAAGCAGATCACCGAGTCCGAATTTTTCGCCGATCTGAAGAGCCGGGCGAAGACGATACGAAACCAGCGGAAGCGCGCCGCCGAGCGGCCGCTGCCGGCCTTCGTCGAACACGAACCGTGACCGGATCGCCGCACGGAGCTTGAACTTCAAGAGAGGGGTTTTTTGTGGGAAAAATCGTTTCCATCCATTCTTTCCGCGGTGGTACCGGCAAATCGAACGTGACAGCCAATCTGGCGGCGCTGCTTGCCCGTCAGGGTAAGCGGGTGGGCATCGTCGATACGGACATCCAGTCGCCCGGCATCCACGTATTGTTCAATCTTTCACCCGAGCGTTTCCGCTATGCCTTGAACGACTATTTGTGGGGAAAGTGCAGGATCGAGGATGCCGCTTACGATGTCAGCGGCGTTCTGCAAGGACAGTGTCCCCGCGGGAGTTGCCTTTACCTGATACCGGGCAGCATGCGCACAGGGGAAATTACCCGCATTCTGAGGGACGGCTACGACGTCGGGCTGCTCAACAGCGGCTTCCAGGAGTTGATGGAGCGTCTCGACCTGACGCATCTGCTGATCGATACGCATCCTGGCGTCAACGAAGAGACCCTGCTGTCGATCGCAATCTCCGACGTGCTGCTGCTTATCCTCCGCCCGGACCAGCAGGACTATCAAGGTACCGCTATTACGGTGGAGTTGGCGCGCCAACTCGAAGTCGAGAATTTATTCATGCTGATCAACAAGGCTATCAATCCGCAGGATTTCGCCGCCTTGAAACAACGGGTCGAGTCAACCTACCATGTACCCGTACTCGGTGTGATGCCGCTTTCGGGAGACGTAGCCATTCTCGGCAGCGGCGGGATATTTTCTCTGGTCAACCCAGAGCACCCCATTACCGCCGTGCTGGAGTTCGCGGCTCAGCAAATCGATGCTGCTTGAGCGGCGAGGGCGCCTCTCAAGTTCCAGGAAACCCGCCATGCCGCCGGATATTCCCACAGACAGCGGTTTTAGAGCCAGCGATCTGTTATCGCTGCCATCTTCCGAACGACGGGTCTTGCAATGGCTGATGCGGCAAGGGGCGGGCTCTCTGCGTGAGGTTGCGGATCATTTCCAACTTATGGACGAAGACGCCGAATCGATTCTGTTAGCGCTGGAAAAGCAGGGCTACATTTTCGCAGCCGCGGGAAACGGGCCGAAATCATATCGGCCCCGATTCGGAAGCTCCCGCCCGGCAGGCGCGCCGTCTATCGACATCTGGAGCAAGTTGACGGGCTGACGCAGGGGGAAAGGCGCGGGATGGCTATTTGCTGCCCAGATATTTGACGACCAGAATATGGGAGTCTTTATATTCCAGCGGTACTGAAGTCGCCTCCCTGTTTTCGCTGTAAATGGTCGATTCTTCGCCAGGGGCTTGACTGCTATACGATGCACCTTCGGCATGTTCGCATTCTGCGCTGGGCGTAGCGGGCGCGTCTGCGGTCGCCTCTATCGAGGCATCGCAGCCTACCCCCATTTTGTAGGCGGACTTGCTGTCGGCGATGATGATAATCGCTGCATCGCCCCCCGCTTTCTTAGTCGCCTTTGCTATGTCGCTCAAATAGCGCTGGATCATCCAGGTGTTGTTGCGGCGGACGTCGTGGATTATGCCCAATACCTTATATTTCCTGGCGGGAACGCCCGTGGTCCAGACTTCGATGCCTTCTATGATTTGGGCTTGAACGGCCGTTTTTTCCTCGCCGACTCGCTCCAATTCTTCCTTGGGTACGCTTTTAGTGAAAGCATAGTCTGCACAGGCGGACAGGCTCAGTAATATTGGAATGATCAAGATGCGTTGCATGTTTGGCATGGCTTTGTCGTAGGATCCGGTCCCGGTCGATGGATGGGCTGAGAGGTTATTGCGGCGCTATCTCTGTAATGTCATCGACTTCCCTGAATCGTGCGACTATGGCTTCCCCAGGCTCAAAATCGCCGAGACTCGTGACGTCCGTGCCAGTGCGTACGGTAAATGTCCTGCCCTCGTAGGTCTTCAGTGTAATCACCCGCTTTTCTGCGCTCACCGAAACGACCCGAGCCGGAACGTCGATAACCTCGGTCCAGGCAACATGATGGAGCTTGCTGCTGGCATGAGTGTCTTGATTATAGTAAGGGTTGTAGGATTCGCGTTCTTTTGCACTGCCTGCAGCATGTTCTTCGACAATGGTTCCGGTTTCCGGATGGAGGTTGCTTTTGATAAGTTCGACAGTTTCCGCCAATTCGAACGCCGCGTGGTCGCCGACCTGTAAATCCGATAGATTCCCGGCTTTAGCGGCGATGTGCACGGTAGCCCGTTTTCCATCCGGGAGTTGAAAAGTGACCTCGCGGCTCTTGTGATCTATGGCCCGGATGGTCCCCTCAAACGCGCTGGCCCTCACCGTTGCGGCCGGTCCTGGCTTGCTGGATGACCCTCGCGCGGGTGTGTCCGCGCCGGGGCCCGTTCTGTCGAACGGCTGAGGGTTATTCACGAGTGGGGTTTGAGTGCCGGTTACGCATCCTCCGAGGGCTAGGCTGCCGGCCAGCAGAGAGGCATAGCACTTGATTTTGCTCATGAGATATCCTGGTTTAATTTCGACTGCGCCAGCTAGAATTGGTATTGGACCTGGAAGCGTTCATAGTAGAAATCTTGGTCTTTGATGTTGCCTGTCATCCAGCCGAATCGATTTCTTATGGACAGTCCGGTAAAAGCCGAGGTCTGCGGAAAGCTATAAGTTAGGTCTATATCCGTTTCGTAAGGATTGGAGGTGTAGGAACTGGTTGGGGTGATGTAGTACCCGCCGTAAGATACCAGCGCTTTGATCTGTTTATCCATGAAATACGACGTGGCGGCGACCCGGAAGGCGCTGCCAGGAGATTGTTTTTCGATCATGCCGCCGATCATCTGCGTGGTATACAGCGGATCGGTAGAGTAGCCGGTGCTATAGGGAGAGAGCAAATCGCCGTTGGCAAAGGCGCCGTTCTGTTTGGTAATGCCATTGTAGGCTGCGGTAAGACGCACATAAGGAGTATCTATGCCGGCGATTACTCCATAGGCCTGGGTATTTCCGGCGGCACCTTTCCCGACTTGTGCTAACAGATTGTCTCCGTCCTCCCATTGGCTGCCGAACTGGATGCCAAACAGCGGGTTGAAACCGGTTCCTGTCTTATAGGTATAGCTGCCATCGAACCACAATAGCTGGGAGAAATTATAGAATTTGTTGTACCACAGTTGGGCTGTCAACGGAGTTCCGGGCGTAGCGCCGTATTTCAGGGCGAATACCAATGCGCCAGGCGCACTCTTATCGCTCAACGCCGATACTGGGCTGCCGCCCGCGTGTTCAGGGAAGTAAAGGTTGGTCGGCGTGAAGGTTCCTTCCGCACGTCCATTGAATTCGAATAGCCGCAAGCCGATAAAAGTAAAATCTTTGAGCGGTGCATAGTCGGCGAACGGAGTCAGCTCTCCGTAAATTGCGCGGTATCCGGATGGCTTCATCCGCGAATCAGATGGGCTGATCCATGGCGTATCCAGAATTTGGTCTGGACCCCGTACCGTAAAATATTTGTGCTTGTATTGGACAAAAGCCTCGGTCAAGGTGTAAACGGTGCCGCCCGGCAGCGTCGTATCAACTTGGGAGGAATTGACTGGGTTGAGCCCTAAGCTGTTGGCGGCGCCTAGAGTTAAACCTGCTTGGAGATTGTAGACGGGTGCGGTTACCAGACCGGCATAGCCACCTAGAGAAAAAGCTGTTTGGTCTACTGGAGCCTTTGGGGCGGTGTAGTCGCGGGCGAAAAAATAAGCGCGGAGGTTTCCGTGGAAGTGAGTCTGCTTTAGCCAGTCTTCAAGGCTGTCGTAAGGAACGCCGTCGGCATTGGCCGCTGCGCTAAGCAGCGATGCGGATAGGGTGACGTAGCGGACTAGCTCCCGCGCCTGAGCCGTACGCACTTTGGTATCGGTAGACCGACGGGATGATATCCGCTGTCTGCGGCGAGTCGCTCGTTGGGACATACTAAGCTTCTCGAAAGTAGAGTCACCTAATGATGTATTGGCATTCAGGCTGGCGAAAGAATGACTTCACCAGCTCGGGTAATTTCTGAATGCGGCGCAACGCTCCGAGGGCTAATCGCTTCATA
>JAQTYA010000009.1 GCA_028688525.1 Methylococcus sp. | reverse complement strand
CTCGTCCCGTCACGCGGACCGATCTGATTCCAATCGATTTAGTTCCGGTGCTTGAAGAAACGCTTCTATTGATTTCTAACCAGGCAAAAGTTCAGAACATCGAGCTCTTTTGGGATGTGCCGTCTTCACCAAGAATGATAAAAGGTATTGCGAATTTGATCCAGCAGGTTTTTATCAATCTTTTACTAAATGCGATCAATGCTATGCCGGATGGTGGCACATTAAAGTTGTGGCTGGAGGAGGAGGTGTATTATTTTAGCATCAACGTCACTGATACCGGATGTGGTATACTGGATTCGGATATCGACAAGATTTTCGATCCATTTTATACTACTTCAGCCGCGGGTAAGGGTACCGGTCTTGGGTTGTCAATTTGTTATTCGATCGTTAAAGAGCATGGCGGAAAAATAGAGGTGCAGAGCATACCCAATTGCGGCAGCGAGTTTACCGTCCGCCTTCCCAGGTTTGACATGACAGTACCCCTGACATAGAGCCCATCTGAAGATGACAAAGATCATCCTTTTGCTAATCATAAATTAATCATTGTCATGTTGCGGCGTATCGACACTCTGGTCGCCGGAAGAATGCCGATACCACTTTCTGTAGCTTCTGAAACCGTCGCAATACTCTGATGAGGCGTTGTTTTAAGTCTTCTTTGTTCTCGGGTAATTGTTTGGCCATCCGCGATTTGACACATAGCCACAGACCCGCTCGTCCGGATTCAACGACGGGGAATGGGGGGCAGGTACACCAATTTCAACTTTCCCTGCTGCTGCTCTACATACGCCTTGACCAGCTTGGCCTTGTGCTTAGGATGCCCGTCCACCTCAGGCCATCAGCCGCTTGAAATACTGACGAAACAGCTCCGCCGTGACCTCCCCATCATGCACCATGAAGCGAAATTGGCTGCGTGAGCTGACCTCAGAAATCACATTCATGCCACGGTGGGCGGACACGTCTTCGTGAACGGACGAGCGGACCAGATTAGGCCGCGGCCGATGGATTCGCAGGCTATCTCGCCATTATCTTTCTGACGCGCCCTGTCGAGGATAGGCCGTGGCTCTTCGTGGCCAACGTGATGGGCGGTGTGCGCCTTGCTGCGCTTACCGGATCTTTACACTCGCTTGCGGTCTTCCCAAGCTTTCCAGGCCTAGATTGGCCCTGTACATGCCGACGCATGTCCGCCATTTTCTCCCAGTCCACGAGGTTTGCCATGAAAACCGCAATTAAGTTCCTAGCACTCGTCGTCGCTCTCGCCGCTCAGCCTGCCTTCGCCGAGCGCGATCCTAGTGAGCGTTTGGAGCATATGAAAAAGGAGCTCAAGCTCAATTCCGAACAAGCCGAGCAGGCGCGCAAGATTCTGGAGGAGTTCGAGCCGCAGCGGAAGGCGCTGCACGAGCAGAAACGTGCGCTGCACGAAAAGGTGTGCAGCCGCCTCAAGGCGGTATTGACCAAGGAGCAGGGAGAAAAATTGGATAAGATGGCCGAAGAACGTAAGGAGCGCCATCGCAGGCATCGGGACGCGGAGTCCGAAGCTGTGGCGCCGGTCAAACCCCAGTAACCCATGCTTCGAGCCGGCCTGTGCATTGCTGCATCCTGGATTTGCGATCTCGCCCATGACCCGATTGCTGCTCATCGACGACGACACGGCGCTGTGCGAGTTGCTCAGCGAGTACCTTGCTCTGGAAGGCTATGCAGTCGAAGCCGTGCATGACGGCGTGGCCGGCCTGGCGGCGGCGCTCAGCGGGCGGTACCGGCTGGCTCTATTGGATGTGACTTTGCCACGCCTCAACGGCTTCGAGGTGCTGAAGCGCATCCGGCAGGAATCGTCCTTGCCGGTGTTGATGCTCACTGCCCGGGGGGACGATTTCGACCGGGTCGTGGGCCTGGAAATCGGCGCGGACGATTACCTGCCCAAGCCGTTCAATCACCGGGAGCTGGTCGCGCGGATCAAGGCGATCCTGCGGCGCACCGATCCGGATTCGCGGCCCGCTTCAGGGACGAAACTCATCGAAATCGACGACTTGTCGATCAATCCGGCGAACCGGGAAGTCCGGCGCGCCGGCGTGCCGATCGAACTCACCGCCGCGGAGTTCCTGCTGCTCAAGACCCTGGGGGAGAATCCGGGCACGCTGGTTGGACGCGACGAGTTGACTCGGATCGTACTGCACCGGCGCTTGACGCCGTTCGACCGCGCTATCGACATGCACGTGAGCAATCTGCGCCGTAAGCTGGGCGACAAACCGGACGGCAGTCCGCGGATCCGCACGGTGCGCGGCTCCGGCTATTTCTATATCGACACGCCTCCCGGCCCGAACGATGTTCCGGCATAACCGGCTGTTCTGGAAAATCTTCCTCTGGTTCTGGCTGAGCATGGTCAGTGTCATGATGTCGCTGACGTTTGCGCTCTCCATGCTGGTCAATCCGGCCGATATTCTGCCGGAACGCCAGGCGCTGTTCGGCGAGCTGGAAGCGGTAGGGCGGGTGCTGGAGCGGTTGCCAGGGGACCGATTCGAGGCGCTGGACACGCTGACCTCCTGGCATGCGTCCCGCGGCTTTCGCAATACCCTCCACGTTTTCGACGAGGCCGGCCGGGCGCTTGGGGTGCGAGAGCCTCCCGGGAGTCTGCGGGATTTCTTTCGGGAAACCCGCGACGCCACGGAATACCGCATCGCGGTCCGAGACGGGCAGGTCTTGCTGGGGCCGTACCGGCTCAAGCGCGAGGGCGCGGAATATCTGGCCTATCTGATCAAGTCCAAGCCGACCCATGTGTTGCACAAGCTGTGGCGGCTGCTGTCGCACGAACCTTCGGTGTTTCTGGTGCTGCTGGCGGTGAGCGGCGCGCTGTGCTTCATCTTGACCGCTTATCTCGTGGCACCGATCCGCGAGCTGCGCGCCGCGGTCCGGCGTATCAACGAAGGACGGCTGGACACCGCGGTTTCCGCCTCTGTGGTTTCCAGGCGGGACGAGATCGGCCAGTTGGGTCACGATTTCAACCGAATGGCCGAGCGCCTGAACCGTCTGGTCAGCGCCCAGCAGCGATTGCTACGCGACGTGTCCCACGAGCTGCGCTCGCCTTTGACGCGGATGTCCATTGCCATGGGGCTGGCGCGCCGGAAGGGGGCCGGCAATGCTGACGGCGAGCATGAGAGGATCGAACAGGAAATTGCACGATTGGACGGGCTGATCGGCCAGATTCTCCGATGGTCGCGGCTGAATGATGGCGCGGAAGGAGCGAGCGCCGGGCCGCTGGAGCTAGCGGGATTGCTCGCGCAATTGGTGGACGACGCGGATTTCGAGGCGCGCGCCGCCGGCAAGCGGGTGAATCTTACGCAAAGCGAAACCTGCCGGATTGATGCTGCGGAGCCGGTGCTGGTGAGCGCACTGGAAAACATCGTCCGCAATGGTATACGTCATGCGCCGGAGCATGGGACGGTGGAGGTGCGTCAGCGCGTGGCTGCGGGAAAGGATGCGGTGATCGAAGTTCGCGACCGCGGCCCCGGCGTCCCGGAAGAGCATCTGGCGTCCATATTTGAGCCGTTCTTCCGGATTCCGGAAGCGTCGGCCTCGGGACGGGCGCAGGGAGGAAACGGCCTGGGTTTGGCCATCGCCAAGCGGGCGGTGGAGATGTGCGGCGGTACGGTATGGGCGGAAAACTGCTCTCCGGGTTTGCGGGTCGTTGTCACGCTGCCCTTGTCGGCTAGAGCATCCGAGCCATGACCAGCGCATCCTCGCGGCCGTTGCGGGCTGGATAGTAGCCCTTGCGGGTGCCGACTTCGTTGAAGTCGAGGGCGCGGTAGAGCTTGATGGCGTTGTGGTTGGAAGGGCGCACTTCCAGGAAGATGACTTCGGCGCTGCGGCGGCGGGCTTCTTCGACGAGATGTTCGAGCATGATGCGGCCGTAACCCTTGCCCTGGGTATGCGGAGCGACGCACAGATTGAGGACGTGCGATTCGCCGGCGCCGGCCGAGAGTATGCCGTAGCTGACGATTCGCCCGGCTTTCTCGCCGACGAAGCAGCCGTAGTTCACGTTGAGGCAGTCGCGGAAGGTCGGCGGCTCCCAGGGGAATTCGTAGGCGCTCTGCTCGATGTCGATGACCGTCCGGAGGTCGATCTTCTTCATGGGGCGCAGCAGGTATTCCGCCTGTTCGGCTAGGCTGGGATTGTGCTTGTAGTATAACTCGGTTTCGGCGTCGTAGCTCATCCACTTCTTGATCTGGTCGAACAGGCTGGCCATGGTTCAGCTCGATGGTGGGACTCGTGACTTGTTCAGGGTTTCGACGGCTAGCAGCAGGTCCTGCCAGGCCTTGCGCTTCTCCAGGGGGGATCGCAGCAGATAAGCTGGGTGATAGGTGATCACCAGCGGGATGCCTTCATACTGGAATACCCGGCTGCGCAGTTTACCGATGGCTTCGGTGGTTTTCAGCAGATTCTGCGCGGCGATGCGGCCGGCGGCAAGAATGATGCGGGGTTGCAGCAGGGCGATCTGGCGCTTGAGATAGCCTTCGCAGGCCGCGACTTCTTCGGGTTTCGGATCGCGGTTACGCGGCGGGCGGCATTTGAGGATGTTGGCGATGTAGACCTCGTCCCGCTGCAGTCCGATGGCGCGCAGCATCTCGTTGAGGAGCTGGCCGGCGCGGCCGACGAAGGGTTCGCCTTGCAGGTCTTCCTGTTCGCCGGGGGCTTCGCCGATCACCATCCAGGTGGCGCGGCGGTTGCCGACGCCGAATACGGTTTGGGTGCGGGTGCACTGCAGTTCGCAGCGGGCGCAGACAGAAACTTCCACGGCGAGGTTGTCCCAGCCGTCGCCGGCGCCAATTGTCGGTACCTTTGTCGCGGATAGGGGAGATTGCTGTTTGCAATCTGGGCCGGTTTCGGGAGTCTCTGGCAGAGCGGCATCTGCTGCCGGCTCTGCCCCTTGAGCCGGTAGGCTCCGTAGCTTCCAGACCGGGATGCCCATGGCATCCAGATACTGGAGGCGGAGCCGTTCCTTGATTTCCGAATCTTCAGACATCCCCGACTTGCGGATGAGTGCGCTGGGTAGGCGCCAGCAGCTTGTTCACGGCGTTGATGTAAGCCTTGGCCGAGGCGATGACGATATCGGTGTCGGCGCCCTGGCCGTTGACGATGCGGCCGCCTTTCTCCAGCCGCACGGTGACCTCGCCCTGGGCATCGGTGCCGCTGGTGATGTTGTTGACGGAGTAGAGCGTCAGTGCAGTGTCGGTATGCAGCAGCGATTCGATGGCCTTGAGGCTGGCGTCCACCGCGCCGCCGCCGGTTGAGGCGCCGGTGCGTTCCTCGCTGTCGAATTTGAGGGTGACCCTCGCTTCTGGAACCTCGCCGGTTTCCGAGCAGACTCGGAGCGCGATCAGTTTGACGCGCTCGTCTTCGGACTCGGCTCCCGCCTCGGTGATGAGGGCTTGGAGGTCTTCGTCGAAAATCTCGTGCTTCTTGTCCGCCAGCACCTTGAAGCGCTGGAACACGGCGTTCAGCTCCTGTTCGGAAGCGAATTCGATGCCCAGCTCCAGCATGCGGGTGCGGAAGGCGTTGCGGCCGGAGTGCTTGCCCAGCACCATGCGGTTGGCGCTCCAGCCTACGTCCTCGGCGCTCATAATTTCGTAGGTCTCGCGGCTCTTGAGCACGCCGTCCTGGTGGATGCCGGACTCATGGGCGAAGGCATTAGCGCCGACGATCGCCTTGTTCGGCTGGATCGGGAAGCCGGTGATGCTGGACACTAGCTTGGAACAGGCGACGATTTCCCGCGTATCGATATCCGTGTGGCAGTGGAACAGATCCTTACGGGTCCGCACCGCCATGACCACTTCTTCCAGCGCAGCGTTACCTGCCCGTTCGCCCAGGCCGTTGATCGTGCATTCCACCTGCCGCGCGCCGTGCAATACGGCGGCCAGGGAATTGGCGACGGCCAGCCCCAGGTCGTTGTGGCAATGCACCGAGAATACAGCTTTGTCGGAATTCGGGATGCGCTCGATGAGCCGCCCGATCATGCGTCCGAACTGCTCAGGAAAGGCATAGCCCACCGTATCGGGGATGTTCAGGGTGGTAGCGCCGGCATCGATGACGGCTTCCAGGATACGGCAGAGGAAGTCCTCCTCCGAGCGCCCGGCGTCCTCGGGCGAGAATTCCACGTCGTCGGTGTACTGACGCGCCCGTTTGACGGCCTTGACGGCGTACTCCACCACCTGGTCGGACGACATCTGCAGCTTGTGCTGCATGTGGATGGGCGAGGTGGCGATGAAGGTGTGGATGCGGGCGCGGCGGGCTTCCTTGAGCGCTTCGCCGGCCCGGTCGATGTCGCGGTCGAGCGCGCGGGCCAAGCCGCAAACGGCGCTGTCCTTGATGGTGCGGGCGACGGCCTGCACCGATTCGAAATCGCCGGGGCTGGCGGCGGGGAAGCCCGCTTCGATCACGTCCACCTTCAGGCGTTCGAGCGCCTTGGCGATACGGACCTTCTCGTCCCGGGTCATGGAAGCGCCGGGGCTTTGCTCCCCGTCGCGCAAGGTGGTGTCGAAAATGATCAGTTTGTCTTGCATGGCGAAACTCCGCTTAGGCCGCTACGGCAAGGGGCGGCCGGTTCAGTGCGTCCGGAAGAGTTGGGTAGGTCGAAAATGTTCGCGTGTTCTGCCCCTTCAGGGCAGAAGCATGCCGAGAAAAGAGGCGAGCGACAGGCTGCGCGGCAAACCGTAGATGGACGATGCCTCCGGAAAACGGGCTGAATGCGAAGGGCACAGGGTCGGCATAATGCGTTTTGTCGGCTCGGAATCTATAGTGCCCAGGTCGGTTGTCAGGCGCGCCGTTCGCCGCGCCGCCGTTTCAGCATGGCGAGGGTCAACGCCGGGCCCGACAGAGCGTAAGCGCCGAAGAACAGGAACAGCACCAGCGGCGGGTTGGAAAACAGCACCGCGAACACCAGCATCACGAAGATGGCATTGACGAAAGGCACGCGGCCGCGCAGGTCGATGTCCTTGAAGCTGTAGTAGCGGAAATTGCTGACCATAGCCAGCCCAGTGGCGACGGACAGCCCCAAGGCGATGTAGCGCATGGTTTCGCCGCTCAAGCCTTGGTCCACCGAGAACCAGACGAAACCCGCCAGGATGGCGGCGGCGGACGGGCTAGGCAGGCCCTGGAAGTAGCGTTTGTCGGCGGTGGCGATCTGAGTGTTGAAGCGGGCTAGGCGCAGCGCGCCGCCGGCGGTGTGGACGAATGCGGCGACCCAGCCGAGCTTGCCCATCGTGGATAGCGACCAGATGTAGACCACCAGGGCCGGTGCCGCTCCGAACGAAATCATGTCCGCCATGCTGTCGTATTCCGCCCCGAACGCACTCTGCGTATTGGTCATGCGGGCGACCCGGCCATCCATGCCGTCTAGGATCATGGCGACGAAGATGGCGATCGCTGCCAGTTCGAAGCGCTCGTTGAGCGCGGCGGTGATGGCGTAAAAGCCGGCGAATAGCGCGGCCGTGGTAAACAGGTTGGGCAGCAGGTAGATGCCGCGCCGACGTTTGGGATTGGGGGAGGAGGGGTTTTCTTCCATGTCGGAAAACTGTTGTGCCGGCGCGCACATGCGCGCCGGCACAAAGTATCAGTTCTTGCTCGTGTCGACAATGCGGTTGGCTTTGATCCACGGCATCATGTCGCGCAGCTTGGCGCCGACGCTTTCGATGGCGTGTTCGCGGCCCAAACGGCGCTTCGCCTTCAGGGTCGGGCAGTCGGCGCGGTTTTCCAGGATGAATTCGCGGGCGAATTCGCCGGTCTGGATTTCGCGCAGGATCTTCTTCATCTCCTGCTTGGTTTGCTCGGTGATGACGCGCGGGCCGCGGGTCAGGTCGCCGTATTCCGCGGTGTTCGAGATCGAATAGCGCATATTGGCGATGCCGCCTTCGTACATCAGGTCCACGATCAGCTTGAGCTCGTGCAGACACTCGAAATAAGCCATCTCGGGCGCGTAGCCGGCTTCCGTCAGCGTTTCGAAACCGGCCTGGACCAGCGCGGTGGCGCCGCCGCACAGGACCGCCTGCTCGCCGAACAGATCGGTTTCGGTCTCTTCGCGGAACGAGGTTTCGATGATGCCGGCCCGGCCGCCGCCGTTGGCCGAGGCATAAGACAGCGCCAGTTCCTTAGCCCGTCCGCTGGCATTCTGGAACACCGCGATCAGCGAAGGCACGCCGCCGCCCTGGGTGTAGGTCGAGCGGACCAGATGGCCGGGACCCTTGGGCGCGATCATGATGACGTCCAGATCGGCGCGCGGCTGGATCATCTCGAAATGGATGTTAAAGCCGTGGGCGAAGGCGAGGGCGGCGCCCTGCTTGATGTTAGGTGCGATCTGCTCGCTGTAGAGGAGGGACTGATGCTCGTCCGGTGCCAGGATCATGATGACATCGGCCTGCTTGACCGCGTCTTCGACCGAGGCGACGGTCAGGCCTGCGTTCTCGGCTTTCTTGGCAGAGGCAGAGCCTGGCCGCAGACCGACGACGACCTGCACCCCGGAATCCTTGAGGTTATTAGCGTGGGCATGGCCCTGCGAGCCGTAGCCGATGATGGCGACCTTTTTGCCCTGGATGATGGACAGGTCGGCGTCTTTGTCGTAGTAAATCTGCATGGAACTTCCTCTCGTTGCTCTCGATTTAGGGGCGGGTTGCTAGGGACGTATCGTGGATCGAGCCGTCAGACGTGCAGTCCGCGTTCGCCGCGCAGGATGCCGGTGGTGCCGGAGCGCACCACTTCGACGATGGCGTCTTCCCGCAGAGCCTGCAGGAAGGCGTCCAGCTTGGCTTTTTCTCCGGTGACTTCGATCACGTAGCTGGTCGGCGTGACGTCGATAATATTGCCGCGGAAGATGTCTGCCAGCCGCTTGACCTCTTCGCGGGCGCCGTCGGCGGCGCGGACTTTGACCAGCATCAGTTCGCGCTCGATGTGGGCCGATTCCGACAAGTCGATGAGTTTGACTACGTCGATCAGCTTGTTTAGCTGCTTGGTGATCTGCTCGATGACCTCGTCGCTGCCGGAAGTCACGATGGTCATGCGCGACAGGGTCGGGTCCTGGGTTGGCGCCACGGTCAGCGACTCGATGTTGTAGCCGCGGGCGGAGAATAGGCCGGCGACCCGGGACAGCGCGCCGGATTCGTTTTCGATCAGTATGGAAATGATGTGGCGCATGGTCAGGCAAGCTCCCTGTCGACCGTGATGCCGGGGGCCAGCCGCATTTCGTGTTGGGCCTTGCCGGTCTCGATCATGGGGTAAACGTTCTCGGTGGGATCGGTCAGGAAATCCATGAACACAGTCCGGTCCTTGAGCTTAAGCGCTTCTTCCAGGGCTGGGCGCACGTCGGCCGGCTTGGCGATGCGCATGCCGACGTGCCCGTAGCTTTCCGCCAGTTTGACGAAATCGGGCAGAGTTTCCAGATACGACTCGGAATAGCGGCTCTCGTAGATGAATTCCTGCCACTGCCGCACCATGCCCATATAGCCGTTGTTCAGGTTGACGATTTTGATCGGCGTGCGGTATTGCAGGGCGGTTGCCAGCTCCTGGATGCACATCTGGATGCTGGCTTCGCCGGTCACGCAGACGACTTCTTCGTCCGGGTGCGCAAGCTTGATGCCGATGGCTGCCGGCAGGCCGAAGCCCATGGTACCGAGCCCACCGGAATTGACCCAGCGGCGCGGCTGGTCGAACTTGTAGAACTGGGCAGCCCACATCTGGTGTTGTCCGACGTCGGAGGCGACGAAAGCCTCACCCCGGGTCAGTTCCCAAAGCTGTTCGACCACGTATTGCGGCTTGATCCGCTCGCTGCTGCGGTCGTAGCGCAGGCAATCGAGACTGCGCCACTGGTCGATCCGCGCCCACCAAGCGCTCAGTGCTTCGGCATCGGGCGAGCGGCCGGATGTCTTGATGATTTCTATCATGTCGGCCAGTACTGGGACGACTTCGCCGACAATGGGGATGTCTACCTTGACGGTCTTGGAGATCGAAGCCGGATCGACGTCGATGTGAATGATCGTGGCATCGGGGCAGAATTCGGCGATCTTGCCGGTGACGCGGTCGTCGAAGCGGGCTCCTACGGCCAGCAGTACGTCGCAGTCGTGCATGGCCATGTTCGCTTCGTAGGTGCCGTGCATCCCGAGCATGCCGACGAACTGGCGGTCGGTGGCGGGATAGCCGCCCAGGCCCATCAGCGTATTCGTGATAGGAAAGTTCAGCATCCGCGTCAGAGCGGTCAGCTCGTCAGCGGCATTGCCGAGGATGACGCCGCCGCCGCTATAGATCATTGGGCGCCGGGCCGACAGCAGCAGTTCCACAGCCTTCTTGATCTGGACCGGATGGCCTTTGACCGAAGGATTGTAGGACCGGAGAGTCACACTGCGCGGGTACTCGTACGGTATTTGGATGCTCGGGTCGGTCACATCCTTGGGGATGTCGACCACGACTGGGCCGGGCCTGCCGGTGGTCGCGATGTAAAAAGCCTTCTTGACAGTTTCGGCCAGTTTGTGGATGTCCTTGACCAGGAAGTTGTGCTTCACGCAGGGGCGGGTGATGCCGACGATGTCGGCCTCCTGGAAGGCGTCGCTGCCGATGACGGGCAGGGACACTTGGCCGGTGATGACGACTAGCGGGATCGAATCCATGTAGGCGGTGGCGATGCCGGTGACGGCATTGGTTGCGCCCGGTCCGGAGGTGACCAGCACCACCCCTGGTTTTCCGGTCGAGCGGGCATAGCCGTCGGCGGCGTGAGTCGCGCCTTGTTCGTGGCGTACCAGGATGTGCTTCACGTCGTCCTGTTTGAACAGCGCATCATAAATATGCAGCACCGCACCGCCTGGATAGCCGAAGATGTATTCCACACCCTCGTCTTTCAGGCACTGGACTAGGATTTCCGCACCGCTGAGTTCCACGATTTTCGGCCCTCTCGTTTGACCGGACGCTGGCGTGTCCGGTTGCGAGCCACCCCGCGGGGAGGCGCGCTAGTGAAAAACCTTGCACCCTACCTGGAACGTGAGATGACGTCAAGCCGGAAGCGCGCACCTTTGCCGCAGCGCCCGCGAAAACTGCCGCGGCCGACAAATTTGGCGGAGTTTTGGGAGTGGGTTCTAGAGAAAAAGGTAGCGCGTATGGATTTCAAGCATGGCGCCGTCTTGGGGCAGCGACACCTCCGGCGTTTTTCAATGCGGCAAACCGGGATCGTTGATGTAGCCCCGCTTCTTTTGCGGTCCCTGGCTGTCGTTCAGGCGGCGGTAACGGGCCAGGGCGGTGTTCATCGTGCCGCACAGCCTCAGGAATGCATCGGGACGGATCTGCAGGCTGGTATAGCCCACTTTTAGGTGAAAGCATGTGCAATCCTGGCAATAGTCAACGCGGCAGAGGCCGTCGTTGGCCAGATTCCGGATATGGCAGGCGGTCTTACTCATGGCAGATAATCCTAGGATCGGCGTTGGGGGGCGGTACTGTTCAGCCCAGCGATTCGACTAGGCGCCAGTAGGTGCGCATGTACAAATAGGTACAGCGCTCCTGCGGCGGCTCGTCGAATTGGGGATGGGATAGCAGTTTATCTAGGCAGTTGGCGATATTGCCCGCAATCGAGGGTGACGGGGTGCGGGCGTATTGCATCAACAGCGAACGCAATATCCCGATCAGAACAGCTGTGGAAATCTGGGGTTCCGGATGGGCGGAAAGTCGTGGATTCATGCTCGTTCCTCAGGGTCGGTTTGGACGCATACTCTAAAAGGCTGCCGAAGTTGTGGGGCCGCTTCAGCTTGACAGTAATGATAACCATTATCATATGAGTGTCAACCATTTGGATGGATTTGCTCCCGACAACGGTGAGCTTGTTTTTGTCTTATATTTCTATAATATTGTAAATATAGAAATATATGATGGCAGCGTAGGCGCTCTGTACCGGGCGGGGTCCGGTACGGCGTCCTTGGGTGTTTCAACCGGATATATTGATGAGGGGTGTGGAAAAAGCAGCGTCCAAGTGCTGCGAGTGAAGGCCTGGCGAAATTTTGTCCGAGCGTTGCGGCCGCCGAGCCTGTCCGGAAGGGTTGTCAGTGGCTGGGCGTGCAGCCGCTGTTGTCGACCGAGCCGTCGGGCAGGGTCACGTTGCAGTAGGTGACATTAGCCTGCTGCATCTCATGCACGTTGGCCCCGCGGAGGTTGGTATTTACCAGAGCGATATTCGACCAGTGGCTGTAGCTGAGGTTCGCATCGCCTAGATAGGCGTTGTCGAAGCTGGATTCGTTGACGGTCGCATCTTGCAGGCTCGCGCCTTCCATATTGGCGCCGGCAAACAGCGTGTTGCGCAAATTCGCACGGGCGATGTCGGCGAAGGCGAGGTAGGCACCGGTCAGGTCGGCGCGAGCTAGGTCGGCTCCAGCCAAATATGCCCGTGGGCAACGCGTATAAGGCTGGATCACGCAGCTCCCGACTACGGAGTGTCCATCGGTGTAACGGATCACCCTGCCTTGTTCGTCGTCCAGGTATAGGTGCGCACCGGAGAGCGTTCCGGAGGCAAGCGCTGCCGCCGGCTTCTTGTGGACGCTGAGCGATGCCAGCAGCCGTGTGGTTTTTGGGGCTTTCCTAGCGGCAAAACGGAACTCTCCGCTCTGAGCGTCGTAGCTGGGTGCGCCGATCCAGAGCTGGACTCCTGTTTCGCCGTTTTGGCCGCTCCAGGTCAGAAGGGCTGGTATCTCGCCTTGGGATGAGAACAGGCTGTCCCATATCCTAGCAACGTCGGTGACCGGAACTGCGCTGGCGAACGGCCTAGGCCGGATACCCAGCAGTTTGACGGCTTCGGGTTTGAGGCCGACGACATAGGCGTCTTTGCTCGCGGAAGTTTCCCATGTCGCGCTCGATGCGCCGTAGACCAGAAGCTGGTCGATAGCGTCGACTCTGTCCGAGACGATGTCGGAGAGTGCTGTGGAAGACACAGTTGAGATGAGCAGGCCGAATAGAGTGGCGCGAAAATATGAGTTCATCGGCGATCCTTCAGTGGCGTCGGTGCAAAAAGGCAAGTCTCAGCGAAGGCGCACATGGTAGCGGGAGGCGATACTTAGGAGGCTTCCGCGCCGGTTTCCGTTTTGTAGCGGATAACCCGACCTTGGCCGCCGTCGAGATATAAGGCCATGCCCGGAATATCGCCGGGCTTGAGGGGGAGTCCGGATTTCTTGGGAACGGACAGCGCTTCCAGGGTATCGGTAGTTTTCCACGCGCGCCGGGTAACGAAGCGTAATTCACCGCTTTGGGCATCGTAGCTGGGTTTGCTGACCCACAGGCGGACGCCGGTTTCTCCGCTGTCCTTGGCCCAGGTTAGCAATGCAGGGACTTCGGGCTCCGCCTTGAAGATGCTGTCCCAAGCCTGAAGAAGCCCCGCCGCGGGCAGTATATTTTCGCCGGCGTAGGGTCGAATGCTTTGCAACTGGACGGCTTCGGCTTTGAGCTTGATGATGTAGGTGCCCGATTTGCCTCCGGTTTCAAGTATGGCGCTGGTAGGCGTCTTGCTGGGAGCGGTTTCGGCACTTGCTGCTGAGGTTGCGGCCAACAGGCCGATCATTAGGGTTGAGCGGATACGAAGCTTCATCATTTTCTCCTTAAGGTATCCGTGGCGCCTGAGCAATTGTTTCGCTATTCAGGCGATCGGAGCTGCGGCGTATCTCATGATTGCCGATACAGCTCCTGAAATTGGACACCTACGAAACGAAATTAGTTGCACCCGCTGTTGTTGATCGTGCCGTCCGGCATGGTGACGCTGCAGAAGGTGACGCCGTTCAGAGCGGTCCCTTCCAGTCTGGCGCCGGCCAGGTTTGTTTGAACCAAGGCCATATTCCACCATTGGCCGTAGCTTAGGTTTGCATCGAGCATATAAGCTCCGTCGAAATTCGACGAAGAGACGCTGGCTCCGTATAGCCCCGTTCCTTCCATATGAGCCCCGGCGAAGCTGGTATTGTTCAGCACCGCCATCGTCATGTCCGTACGATCCAGATTGGTGCCGCTCAGATCGGTGCCGCTCAGGTCGGCGCGAATCAGGCTCGCGCCCTTTAGATCTGCGCCGGCCAAGCTCGCGTTCCGGCATGTGGCGTAGGGTTGGATCAAGCAGGTGTCGACGGTTTGCGTCTGCGCTGACGTGTACCGGAGGACCCGCCCGGTTTGGTCGTCGAGGTATAGGCTTACGCCGGAGAGGGTTCCGGGCGCGAGCGATGCCCACCCCTTCTTAGAGACGGAGAGCGATTCCAGTGTCTTGGTGCTTTTCCGTACTTTTCTGATTGTGAAGACCAGGTCGCCGCTTTGCGAGTCATAGCTGGGTTTGCTGATCCATACACGGACGCCGGTTTGTTCGTCCCGATCGCTCCAAGTCAGCAGCGCAGGGGCGCCGGAACGGTCATACGCGAATAGTCCGTCCCATACATGGAGATGATCGGCCATGGACAGATCGCTGGAAAAGACCTGCGGCAAGAGACCTAAGAGTTGGATAGCATCGGGTTTGAGGCGAATGCTGAGGACGTTCTTGCCGCCGCCTGCTTCTAGGGTTGCATTGGAGCCGCTGTAGATCAACAACTGGTCGATGGTCTCGGTGCGATCGGAGACGATATCTGCACTCGCCGCAGGTGAAACGACTACTGCCAGCAAGCGGAGCAATGCGAGCCGAGTTCTATATGCCGTCAATTTTTTGTTCACCTTTCTGGTCCGGCCCGGAGGGCATGCCCGAAACCTTGAATTTTATAGGTAAATAGACTATGGGCCAACAAATTATCCGACATGATTTCCGACCGTAAGTTCCGTCCGCTTTTGCGGGAGTAAGGGCGGGCAAGCTGGTGATGTACGTCTGTGCCGGAAAGGGCCGCTTTGCCAAAAATATCTGACTATCTTAATAATCTAATGTGGCTAAGGCTAAGCGAGCCGCAGATTTGTGGAGGAGACTAGGATGAAAGATTGCGGACTATCGCTAGCATTTGTGCCAGCTTGGCTGTCGGGTGCCGCCTGGTGCCAGGCTGTACAGGCCGACATGATGGAGAGGCCGCCGGGCGGGGGTACTACGTCGGTCATCGCGCCGCCGCCGGGCGCTGCCTTCCGGGATCCTACGGTGCTGCCTAATCAATCTGCCACCGCAGGGGTTTTCGAGGCCAGCTTGGAAGCGCGGCCGGCGCCCATCGGCATAAATGGGTCGGCAGTCGAACTGATGACCTACAACGGCGAGTATCCGGGACCGACGATCAAGGTCAAGAAAGGCGACCTGCTCAAAGTACATTTCACCAACGCCCTGCCGTATGACGGCAATACCTTGCTCGGCCATCGGCGCGGTGTCACCAATTTGCATCCGCACGGTTTGCACGTGTCGCCTTCCGGCGCTTCAGACAAAGTCGCGGTCAGCCTCCAGCCGGGCGAAACCTTCGATTATGAATTCGATCTTTCACGGCATGCCGGCGGAAATCTCAATTTCTACCATCCCCATGTCCACGGCCTGACAGCTGAACAACTATGGGCAGGTTTGGCGGGTGCACTGGAGGTCGCGGACGATGTGCCTGAGCTGGCGGCCTATGAAACCCATATCCTGATGTTGAAAGATATCCGGTTGGCCGGTTCCAAACCGGCGCCTCTGGCCGAGCTATCCGATTACCGGAGCGGTATGGAAGGCGATACGGTCATGGTGAACGGCCAGATCAATCCTGTGTTGAGCCTGCGACCGCGCCAGGTGCAGCGCTGGCGGATCGTCAACGCCAGCAATGCACGGTTTTACAAACTGGCTTTGGAGCGGCATGTTTTGCGTGTGATCGGCACTGACGGCGGCTTGCTGGACCAAGCTTACCCGATGGACAGTCTGCTGCTGGCTCCGGGCGAGCGCGCCGATGTGCTGGTTAAGGCGTCGGCGATCCGCGGGTCTTATACCCTGTTGGCTCAACCTTACGATCGGGGGGCCGGAATCGCCAGGAACGAACGGGTGAGTTTGCTAACGGCCAAGGTTCAGGGCAAGCCGCTTAAACAGCGTATTCCGGTATCCATTGATCCTGCTGCTGCGCGTTTGGCTGTTCCGGCCGGTGCCCCGGTACGGCGCCTAGTGCTCGGTATGGGCATGATGGGCGGCGGGATGATGGGGGACGGAAGTTCCTTGGAAGCGACCATCAACGGGATTTCGTACTCGGAAACGGAAGCCTATACCGCGGATTCAAGCGTCGGCAGCTACGAGGTATGGGAAATTTCCAACATGAGCATGATGGACCATCCGTTCCATCAGCATGTGAACCCGGCCCAGGTGATCTCGATTCAGGGTGGCGATGCAAACTACGCGGCTTTCTACACTCACGCGCCGGCCTGGAAGGATACCGTGGTCGTGCCGAAACACGGTACGGTGAGGATGCTGGTGCCGATCCGCGATTTCTCCGGAACCACGGTTTTTCACTGCCATATCCTGGAGCACGAGGATGCCGGCATGATGGGGGTGTGGAACATACACTAAAGGACCGTCCCGTATTTTAGCGGCGGGACGGTCCGTCCGGCGTTTAGCCGCTTTGTGCCCGGGTCGAATAGCCCTTAACCCAGGCATAAATCGCCGGAATGACCAGCAGGGTCAGCACCGAGGAAGAGACCATCCCGCCGACCATGGGCGCGGCGATGCGGCGCATGACTTCGGAGCCGGTCCCGGTGCTCCATAGGATGGGCAACAGACCCGCCATGATCGCCGTCACGGTCATCATCTTCGGCCGCACCCGTTCGACCGCGCCGGCCATGACCGCCCGGTAGAGGTCGTCCGCCGTCACTTTGCGGCCTAGTCTCAGCGCTGCCTCTCGCTTTTGTTCCCAGGCATTGTCGAGGTAGATCAGCATGATGACCCCGGTTTCCGCGGCGACTCCGGCCAGGGCGATGAAGCCGATGCCCGCCGCGACGCTCAGGTTGTAGTCCAGCAGCCACAGCAGCCAGACCCCGCCGACCAGGGCGAAGGGGACCGAAGCCATCACGATCAGGGTTTCTGTCAGCCGTCCGAAATTCAGGTAGAGCAGGACGAAAATGACGGCGAGCGTGAGTGGTACCACCAGCATCAGCCGCTGTTCGGCCCGTTGAAGGTATTCGAACTGCCCGCTCCAGCTGATGAAGTAGCCGGGCGGAAGTTTCACCGCCGCCTGGACTGCGCGCCGGGCCTCGTCGACATAGCCGCCGATGTCGCGCCCGCGCAGATCGACGAACACGTAAGCCGACAGCAAGGCATTCTCGGTGCGGATGCCGGGGGCGCCTTGCGTCAGGGAAATGCGCGCGAGCTGACCCAGGGGAATGTTGGTACCGGATTCAGCTCCGCTGCTCTTCGAGTCGGTGGGAATCAGGACATGGCTGCCGATGCTTAAAGGATCGTCCCGCAGCTCGCGCGGATAGCGCACGATCACCCCGAAGCGTTCGCGCCCCTCCACCGTGGTGGTGATCGTGTCGCCGCCCAGGGCGGCGCCGATAACCTCCTGCAAGTCGCCTACGGTCAGGCCGTAGCGCGCCAGAGCGGTGTAATCGGGCTCGATGTTCAGGTAATGGCCGCCGGTCACGCGCTCGGCATACACGCTGGTTGTGCCCGGCACGGTCTTGATGGTCTGCTCGATATGGCGGGCTATGCGGTCCAGGGTTTCCAGGTCGCTGCCGAACACCTTGACGCCGATGGGCGTGCGGATGCCGGTGGAGAGCATGTCGATCCGGTTTTTGATCGGCATGGTCCAGGCATTGGTCACGCCGGGAATCTGCAACGCCTGGTCCATCTCGGCGACGAGCTTGTCGAGGGTCATGCCCGGCCGCCACTGATCCTGAGGCTTCAGATTGACGATAGTCTCGGCCATTTCCAGCGGCGCCGGGTCGGTCGCGGTCTGGGCGCGGCCGGCCTTGCCGAACACCGAGGCCACTTCCGGAAAGCTTTTGAGGATGCGGTCCTGGGTCTGTAGCAGCTCCGCCGCCTGGGTGATGGAGATGCCGGGCAGGGTGGTCGGCATGAACAGCAGGGTGCCTTCGTTCAGCGTGGGCATGAATTCGCTGCCGAGGCGTGAGGCGGGATAGAGCGTCGCCGCCAGAATGGCGAAGGCGCTGGCCAGGGTCAGGGCCTTGTGGCGTAGCACGCACCGGATCACGGGCCGGTACAGGCCGATGAGCAGCCGGTTCACCGGGTTGCGGGCCTCCGGCAGGATGTGGCCGCGCACGAACAGCAGCATCATGACCGGCACCACCGTGACCGACAGCAGCGCGGCGCCGGCCATGGCGAAGGTCTTGGTATAGGCCAGCGGGTGAAACAGCCGGCCTTCCTGGGCCTCCAAGGCGAATACCGGCAGGAAGGACACGGTGATGATGAGCAGGCTGAAGAACAGCGCAGGCCCCACTTCCCGGCAGGCTGCACGGATGAGATCGGTCCGCGGCAGGTTTGGATTGCGTTCCAAATGCTTGTGGGCGTTCTCGATCATCACGATGGCGGCGTCCACCATGGCGCCGATCGCGATGGCGATGCCGCCCAGGCTCATCAGATTGGAGTTCAGATCCATCGCTCGCATCACGATGAAGGCGATCAGGATGCCGACCGGCAGCATCAGGATGGCGACCAGGGCGCTACGCAGATGGAACAGGAACAGCGCACACACCGCGGCAACTACCGCGCTTTCCTCCAGCAGGGTCTCGCGCAAGGTGGCGATGGCGCGCAGGATCAGTTCCGAGCGGTCGTACACCGGGACGATGTCGACGCCTTCGGGCAGGCCGGGTGCGATTTCGAGCAGCCTGGCCTTGACGCTGCCGATCACGTCCAGCGCGTTTTGGCCATAGCGGGCCAGGGCGATGCCGGAAACCACCTCGCCTTCGCCGTTCAGCTCGGCGATGCCGCGGCGCTCGTCCGGCACCAGTTCCACCCGCGCCACGTCACGGATCAGCACCGGGATGCCTCCCGCCGCCTTCACCACCAGCTGTTCCAGGTCGGGAATGCCGTGCAGGTAGCCGCGTCCGCGCACCATGTATTCGGTTTCCGCCAGCTCCACCACGCGTCCGCCCACGTCGGTATTGCTGGCGCGGATCACCTTGATGACTTTTTTCAAAGGTACGCCATAGGCCTGCAGCTTGTGCGGGTCGACGGTCACTTGGTATTGCTGCACGAAGCCGCCGATGCTGGCGACCTCGGCCACGCCTTGCGCCTTGCTGAGCTGGTAGCGCAGGAACCAGTCCTGCAGCGTCCGCAGCTCGGCCAGGGTGTGGCGGGCGCTGGTGACGGCGTATTGGTAGACCCAGCCGACCCCGGTTGCGTCCGGCCCGATGCGCGGTGTGACATTCTTCGGCAGCCTCCCGGCGGCGGCGTTGAGGTATTCCAGCACCCGCGAACGCGCCCAGTAGATGTCGGCGCCGTCGTCGAAAATGACATAGACGTAAGACGCCCCGAAGAACGAGAAGCCCCGCACGACCTTGGACCGGGGCACGTTCAGCATCGAGGTGGTCAGCGGATAGGTGACTTGGTCCTCGACCACTTGCGGCGCCTGGCCGGGGTATTCGGTGTAGACAATGACCTGGGCGTCGGACAAATCCGGCAGCGCGTCCAGGGGTGTGTGCACGACCGCATAGACGCCCGCAGCGACGACGGCCAGGGTCGCCAGCAGCACCAGAAACACATTGCGCAGCGACCAGTCGATGATATGCGTGAGCATCTCAATGGCCTCCGTGCATCGAATGATCCGGGGCTGCCGGAGCAGGGGAGGCCTGGCCGGAGGAAAAGCCGCCGATTGCCGCCCGCAGATTGCTTTCCGAATCGATCAGGAAATTCGCGTGCGTTACTACCTCTTCGCCTTCCGCCAGTCCATCCCGGATTTCCGTATAGCCTTCCGCCCGTTGGCCGGTTGTGACCGGGCGCGGTAGGCAGGTTCCCGCGCCGAGGCGGACCAGAACCCATTGCCGGGTGCCGCGGTCCAGGACGGCGGAATCGGGAACGGCGAGTACCGGTTCGCCGCCGCTGTTCGCCTGCAGTTCGACGTCACCGTACATCGCAGGTTTCAGCAGCTGCTTCGGATTGGTCAGCTCGATGCGTACCCGCGCCGTTCGCACGGCGTCTGTCACGGTGGGGTAGATGTAGCTCACCCGGCCCTCGAAGCGCCGTTCCGGGTAGGCGTTGAAGCCGATGCGGGCGGTCTGTCCGATCCGGACCTGGGCGAGATCCTGCTCGAAGATCGAGGCGATCACCCACACTGTAGACAGATCGGCGATGCGGAACAAAGCGTCTCCGGGCATGAAGCGCATGCCTTGCAGCGCGTTCTTGTCCAGCACAATGCCGTTCGCCGGTGAGGTGAACGGCACCCGGCGTTGGATTTCGCCGCTGGCTTCGAAACGGCGGAGCCAGGGTTCCGGCACGCTCCAGTTGCGCAGGCGCTGGAGCGCGCTTTCCCGCAACGATGGGTTCGCCCCGGCAATCCGGTACTCTTCCTGAGCGGAAACCAGTTCCGGGCTATAGGCTTCGAGCAGCACCTGTCCCTGTCTTACGGCTTGCCCGCTGGTGCTGACGTCCAGCCGTTCGATCCAGCCTTCGAAACGCGGTGCGACCGCGTGGATCCGGCGCTCGTCGATTTCCACCGCTCCCAGCGCCCGGATGACGTGGACCAGCGTCCGGCGCCGGACCGGTTCGGAACGCACACCTAGCCTTTGGACTTTCTCGGGGCCGAGGCTGACGGTACCGCTAGCGGCGGTTGCGGATGAGAGCGCTTCGTCGGAGAAGACCGACACATAGTCCATGCCCATTTCGTCCTTGGCCGGAATCGGGGAGGTGACCTGTGGATTCATCGGATTCCGGTAGAACAAGGGTTGCCTGGGTGCCGCGATGCTGGGTGTAGGCTGAGGCGGCGTTGCGCGCCGGCCCATCCAGTAGCCGGCCAGGCCGGTGCCCGTCATCGCTAGAGCGACGGCAAGTAGGGTGGCGATGCGATTCATAAGGCCTCCTTGCCGAGGGCGGCAGCGAGACGGGCCAGGGCCTGTTGGGAAGCGGTCAAGGCGCTCCAGTACTGGACTTGATAGTCGAAGATCGCGACTTGGGAACGCAACACGTCGGCGAATGCGATCTTGCCCACGCGATAGCTTGCAGTCAGGGAGTCCAGTGTGCCGCGCGCCTGCGGAATCAGTTCGTTTTCGAACAGCTTGAACCGCTCGCGGGCGTGGTGGTAGGCGGCCAGCGCCGTGGTGACGTCGGCCTGCACACTGCGCTCGGCGTCGTGCAACGCATAGCGCTCCTGCATCAGTTCGCTCTGGCGCTGGTCGACCTGCTTCGACTGCTTGGTCGCGGCGTAAAGCGGCAAGTTGACGCTGAGCCTGAAGTTGGCGAAGTCGCTGCGCTGTTCCCCATTTGGCGCGTTCTGCCGGAAGGCGTAGCCGAAGCCCAGGTTGAAGTCGGGTAGGAATTCCTTCTTCGCTAGCTCGAGGCGGTTTTGCGCGGCGTCGATGGCGGCTTGCTTCTGGGCCAGCAGCGGACGCTGAGCCTGGGCCTGATCGAGCAGTTCCGGTTCGGGCGCAGGCTCGGGGAACGCGAAAGCGGCTTCGTTCGGCAACGCCAGGGCTCTGTCGCTGGAGCGGTCGAGCAAGATGTTCAGGCGCGCCGCTTCGTTATGGCGCAGATTGACCAGCTCTAAGGCCTTGTCGCGCAGCTTGGTGATTTCCAGCTTGGCCAGCAGGGTTTCCTGCTGCTCCGTTTGGCCGACACGGTAGCGCCGGTCCGCGATGTCCGACAGCTTCTCCAGCCAGTCCCGGCTCTCGGCGAGGATGTCGAGGGTGCGGTCGTAATAGAACAGCGCCCACCAGCTCAGGCGGACGTCACGCGCCAGCCGCAGCCGCGCTTCGTCGGCGTTTTTCGCCGCGCCGACAGCTTCGTGCTGCGCGGCCTGTTCCGCCAGGCCGAGCTTGCCCGGAAAGGGAAGCTGCTGATTCACCGCAACCTCCATCATGGTCATCTGGTCCTGGTTCAGGCTGAAATTGGTGGTCGGGACGTTCAGCGCGCCGAAGCTGAGGAAGGGATCGGGTAGGCTGCCGGACTGCGGCGGCACGGCGGCCAGCGCGTCGGCCCGCGCTTTGATTTCTGCCAGTCCCGGATTGCCCGCTAGGGACTGCGCCAGTGCCTGTTCCAGGGAGAGCGAATCAGCTTGGGCCGGTACGGTCAGGCAGGCGATCAGAGGCAGTACGGCGCCTGATCGCCGATAAGAGGGGTGTAGCGAAAACATGGGAGTGCTCCTTTTCCGGACGCAATAGAAACCGGCGATTTCCTTCCGGTCCGGTAGGGAACACGGCAGGCGAATCGCGTTGCGGTCAGCGATGGAAAAGCAGTGCTAGTTCAGCAGGATGCAGAAGCGGAAAGCGAGGGGAACTTTGGGAGGCGGGGGAGGCCGCCGCAGGTAGTGGCTTTGCGGTAGCCGCAGGGCCGCCGTCCAGGTCCAGGCAAGAACCAGCAGGCAGACCGCCAGGAGCTTCGCCGGAAAATCGGGGCTGGCTTTGTCAACGGCGATGCCGTCTTCGTCCACCGCCTGCAAGCCGAAGCAGGCGGCCTGTTTGCCGCAGCCGTCCGCCGGCCCTGGGTGGGAGTCGCCGTGCTCCGGCATCGCGGCGCAATGATCCGCCGCCTGCTCCGCCATGGGCATTCCCCCCATCAGGCAGACCGTGCCCGCCGAGGACAAAAGCCAGACGCACAGGCTCATCGCCGCGCAGAGGCGGCAGGCGAGCGAGCGGCGGATTTGTTGCGGCGTGGGCATCGGCATTGCGGTCAATGTAAGCCTCTTGCCGGAGTTCATGCAACCGCGATCGTGTTTACGGTGAGTTTTCGGCGGAGAGCGGCAAGAGTCCCCGCAGATTGCGGAAACTGCTGGAACGCACGATGTCCAGGAAGTCCCCCATGTAGGCGGACTGCGTCATGGCTGCCGTGGTGGCGGCGTACAGGGCGCTCCACAGGCCGGTCTCGCCGATGGGTTTGGCTAGCACGTATTCGCGTTCGAGATAGTTTTGCACGGTCCAGTTGGGCAGGGCGGCGATGCCGCGGCGGCTGGCGACGAGCTGCAGGATGGCGACGGTGAGTTCGGCGGTGCGCCGTTTGGGCTCGATGCCGCGAGGCTTGAGCACCTTGCGGACGATGTCTAGCATGTCCTCCGGCACCGGATAGCTGAGCAGGGTTTCCTCGGCGAAATCCTCCGGTGTCAGGAAGGCATTCGGGGCCAGCGGATGCTGGCGCGACACCAGCCCTACGATCTCGAACCTGAACAGCGGGTGGAAGGCGATGCCTTCGCGCGCCTGGGGTTCGGACACCACCACCAGCTCGGCGCGGTCCTCTCGCAGCAGGGCCAGCGGATCGACGTGAAAACCCGAGACTAGGTCGAGTTCGATTTCCGGCCAGTGCTCCCGGAACTGGTCCATCGCCGGCATCAGCCAGTCGAAGCAGGTGTGGCACTCCACCGCTATCCGCAGCTGGCCGCTGTTGCCCTGGGCGATGCGGGCGATGTCACGCTCGGCTTCCCGCACCGCCTTCATCACCGTCTCGGCTAGGCTATGCAGGCGCTGGCCCGCGGGCGACAGCCGCAAGGGCTGGGTCTTGCGTTCGAACAGCGTGACGCCGTAGTGCTCTTCGAGCTGCTTGATCTGGTGCGAAATCGCCGATTGGGTGAGGAAAACCCGAGCCGCCGCCTTCGACAGCGTGCCGGTTTCCACCAGCGCCAACAGGGTTTGCAGATGACGAAGTTCCAGCAGGGATGGTTTCATGAATGAAATTGATGACGTTTATGAAAATATTGAGTTTGAATAATAATCGTCCTGTCCCGATCATGCCAATCCTCAAATTGATGAGCACGAGGAAGCAGATATGGCAGTCACACATTCCCTGGGATTTCCCCGGATCGGTGCCGGACGCGAATTGAAACAGGCCATCGAAGCCTATTGGGCCGGCCGGACCGGCTTGGCTGAGTTGGCCGAAACCGGGCGGCAACTGCGGGAGCGGCACTGGAAGATCCAAAGCCAGTCCGGTATCGATCTGGTGCCCCTGGGCGACTTCGCCTATTACGATCAGATGCTGAACATGACCGCACTGCTGGGGGCTGCGCCCCGGCGTTTCGGTTTCCAGGCCGACGCCCTGAGCCTGGACCAGCATTTCCAGCTGGCGCGGGGCAATGCCGGACAGCCGGCGATGGAAATGACCAAGTGGTTCGACACCAACTACCACTACATCGTCCCCGAGTTCGATCTCGAAACCGGATTCGGTCCGGGCGCGGAATGGCTGTTCGACGAGGTAGAGGAGGCTAAGGCTCTGCGGCTCAATCCCAAGCCGGTGCTGATCGGACCCTTGACCTATCTCTACCTGGGCAAGGAAAAGCAGGCCGGCTTCAGCCGCCTGGAACTCCTGCCCCGCTTGCTGCCGGCCTATGCCGCGATACTGCAGCGCTTGCATGCCTCAGGCGTGCACTGGGTGCAGATGGACGAGCCGGCTTTGGGCTTGGATCTGCCTTCCGAATGGATCGAAGCCTACGCGCCGGCATACGCCGCTCTGGCGGCGGTCGGCCCCAAGCTCTTGCTGGCGACGTATTTCGCTTCGGTGGCGGAACATGCGGGGTGGCTTAAATCCTCGGCCGTGGCGGGCTTGCATGTCGATGCGGTGCGGGCGCCGGAGCAACTGCCGGATTTGCTCGAGCATTTCCCCGCGGACAAGATTCTTTCGTTGGGACTGATCGATGGCCGCAACATCTGGCGTACCGATCTTAGCGCTGCGCTGGAACTGGCGGAAAACGTCCGTTCGGCCTTGAGCGATAGGCTGTGGCTCGCGCCCAGTTGTTCTTTGCTGCACGTGCCGCAAGATCTGGGGCAGGAAACCGGCTTGAATCCGGAGCTCAAATCCTGGCTGGCTTTCGCGGTGCAGAAACTGGACGAACTGGCGGCGATCGACAAGGGCTTACGGCTCGGGCGGGAGGCCATCGGTGCCGAGCTTGCCGAGCAGGAGCGGATACTGCAGGCTCGAGCCCAGTCGCCTCTGACGCATAACCCAGCTGTCAGGCAGCGGCTGGAAGGTTTGAGCGATGCCGATTTCAGCCGTTACTCGCCGTTCGCCGAACGCGGCCCTTTACAGCGCGAGCGGCTGCGGCTGCCGCCGTTCCCGACCACCACTATCGGCTCCTTCCCCCAGACCCCGGCAATCCGCCAGGCGCGGGCGGCCCACCGCAGCGGCGAACTGAACGAGGAGGCCTACCGGGATGCGATGCGGGCGGCCATCCGCGAGGCAGTGAGCAAACAGGAGGCACTGGGGCTGGACCTGCTGGTGCACGGCGAAGCCGAGCGCAACGACATGGTGGAATATTTCGGCGAGCAGCTGTCCGGTTACGCCTTCACCCGGCACGGCTGGGTGCAGAGCTACGGTTCGCGCTGCGTCAAGCCGCCCATCATCTACGGCGACGTGGCGAGACCTCAGCCGATGACGGTGGAATGGATCGGCTACGCCCAGGGCCTGACGAAGAAGCCCGTCAAAGGCATGCTGACCGGGCCGGTGACGATGCTGCAATGGTCCTTCGTGCGGGACGACCAGCCGCGCGCGGTGACCGCCCTGCAGATCGCGCTGGCGATCCGCGACGAGGTCGCCGATCTGGAAGCCGCCGGGGTGGCCGCCATTCAGATCGACGAGCCGGCTTTCCGCGAGGGGCTCCCGCTCAAGGCCGCCGACCGGGCCGATTATCTGGACTGGGCGGTCAAGGCGTTCCGGCTCGCTTCCTGCGGCGTCGCCGACGATACCCAGATCCACACCCACATGTGCTATTCGGAATTCGGCGACATCCTGCCGGCCATCGCCGCGCTGGATGCCGACGTCATCACCATCGAGACCTGCCGTTCCGCCATGGACCTCTTGATCCCGTTCCGCGCATCGGGGTATCCCAACGACATCGGTCCCGGCGTTTACGACATCCATTCGCCCCGGATTCCGGGAGCCTCGGAGATGCAGGGCTTGTTGGAAAAGGCGAGTGCGGCGGTTGAGCCGGAGAGGTTATGGGTCAATCCGGACTGCGGTTTGAAGACCCGACAATGGCCGGAAGTCGAGCAGGCGCTGGCGAACATGGTCGACGCAGCGCTGGCGATGCGCCGGAACGCCGTGCCGGCGTAGCGGTTCAGTGGGCGCTGGCGGCAGCCTCCTGATCGCGTACCTTCCTCACCAGCGGCATCAGCAGCAACGAAGCGAAGAACAGCAGGCCCAGCAGATGGAACAAGTCGTTGACGGTCATGATCTGGGCCTCGCGCATGGCCAAGCCGTAGAGCTGCTGGAGCGCGCTGTCGGCGGGGTCGGGGAGGCGGAGCTGGGCGGCCTGGTTTTCAAGCCGGGCCAAGAAGGTGGCAGCCTGTGCCGACCCGGCGGTCACGGACTCCCGTAGCGCGGCGTAATGTGCCTTGTCCCACTGGATCATCAGGGTGTTGGCTACGGCGAGCCCGATGGCACCGCCCAGGTTGCGAGTGAGGTTGTAGAGGCCGCTGGCGTTTTTAACTTCATCCGGCGGCAGCGTGCCTAGGGCCAGGGCATTGATAGGCAGGAAGGCGAACATCAGGGCGAAACCGCGCAGGGCTTGCGGCCAGAAGAATTCCCAATAGCCGGAGTCGTAGCTGAGGTTGCCGTTCTGCCAGGTGCCCAAGCCGTACAGGAACAGACCTGAGGCCAGCATCAAGCGCGAATCTATCGCCTTGGCCAAGGGGCCGGCGACGAAGGCGGAGGCGAACTGGAAGATGCCGGTGATCATGAGATATTGGCCGATCTGCAGGCTATTGAGCCCTTTGACGGCTGAAAGATAGATGGGCGTCAGCGCGATGAGAGTGTAGAGCCCGATGCCGATGATGAAGCTGAACAAGCAGCCGACCGCAAAATTCAGATTGCGGAAGGCCCATAAATCGACGATCGGGGCTTCGATGCGCAGTTCCCGGTAGAGCATAGCGCTTCCGGAAATCAATGCCAGTAGCGCGAAGAATACGATCTCGCGGCTCTCGAACCATTCCTTGCGGATGCCTTCCTCCAGCACGAACTGCAGGCTGCCGAGGAAGGCGACGATATAGACGATGCCGAGAAAATCGACTCGCTTCAGAAGTTCCCAGTCCGGCCGGTCCACGTCCACCAGAAACCAAGTGCTCAGGCAGACCAGGGCGCCGGGCAGGAGGTTGACCAGGAACAAAGCCTTCCATGACAGGACTTCGGTCAGATAGCCGCCGAGCACCGGACCGGCGGTGGGCGCCACCGTCACCACCAGGCCGACGACGATCACCATGGCGCCCTGCTGGCGGGGCGGGAACAGCGTGTAGATCACCGCGAACACCGTCGGGATCATGGCGCCGCCGAAAAAACCTTGCAGCGCTCGGAACGCGATCATGGAAGGCAGGTTCCAGGCCAGGGCGCAGCACAGGCTGGTAAGGGTGAAGCCGGCGCAGGACAGCACGAACAGATAGCGGGTGGACAGCGCGCGGTTGAGCCAGCCGGACAGGGGGATAATGACGACCTCGGCGATGAGGTAGGCCGTCTGCACCCAGGTAATCTCGTCGCGAGTGGCGGCGAGACCGGCCTGGATCTGCTCCAGCGAGCTGGCGACGATCTGAATGTCCAGGATCGCCATGAAGATTCCGAACACCATGCCGAAGAAGCCTAGCCAGGCTTTGGGGCTGACGCTGCCGGTTTCCGCCATGCCGGTCAATGCACTCTGATCTTCGCTTGCACCGACAACCCGGGCTTGAGCAGGCCGAGATCGGTTCCGGCGGCGAAGGCGAGCTTGACCGGAATCCGGCGGACGATCTTGGTGAAATTGCCGGTAGCGTTTTCCGGCGGGAGGATGCTGAATTCCGAGCCGCTGGCCGGGGCCAGGCTGTCGACCACGGCCTCGAGCGGCGCCGCGGGATAGGCGTCTACGGTGATGCTGGCGGCTTGGCCGATCCGCATGTGTTCGATCTGGGTTTCCTTGAAATTAGCCTCTACGAACAAGCCATCGCTCGGAATCAGGTAAGCCAGCACGCTGCCCGGCTGTAGCAGCTGGCCGACCTGGACGCTGCGGTTGCCGATGATGCCGTCGATCGGCGCGGCGATGCGGGTGTTTGCCAGGTCGATCTGTGCCAGCTCCAGTCTGGCCTGGGCCTGCTGCACGGTGGCACGGGTTTCGGCGATCACTGCGTCCAGGGCGATCAAGCGGATTTCTACTTGTTCCTTGGCCGAGCGGTTTTTGGCCAGCAAAGCTTTGGCCTGCTTGAAGGAGGCTTCCGCACCGTCGAGCGCCTGGGCCGAGGCAGCGCCGGCGTCGGCCAGACGGTCCAGGCGGTTCAGGTCGCGTACCGAGCGCTCGTGGTCGGCCGAGGCGGAGGCGATGTCGGCTTCTTCCTCGCGGACCCTGGCCGCCTGGGTCCGTTTTTCGGATTCCAGCGCGGCGATGCGCGCCGTCGCCGCCGCGATTTCTGCGCTGACTTCCGCGACGCGAGCCTTGAATTCGTGATCGTCGATGACGGCCAGCACGTCGCCCTGTTTTACCCGCTGATTGTCCTGGAACAGGACTTCCTTCACATAGCCTGTTTCTTTCGAGCTGAGCAGGCTCAGATGGGCCTTGATATAGGCATTATCGGTGGTTTCGTAGGGGCGGACGGCTTCGAGCCAGTATCTGACCGCAGCGGCACCCAAAGCGGCTAGGCCGATAAATATAAACAGATTTCTTGCGGAAGTGGGCAATCGCATTGGATACGTTTAATATAGGCGCATAAATAAACTGAAACGTTCAGTTTAGAATAATGAAGAACCCATCCCGCCGCAAGCCGTTGCTGCCGATGAATATGCCTAGACCGACAAAACGCGAGAGCATTCTACGGGCTGCGCGACAGATATTTCTCCTGCGCGGCTATGCCGGTGCCAGCATGGAGGCCATAGCCGAAGCCGCTCCGGTCTCCAAGGCGACTTTGTATAGCCATTTCCACGGCAAGCAGGATTTGTTCGCCGCCGTGATTTCCGAGCAGTGCGAGGCTTTGCTCAATACCTTGTTGCGGGTGCGGACTGAGGTACAGGACCCCGCGGCTGGGCTCATGGCTATAGCCAGAGCCTGTGTCGATCTGATCTATTGTCCTGAGGCGCTGACTCTATACCAGGTGATCATCGGCGAGCGGCAGCTCTCCGCCGAATTGGGCGAAAGCGTGTGCCAGGCCGGGCCGGAGCCGGTGTTGCAGCGCCTGTCGGCCTACTTGGAGGAGTTGGCGGTGCAGCAGGTGTTGGTGATACCGGATGTTGCCATGTCGGCCCGGCTGTTCTTGGGGATGCTAAGAGGCGATGAGCATTTCCGCTGTCTGATGGGCCAGAGAGCGGGGCTCAGCGACGAGGAAAAGACAGCGCTGGTCGAGGCGGCGGTGGCGCTGTTCCTGCGGGGACATGCAGGCTAGGCCGTTCAAGTGCCGCTGCGGCCGCGAAACGAATCGATCAGTAGCATGCCGATGCCGAGGGTGATGGCCGAGTCGGCCACATTGAACGCCGGCCAGTGCCAGTCGCCGTAGAATGCGTCGAGGAAGTCGATGACATAGCCGTAGGCCACGCGATCTACCAGGTTGCCGATCGCGCCGCCCAGCACCAGCGCCCAGGCCGCGGCCTCCCAGTGCTTGGTCCGGTCCATGCGCTTGAGCCAATAGGTGATGAGCGCTGCGGCGCCGATCGAGAGGCCGACGAAGAACCAGCGCTGCCAGCCGCCGGCCTGGCTCAGAAAGCTGAATGCCGCCCCTTGGTTGCGCAAATAAGTCAGCTGGAACACCGGCAGCAGCGGGATCGTTTCGTACAAGCGCATCGAAGCGTCGACGATCTGTTTGGTGAACTGGTCGAGGGCGAAGACCAACACCGACAGCCAAAGCCATTTCAACATGGAAGACCTCAACCGAAAGTCCGGGTTTCGCCGGCGCCGGCGACGTTGTCCACGCAGCGGCTACACAGTTCCGGATGGTCCGGATCGGTCCCGACGTCGTGGCGGTGGTGCCAGCAGCGCACGCATTTGGGCTTGTCCGAAGGCGTGAGTCTGAGTTCCAGGCCGGGGACCGCAGTCGGTAGCGCGTCGGCACCGGCTTCCGCCGCGTTCCTGACCGTGGCATAGGACGTCAGCAGCACGAAGCGTAGCCCGTCGCCTGCGCCGCTCAGTTTTTGGAACAGTTCGGCATCGCAGAAAAGCTCGACATCGGCGTCCAGCGAGGAACCGATGTCACCGACGACCCGCCGAATCTCCAGTTCCAAGCTGACGGCTGCGCGGATTTTCAGCAACAGATCCCAGAACGCCGGGTCGAACCGGCTGCCTTTGTCCAGTGCGAACAAGCCTTCGTACCATTTCGACAGGAACACCGAGTCCTCGCGTTGGCCGGGCAAATGCCGCCAGATTTCTTCGGCGGTGAAGCTCAGGATGGGGCTAAGCCAGCGGACCATGGCTTCGGCGATGTGGTACATCGCGGTCTGGCCGGAGCGGCGTGGCAGGCTGTCGGTCTTGCAGGTGTACTGCCGGTCCTTGAGCACGTCCAGATAGAAGCTGCCCAGGTCCACCGAGCAGAAATGGTGCGCCTTCTGGAACACCTGGTGGAACTGGTAGGTATCGTAAGCCTCGCGGATCTCGTTCTGGATCGCCAGGGCTCTGTCCACCGCCCAGCGGTCCAGCGCCAGCATGTCGTCCGGCTTGACCAGGTGCAGCGCCGGGTCGAAGCCGTCCAGGTTGGCCAGCAGGTAGCGGGCAGTGTTGCGCAGGCGGCGGTAGACGTCAGAGATGCGCTTGAGGATCTCGTCGGATACCGTCATCTCGCCCCGGTAGTCGGTCGCCGCCACCCACAGCCGCAGCACGTCGGCCCCCAGGGTCTGCATGACCTTCTGCGGCGCCACCACGTTGCCGCGCGATTTCGACATCTTCTTGCCTTCGGCATTCACCGTGAAGCCGTGGGTCAGCACCGCCTTATAGGGGGCCTTGCCGCTCATCGCGACCGAGGTCATGAGCCAGGACTGGAACCAGCCGCGATGCTGGTCCGAGCCTTCGAGGTAGAGATCGGCGGGGAAGGCCAGGCCGGGGTTCTGGGCCAGCACTGCATAGTGGGTGACGCCGGAGTCGAACCACACGTCCAGGGTGTCGCCGATCTTGCTGTATTGGTCTGCGTCCGCACCCAGCAGTTCGGCCGGGTCCAAATCGAACCAGGCGTCGATACCGCCGGTCTCGATCTTCCGGGCGACCTCTTCGATCAGCCGGTCGGTGTCCGGATGCAGCGCGCCGGTTTCCTTGTGGACGAACAGCGGAATCGGCACGCCCCAGGTGCGCTGGCGCGAGATGCACCAGTCTGGGCGGTTGCCGACCATGGCTTCGATACGGGCCTGGCCCCAGTCCGGCACCCATTGCACTTCGGCGATGGCGTCCAGAGCCTGGCGGCGCAGTTCTTCCTTGTCCATCGCGATGAACCACTGCGGCGTGGCGCGGAAGATCACCGGCGTCTTGTGGCGCCAGCAATGCGGATAGCTGTGCTCGATGCGCGCTTCGTGCAGCAATGCGCCACGCTCCTTGAGCACCTCGATCACGTGGCCGTTGGCGCTCAGTACGTGTTCGCCGGCGAACAGCTCGGTGTTGGGGAGGAAGCGGCCGTCGTCGCCGACCGGGTTGTCCACGGCTAGGCCGTAGCGCTGGCCGGCCACGTAGTCTTCCTGGCCGTGGCCGGGGGCGGTGTGGACCGCGCCGGTGCCGGCGTCCAGGGTGACGTGGTCGCCCAGGATCACCGGGACGATGCGGTCGTAGAACGGATGGCGGAGCTGCACGCCCTCCAGCTCGGCGCCCTTGCAATAGCCGATGACGCGGTAATTCTCGGAGCCGCAGCGCAGCATCACGTCCTTCTTCAGCGCATCCGCCAGAATCAGCCGTTCCAGGGTTTCCGTGCGCTGGACCACTACGTAGTCCAAGTCTGGATTGAGCGCGACCGCCTGGTTGGCCGGCAGGGTCCAGGGTGTCGTGGTCCAGATCACGACTGAAAGCGGGCCTTCGCCGAGCACGCCGTCGGCGGTGTGGAAGCGCGAGAGCACGCCGCTTTCGTCGACTGCGGCGAAACGCACGTCGATCGCCGGCGAATGCTTGTTCTCGTATTCCACTTCGGCTTCGGCCAGGGCCGAACCGCAGTCGATGCACCAGTGCACGGGCTTGGCGCCCTTGACCAAATGGCCGCGGGAGGAAATCTTGCCGAGCGCCCGGACGATGTTCGCCTCGAAGCGGAAGTCCATGGTTAGGTAGGGATGGTCCCAGTCGCCGAACACCCCGAGCCGGACGAATTCGCGGCGCTGGATATCGACCTGGGCCGCGGCATACTCACGGCAGGCCTTGCGGAATTCGGCGGGGCTGACCTTGTGGCCGGCTTTGCCGATTTTCTTCTCGACCATCAGTTCGATGGGCAGGCCGTGGCAGTCCCAGCCCGGTACGTAAGGGGCGTCGAAGCCGCTCAGGGTTTTGCTCTTGACGATGAAGTCCTTGAGGATCTTGTTGACCGCGTGGCCGATATGGATTTCGCCGTTGGCATAGGGCGGGCCATCGTGCAGGATGAATTTGTCTTTGCCTGCGCGATGGGAGCGGACTTTCTGATACAAACCCTGGGAGCTCCACCGTTCGAGCTGCTCGGGTTCCCGCTGCGCCAGATTGGCTTTCATCGGGAAGGGCGTCTGGGGGAGGTTGAGAGTGCTCTTGTAATCCATGGTCGAGTTCGGATGTCGTGAATCGGTTTAGCCGGCTGCGAAATAGCTGCGAGCCGCCGCAGCGTCCCGGGCGATTTGCGCCTTCAAGTCGTCGAGGCTGGCAAACCGCATCTCGTCGCGCAGCTTGTGGTGCAGACGGACTTCCACTCGGCGTCCGTAGAGGTCGCCGGCGAAATCGAACAGATGGGTTTCCAGCATGGCTTTGCGGCTGCCGTCCAACGTAGGCCTGACGCCGATGTTAGCGACGCCGGGCAGTGCGCCGGCAGAAATGCCCGTCATTGTAACGGCAAATACCCCCTGCACCGGAATGTTTTCGCGGCGCAGTTCGATGTTGGCGGTGGGGAAGCCTAAGCAACGGCCGAGCTTGTCGCCGTGGACCACGCGCCCGCTCAGCGCGTAGGGCCGGCCCAGCAGCCGAGCCGCGCCGGACATGTCGCCGAGCCACAGGGTCTCCCTGACCCAGGTGCTGCTGACGCGGCAGCTGTCGACAGTCACCGATTCGGTATCGCTCACCGTGAAGCCGTGGATCAATCCCAGGCGCAGCAGCAGTTCGTGGTCGCCGGCGCGGTCGCGGCCGAAGCGGAAATCGTCGCCGACGATGAGGTGGCGGACATGCAGCCGCTCGGCCAGGATGCGGCGGATGAACGCCTCCGGCGCCAGGCCGGCGAGCCTCGCGTCGAAACGCAGCAGCAGTACCCAATCGACCGGCAGTTCGGCGAGCTTGGAGAGCTTTTCCGGCAGCCGCATCAAGCGCGGGGGCGATTGGCGTGGATCGAAGAATTCGCGCGGCTGCGGTTCGAACAGGACGACCGCGACCGGCAGGCCGAGACGGCGCCCTTCTTCCGCCAGCCGCCGGACTAGGGTCTGATGCCCCAGATGTACGCCGTCGAAGTTGCCGATGCTGGCGACGCAAGCGGAAGGGCGTATCGCGCCGGAAAGGCCGTGGATGATCCGCATGTTGCTAGGCTCTGTCCGGAAGAAGCAAATGGCGCGGCCGTAGGCCGGCGAGCGCCAGGCTCAGCAGGTAAGCGGCGATCCCGGCGGTTATCCACAGGCAGAGCCAGCCGATGCGCTCGTGCTGCGACCAGTCGTTCCAAGGGTACTGCAGGGCGCAGGTCAGCAAGGCGCCCATCGCGGCATTCGCTAGCGTAAGGCGGGCAGCGAAGCCGAGCCAGGATTTGCCCGGCCGGTAAACCCGGTCGGTCAGCAGCTTGGCGAGCAGGAGCAGCGCGTTGACGGAGGTTGCCGTTGCCGTAGCTAAGGCCAGGCCTCCATGCCCCCAGCCGTAAGGCGCCAGAAGGAAGGCGAGGGCGGGGGCCAGAACGCAATTGGCGGCGATGGCATAGAGTCCGTATCGCAGCGGCGTGTGGACATCCCGGCGGGCGCTGAATCCCGAGGCCAGCGCCTTGACCGCAATGGCCCCAGGCAACCCAGCCGCATAAGTGACGAGGCTGCGGCTCGCCATCTCCACGTCCTCAGCTGAAAATTCGTCGTGTTCGAACAGGGTAGACACTAGCGGTTTAGCGAGGATCATCAATCCCAGAGTAGCGGGCAGGCCTAGCAGCGCAACCCAGCGCAAAGCCCAGTCCAGCGTCCGGGAAAAGCCGTCGCGGTCATGACCAAGGTGGTTGCCGGACAAGTGAGGGAGGATAGAGGTTCCGAGCGCGACGCCCAGAAGCCCCTGCGGTAACTCCACCAGCCGATCCGAATAATATAACCAGGATACGCTGCCGGAGACCAGGAATGAGGCTACCAGCGTGTCCAGCAGCAGGTTGATCTGGGTTGCCGAGACGCCGAGGATGGCCGGCCCCATCAGTTTGAACAGGCGCAGGACTTCCCGGTCTCTCCAAGTTGGGCGTGGCAAGGCGATCTGGCGGATGCTCCAGAGCGAGGGCAGCTGAAACGCGACTTGCAGGACGCCGGCGGCGAAAACGCCCCAAGCCAGGGCTTCGATCGGCTGGGCCATCAGCGGCGCCAGCCACAGCGCAGCGGCGATCATCGCCAGATTGAGTAGGGCCGGGGTCAGGGCCGGCACTGCGAACTGCCCCCAGGTATGCAATATGCCGCCGGCGAAGGCCGTCAGCGTAATGAAAAACAGGTAGGGAAAACTGATGCGCAGCATCGCTACGGCCAACTCGTATTGGGTAGGCTGCTCATAGAAGCCGGGTGCGAAAACCAGGGTCAGGGCGGGAGCGGCCGCCATACCCGCCGCGGTGAGCAGGGCTGCGGCTAGAGCTAGGGTACCGGCCATTCGGGCGAGGGTGAGCCGGGTTGCAGCGTCGTTCCCGCGGGCCCGCAATTCCGCGAGGATCGGCACGCATCCTTGCGAGAAAGCGCCTTCGGCGAAGAGTCGGCGCAGGAAGTTCGGTAGCCTGAAGGCGACGAAAAACGCATCCGTAGCCGCGTCGGCGCCGAAGGTGCCGGCGATGATCATGTCGCGGACGAAGCCCAGCAGACGTGAAATCAGTGTCATGGAACCCACCATGGCGGTGGATTTCAACAAACGTCGGCTCAGCGTTCGGCTCCGTCGCGTAAATGTCGAGTAAATAAGGATCAGTATAATCAAACCGTGGCGCAGATGCCCTGGCTTGCGCGCCGCCGCCAGTGAAATCCAGGTTGACAGTCGCCGGAAAGACAAGGACAATCCTCGCCTTTTCTTACAGTTGCAATTCAGAAGAGGTCGACCTTGGCTAACATCGCTTCCGCGAAAAAGCGCGCTCGGCAGGCGGAGAACAATCGTTCACATAATGCCGCCCTGCGTAGCCGTCTGCGCACCTATATCAAGAAAGTCATCCTGGCAGTAGATTCCGGCGATCTGACGAAGGCGCAGGAAGCGTTCCGGCAGGCCGTACCCATTATCGATTCCTCGGTGAACAAAGGCTTGATTCACCGTAACAAGGCGGCGCGTAGCAAGAGCCGTCTGAATGCCCGCGTCAAAGCGTTGGCGCTGCAGGCTGCTTCCTAGTACCTGGGTGGCGGGCGGGATTTGGTCCGGCTCGCCTCAGCTCAGATCAGCACCAAATTGTCGCGATGGATGAGTTCGGGTTCGTCCACGTAACCTAGTATTTCCTCGATCCGTGAACTCGGCTGGCGCATGATGAGCCGGGATTCGTCGGCATTGTAATTGGTCAGCCCTCGCGCGATCTCGCGTCCGGCCTGATTCAGGCAGGCTACTAGGTCTCCGCGCAGGAATTCGCCTTCGACTGCAGTTACTCCGATCGGCAGCAGGCTTTTGCCGGCCTCCTGCAGTACGCGCTCGGCGCCGTCGTCGACCGTAAAGCTCCCCTTCAATTTGAGTTGTCCGGCCATCCAAAGCTTGCGGGCGATCAGTGGGGAAATATCGGGGATCAGTAGTGTGCCCAGGTGATCGCCCTCAAGGATGCGAGGCAGGGCTTTGCTTTCCCTGCCGCTGGCGATTACGGTCGTCGTTCCCGAGCGAGCGGCCAGGCGGGCCGCCCGCAATTTCGTGATCATGCCTCCCCGGCCGAGGCCGCTCAGGCTGTCCCCTACCATGGCGTTCAGGCGCGGATCGTTGATGCTTGCTTGTTGCACTAATGGCGCGGAGGGGTCGAGCGATGGGTTGCGTTCGAACAGTCCGGCCTGGTCGGTCAGGATGACGAGGAGGTCGGCCTCTATTGCATTCGCGACTAGCGCTCCCAGCGTATCGTTGTCGCCGAAGCGGATTTCTTCGGTGGCGACGGTGTCGTTTTCATTGATGATAGGGATGACGCCGAGCTCAAGCAGTGTCAGCATGGTGCTGCGCGAGTTGAGGTAGCGCTCTCGGTTCGACAGGTCGTCGTGGGTAAGCAGTATCTGTGCGGTCTGGAGTCCGTGCCGTTTGAACAAGCTTTCGTAGGTTTGTACCAGCCCCATCTGCCCGACGGACGCGGCGGCCTGGAGTTCATTCAGTCGGCGCGGACGGGTTTTCCAGCCCAGCCGCGACATGCCTTCGGCGACCGATCCCGAGGAAACCAGTACGACTTGAATGCCCCGTTGACGGAGCGCCGCAATTTGTTGGACCCATTGGCCGATGGCGGCCTGGTCCAAGCCTTTGCCGCCGGCAGTCAGCAGGGCGCTGCCGATCTTGACGATGATGCGCTTGCTGCTGGGGAGTTCACTCCTGCACTGCATCCGGACTCCTTTCCTGTTGTTCGAGGAATTGCATGATGTCGTAGTTCAGGCGGTCGAGCCCTTCGCCCTTGATGGCGGAAATCCGGTAGACCGGATCGGTCCAGTGCAGCTCGTCGATGATTTCCTGGCAGCGGCTTTCCATGTCCTCGGTGGCGAGGCGGTCGATCTTGTTTAGAATCAGCCAGCGCGGTTTTTCCTCCAGTCCGTGCCCCCATTTGCATAGCTCGGTGATGACTTTGCGTGCCGCGGTGACGGGATCCAGGTCGCTCTCGTAGGGCTCGACGTCGATCAGATGAAGCAGGAGATGGGTACGCGCCAGATGTTTGAGAAATTGCACGCCGAGCCCGGCGCCTTCCGCTGCGCCCTCGATGAGGCCGGGAATATCGGCCATGACGAAGCTGCGCTGTTCGCCGACCCGCACTACGCCCAGGTTGGGGTGGAGTGTCGTGAAGGGGTAGTCGGCGACTTTGGGGCGCGCGGCGGAGACGGCGCGGATCAGGCTGGATTTGCCGGCGTTGGGCATGCCGAGCAGGCCGACGTCGGCGATCAGTTTGAGTTCGAGGTGCAAGGTGCGGCGCTCGCCCGGCGTTCCCGGGGTGGCTCGCCGCGGCGCCCGGTTGGTGCTGCTCTTGAAGCGGGCGTTGCCGATGCCGTGGAAGCCGCCCTGGGCGACTAATAAGCGCTGTTCGGCTTGGGTAAGGTCGCCGAGGTGTTCGCCGGTCTCGGCATCCGAGACGATCGTGCCCGTTGGTACCTGGATGAAGCAGTCTTCGCCGCCTCTTCCGGTGCAATTGCTGCCGGAGCCGTTCTCGCCCCGTTGGGCGCGGAAATGGGAGTGGAAGCGGAAGTCGGCGAGGGTGTTGAGGTTGTTCGAGGCGACCAGATAAACGCTGCCGCCGTCGCCGCCGTCGCCGCCGTCGGGGCCGCCGAGCGGGATGTACTTCTCGCGTCGGAAACTGATGCAGCCATTGCCGCCGTCCCCTGCGTCTACGCGAATTTCGGCTTCGTCAACGAATTTCATGGGCATAAACTGAAAAGGCCCAGACGAGCTGGGCCTAAGTGATGTTTGGCGCCGGTGCGGCTCAGACGGGAACCACTGAAACGTATTTGCGTCCGACCGGCCCCTTGACCTTAAACTCCACGCGGCCTTCGGCGAGGGCGAACAGGGTGTAGTCGCGTCCGCAGCCTACGTTTTCGCCGGGATGGAAGTGGGTGCCGCGCTGGCGGACGATGATGTTGCCGGCCTGGACGACTTGACCGCCGAAGCGCTTCACGCCCAGTCGCTTGGATTCGGAGTCGCGGCCGTTGCGGGAACTGCCGCCTGCTTTCTTATGTGCCATGGATGTCTCTCCGTGTGGATTTCTGCTTACGCCGAAATTTCGTTGATCTGAACTTCGGTGTAGTTCTGGCGATGGCCTGCCTGCTTCATGTGATGCTTGCGGCGGCGGAACTTGACGATCCGGATTTTCGGATGGCGTCCGTTGGCGACGACCGTGCCGGTCACTTTGCCGCCAGAGACGAACGGTTGCCCGACCTTGATCCCGTCATCGGACTGGATCAGAAGTACTTTATCGAAAGCTATTTCTTGGCCGGCTTCAACGTCGAGTGATTCGACCTTCACCTTGTCGCCAGGTTGGACGCGGTATTGCTTGCCGCCAGTCTGGATAACAGCGTACATGTTCAGGTGCTCCTGAGAGGGATTCGCTTAAACGCGCAATTCTAAAGAATGCGGCTGTATGAAGTCAATGGAATTCGGGGTGCCGACAGCCTTTTCGAGGGCTTTTCTGGGCTTGCGTTTTCAAAAAATGTGTTTTATAAAAGCAGCCGTGCTTACGGCACTAACAATCAAAAAGTACAACATCTAACCCATTGTTAATTGAGGAGGATTTATGAAAAAAGCACTTTGCGCTCTCGGTCTTGCCGTGATCTCCATGGTCGTAGTTGGCTGCGGCAACTCCCCGGACGGCGACAAGCAGAAGATTTCCAGCGCCATCGTTTCCCCGTCCCTTTAAGGGACGGACGGCTTGGCTCGGCCAACAACAAATAGCTAGATGAGTCAGGCTCGTTAAGAGATATTTGTCATGATGAACCCGGGCGATCCCGCCCGGGTTTTTTTCGTCTGAAAGCCGCGCAGGATAAGACCTGAGCCGTTCTTCTTGACATGCGGTGAAGGCAAGGTAACATTACCCGCCGGTAGCGTTCAGACCCAATTCTGATATCTATATATTCTTCGAATCATTAAACTACAAGGTAGGTACGTACATGGGAGCTATACTTGATCTGGTTGAAAAGATGAGATCGCCGACGGGGATCGTTGTCACCATCGTCATCGTTGCGGTTGCGTTCTTTTTCGTTCGTTGGGTCTTCAAGGACGAAGATAGCAACCAATAAGAGGTCTCCCCGTGGTGTGGCAAGCTTGGGGTGCCGGTTGTTGTCGTCCTCCCCTTTCTTGCCACGCGCATTACCTCAAGTGATTCCTGGTCGTGGCAGCGTCGGTTATTGAAGGGCGCTGGTTCGGCCCCTCCCATGAGCGCTCAGGCGCTTGCAATCGGCCCTTCGATCTTGGGCTTGCGTTTTCCTTGATCTTGCATCGATGCTGCAGCCCGGCGGGCTGCCGGCGTTCGCTATGTCTCCCCATTTAGAAAGTTCCGAACGAGCACAGCGGTAATGCGAATTCTCGTCACCGGCGGTACCGGATTCCTCGGCGCGCGGTTATGCCAGGAGTTGGGCGGCGGAGGGGCGCGGCTAGTCGTTCTCAGTCGGAGGCCGGACCGCGTGCGTGACCGCTGCGGGTTGGGGATCACCGCAATTACTTCCTTGGCCGAGTTGCCGTCTTCGTTTGTATTCGACGCCGTCATCAATCTGGCCGGCGAACCTCTCATCGGTTCTCGCTGGTCGATTGAGCGCAAGAAGGTTCTATGGGACAGCCGAGTCGAATTGACGCGGTTGCTGGTCGAATACATTGCCCGTGCCGAGATCAAGCCGAAAGTCCTGATCAGCGGTTCTGCGGTCGGTTTCTATGGTGATCAAGGCGATAGTTTGCTGGATGAAGCCTCCGCTCATTCCGATGGCTTTGGGCATCGCCTGTGCGAGGCTTGGGAATCGGCTGCGTCGCAGGCTATGGAGTTCGGTGTCCGAGTCTGTCTTGTCCGGACGGGTCTAGTGTTGGGTCCCAAGGGCGGTTTTCTCGCGCCCATGTTGCTGCCCTTCCGGTTCGGGTTGGGGGCCCGAATCGGTAGCGGTGAGCAGTGGATGTCTTGGATCCATCTGCGCGACTATGTCTCCGTCTTTCGGTGCTTGCTCGACTCGCCTGAGATGTCCGGTGTTTTCAATGCCGTAGCGCCGAATCCGGTGACCAATCGCGAATTCACGGAAACGCTTTCCCGCCTGCTTCATCGTCCCGCATTTCTGGCAGTTCCGGCGTGGGTACTGGGCGTTATGTTGGGGCGAGAGTTGAGTAGGCTCCTTCTGGGTGGGCAGCGTGTCGTTCCTAGCCGTTTGCTGGAGTCTGGCTTTCAGTTCAGATATCCGCAGTTAGAGGGGGCGTTGCTCGAGACGCTATCCCATGTGCCGGGTGCGGTCGCTCTGCAGTCGTAGCCGTCTCCGCCCCTTGATCGGATCGAACGCGGGCGCTGCTCCTGCGGTATCGAAACATCCTTTTCCCGCCCGGTTAGCCGCCGAACACGCCCCTCTAAAAGTCGGTCTCATGGCCGGCGCAGAGCCGCTGCAATTCTTTCTCATATTCCGCCCTATCCGTGCGTCGTCCGACGTGAGCGGTTAAAGATGGCTGGGTTAAAAGATGCGTTTCTGAAAGCGCTATGGGCCCGGCGGTAATTCTTCAATTTGCGCGGTGCTTCTGCCCGTTGGGTGGGGCCTTGCCAGTTCGATGCGTAGAACTCAAACGGGCAGGCAAAAAAGAACCCGTCGGTGGACGGGTTTGCAAAGACTAAGCGTCAAGAGGTGAAAGAAACAATGTGATCGCCGGCCAATGTAATGCGTATCAATGACAATGGTATGACCAATCGATGACGGTTTGGTGAACTCATAAATGGGCGCTTCAGTAGACGGGAAATCCGGAAATTGTCATCAAATCATGACGGATTTGTAATACGCGGCGGTTAACTTGTTCGCGTTTATCGATCCGGCTGAAAGAGGTGGCCTTAATGAGTCTGGATTATAGAACCGTCTGGATATCCGATGTGCACTTGGGTACCCGCGGCTGTAAAGCCGAGTACCTGTTGGATTTTCTAAAGAATGTCCGCTGCGATACTCTCTATTTGGTGGGTGATATCCTCGATTTGTGGAAATTGAAGTCGGGGTGGCATTGGCCGCCGATGCATTCTGAGATTCTGCGTACGGTGATGGAGCGAGCCAAACGTGGCGTCAAAGTAGTCTACGTGCCCGGCAATCATGATGAAATGCTGCGCGACTACACGGGCAGTTTGTTCGGCGGCGTAGAGGTTGTCGACCGTGCTGTGCATGAAACTCGCGATGGCCGCCGTCTGCTGGTGCTGCACGGTGACGAGTTCGACGGCGTGGTATGCAGCACCAAATGGCTCGCGGTGCTCGGCAGCGAGGCCTACGAAGTGCTGTTGGCATGCAACCGCTGGTTCAACTGGGGACGGCGGCGCCTTGGTTTCCCGTATTGGTCGCTTTCCGCTTTTATCAAGCATAAAGTCAAGAATGCCGTAAACGTCATCTATCGCTTCGAGGAGGTACTGATGCACGAAGCCGCGAACCGCGGCCTGAACGGCGTGGTATGTGGCCATATTCACCATGCGGCTTTACGCGAGATCGACGGTCTGACTTATGCCAACTGCGGTGATTGGGTGGAAAGCTGTACAGCGCTGGTGGAAACGGCGACAGGCGAACTGAAGATTGTGCGCTGGGTCGAAGAAAGTGCGTTCCTGCTCGAGGACACCAGAAGTGAAACTGGCACTGATAAGCGACGCTTGGCGACCGCAGGTTAACGGCGTCGTAACGACCTTGAGCCGGATCTGTGAAGGTGTCCGGCAGCGAGGGCATCAAGTCGAAGCCTTCACACCGGATCGCTATCGGAATTGGCCCTGCCCGGGGTATCCGGAAATTCGGCTGGCTCTAGGCTGTGGGTTCACGCTACCCGGTCAGCTTGACGCGTATAAGCCCGATGCCATTCATATTGCTACCGAAGGGCCGCTGGGAATGGCGGCGCGCCGGTATTGCCTGCGTCGCGGACTGCCGTTTACGACCTCGTTTCATACGCGGTTTGCGGAATACGTGAATCTACGGACCCGTCTGCCTTTGAGCTGGGGCTATGCGGTGCTGCGGTGGTTCCATCGGCCCAGCGTAAGAGTCATGGCGCCGACGCCAACCCAAGTCAGCGATCTCGGCGCGCAGGGGTTCCGGAATCTCGTCTTGTGGTCGCGGGGAGTCGATACCGAATTGTTTGCCTTGCGGGGCAAAGGCCGTATCGAGGACGCCCGGCCGGTGTTCATTTACGTCGGCCGTCTTGCAGTGGAGAAGGGCGTGGACGAATTCCTAGCCTTGGACCTACCCGGCTCCAAGTACGTCGTCGGAGATGGCCCCTCCAGGGCGGAACTCGAAAAGCGGCATCCGGAAGCGCGTTTCGTAGGGTATCGCACGGGCGTGGACTTGGCCGAGACGCTCTCCGCGGCCGACGTTTTCGTTTTTCCCAGCCGCACCGACACCTTTGGGCTGGTTATGCTGGAGGCGCTCGCGGCTGGGGTGCCAGTCGCCGCTTACCCGGTGCCGGGGCCCCAGGATGTTATCACTAGCTCCGCCGTAGGCTGTCTCGATGAGGATCTGCGGGCCGCTGCGCTCCGAGCTTTGGAGTTGAGCGGGCAAGATTGCCGAACATTTGCCCAGGCGTTCACTTGGGACCGCTGCGTCGAGCAGTTCATCGATTATCTGGCGCCGATTTCGCGCTGATCTCCCTCCCTGCCCTCGAGCCCGCCCGCGGCTAGATGTAGCTAGCCATGAGGCGGTCGTCGCTTGTTCCTTGACGCCTGCTCATCGAGCGGGACGGCGTGTCCGGCCGTTGTTGCATCTTAAGGATGCGGCAGGGTAGGCAGCCCGGGCAGCCTAAGCGGTTCCGGGGCCACTAGCCGGGGAAGACCAGGACCAGTCGGCAGGGCCGGCAGGATTATCGTTGGAACGGATAGCTGAGGCGTGTGATACACGGGGAACTCGTGGTAATGCCGGTGCAAGCCATAGGCATGCCCGTTCCCATGATGGTGGTGCCTATGGTGGTGTTCGTGGTGGTGATCCCCGGCGACGCCGGGCGAGTACGGGGCGATCGCGATCAGGAGGATACCGGTCAAGCGGAGGAGCTTTATCATGAGGATGCGCCTGGAGGAGGTGAAGACATACTGACCCTAGTCATCTTTCGTGCCAGCTACGTCTGGAGTCTGGTATATCATTGATTTATTGTGATGAGCCTGCTCAGGCAAGCGCTCTAAACCGCCTGAATCAGCAAGCATTCGTCGTGAGGCCGCGACGCCTTCGTTCCGGCGAATGCGAAAAACGGTTTCGCTCCAGTACCCGTAGTGCGCTTGGATCGGCATTTCCTCCAAGGCACTGTGCTGATGTGCCCGGATAGCGACACCAGGGGAACGGCGTGTCGCCAAGCCGGCTCGTCTTGTCGAGCGGCGGTCGACGTTTTCTTCCAACGAGGCGGTGAGCAAAGGATCGCGCTAAAATGGCGTTCGCTTATTCCAGTCCATGTGCTTTTCTCCTTAAGACCTCTGTAGTTGGGAACGCCTCAATGGTTCGATTTGTCATTATCCGCATGACACAAGCCCTCATGCTCTGCGCTGTGCTAGGGGTTTCCAATGCGGAAGCGAAAACGTCTAGCAAGCCTAAACTGCCGAACATTGTTTTCATTTTGGTCGATGATCTCAGCATGGATTTGTTCCAGTATCAGGGAACCATCGATGCGTTGCTCGCCAAGCAGGGTGTCGTATTCAAGAATCATTTTGTAAATCTTGCTTCGTGCTGTCCATCCCGAGTCAGCACCCTGCGCGGCCAATATGCCCATAACACGGGAATTTATGCGAACGAGGGCCAGTATGGCGGGTTCGAGAGAGTTAATGCCGCTGGCTTGGAGAATTCGACGGTCGCGACCTGGCTGCAGGGGGCCGGCTATAGGACAGCGCTTTTCGGAAAATATCTGAACGGGTATCCCTTGGATGGCTCTCCGTCCTACATCCCGCCGGGCTGGTCATATTGGGTGAGTCCGAACGACGGAACGCCTTATGAGGAATACGACTATTCGCTCAACGAAAACGGCCAGGCTGTTGCCTATGGCAACGGGCCGAAGCACTATATGGTCGATGTGCTGGCCGAGAAAGCGGTAGGTTTTATTCGGAATACCGTCAAGAATTATTCGGGCCGCCCGTTCTTCATTTATCTTGCACCCTATGCTCCGCATGGGCCGGCGACGCCGGCTCCTCGCTACGCAAGCGCTTTCTCCGACGGTCTCTTGCCGCACCCGAAATCGTTCAATGAAGACGAGATAGCCGATAAACCCGCATGGGTTCGCCGTCTCCCCAAACTCGCCAGCGACGAGATCGGGGCGATGGATCGCTCGTATCGCAAGCGTTTGCAGTCGATGGCGGCGGTGGAGGATCTTGTAAGAAAAATTGTCCTGATTTTGCAGGACACCAAGCAACTGGGAAATACCTATATATTCTTCACGTCGGACAATGGATTTCACCAAGGTCAACACCGTTTGCCATCGGGTAAGAATACGGCATACGAAGAGGATATCCATATACCTTTGGTGGTGCGTGGGCCGGGTATCCCCCCGGGGCTTACGATCGATGAACTGACGGCTAATGTGGATTATGCGCCGACGTTTGCGGCTATGGCGAAAATTACTCCTCCTGATTTTGTGGACGGGCGTAATTTGCTGCCGCTGATGTTAGGAAAACAGCCGCAACGCTGGCGCCGGGCCATGCTTTTGGAGCACAAGGCGCCGAGCGTGACGCAGCCGGCGTCCAGCGGACTGCGCGAGCCCCAGGATCCGCATGACATCCGGGCGTTGGCTGAAGGCGAAGCTCCGGTGTTTACTGGAATTCGGACATCGGATGCCCTGACCTACGTGGAATACGAGACGGGGGAGCGCGAGCTTTACGACCTTGTCCCGGATCCGAGGCAGCTCACCAATATATACGATGGTGCCGATCCGATTTTGAAGTCCAGGCTGTCGGCTTGGTTATTGTCCTTGAGTAAGTCGTCAGGCAAGGCTTTGCGCAAAGTGGAAGCCCAGCCGCCTCAATAACCGCTTCTTTCGGTTCGCGGCTTAGACGCTTTTGATCACGCGCTCGACGCTCACCTATACCTGTTTTCGGCGTCGCGAGCGAGAGGGGCATCTGCCGCCCAGACAGCCCGGCGAAAAATAGGGTCACTACCTATCCCCGGGGTTGTCATGCCATAGCGTGATCCGGCCGTGTAACTGCGCCGGGCGCAGCGACACGACGTAGGTGGTGGGGCTATCCCGCTGAAGCTCGTAATGAGAGGAAAGCCGTATCTCACGCTCGGTTTCGACGGCGATCACGTCCAGCCGCTGGGTCGGGCGGAATTCGATACAGTCCGTGGTCACAGCGGCGATTTCCGCGGTGGCGTATTCGATCTTCACTTCGCCGAAGCGCATGGCCAGCGGCAGCATCACGCCGTCACGGGCTTGCAGCTCGATTTCGCGTCCGCCGAACAGCGGCTGGCCGCGCTCGTAAAGGCGGAAGCGCTTATCGAATCCGTCCAGGTTCAGCAGGTGCATGAAGCGCTCGCCCGAAGCGTTGGCGGTCGAAGTCATGAAGATCCCGTGGTCCCCGCAGTCGTGGCGCAAGGCGGCAACCGCGCCCAGCCGTTCTAGGGCGGTGCGGAACAGGGCGATGTCGCAAGGGTAGGCGGTGCCGATGATGATGGCACGGCCTTTTCCGACAGCCGTTTCGAAGCCGCAGATCTCGCCGGTGTCGCAGACCCGCAGCAGCGCTTCGGCGGAGGGGAGGGCGAAGGTCTGGGCGAAATGGGTGCGCACTTCCGGCCGCGGCGCGGCCCAGCCCTCCGCGGCGAGCGAGAGGAAATAGCGCTCGCTGGCCTGGCGAGAACCTGAAATTTCGGCGCCCAGCGCCTCGGCCAGCAGCGTGCAGGGCTCGCCTTCCATCCCGTATTGCGGGACCTCCCCGTACAGCAGCAGCCCCCCGCCCGCGGTCAGCCAGCCGGCCAGCTTGTGCTGGATGGCCGCGTCCATGTAGCGGGCCGATCCCAGCGCCAGTACCGGCGTGGCCTCCACGTCGAGCGGCCGGTTCTGGATGTCGACCGCGCCGAAGCGGTAGCCGCCGAGCAGCATCGCCCGCGCCATGACTTCCCAGGCTCCGGGCCCGCGGTTCGCTTCCAGGTTGCGGACGATCTCGGCCATCGCGGTGCTGGCGGGATGGCGGTATTCGGTCATGAAATAGTCGGGGATGAAGCCGAAGGCCAGTTTATCGCGCTCCTCCTTCATCGTGGCCAGCTTGTCGGCGACGGCGGCCGCGGTGCGGGTCAGGTTCGCCAGGCGCGGATAACTGTAATTCAACCGCCCTTCGGGATCGACCGGCGCGGCGTAGCCGTGGCGTTCGCCGGTGAAGGCGATGCGATCGTCGCCGTCCTGCGGCAGCGGGTCGAGCTTGTAGTTGTGGCCGCCGGTGAAGAGGTAGTAATTGATGAGCCGTGCTCCCTGGGCCAGGCACATGCGTGCCTTGAAGTCGGCGGCGGATGGGTCCAGCCGGTTCCCGTAGGTGTTGCCGTAGTTGCCGTCGCCGCATTCGAACTCCATTGAGGCTAGCGGTTGCTCGGGCCGGTGTACGGCTTCCATGAAGGCGTTGCAGAGATACAGATCCTGGAAATTGTCGAACGTCAGATTGCCGAAATAGATGTCCGAGCCCGACAGGTAGCCGGCGTCCCGGGTGTAGGACGGATAGAGCTGGCTGATGCCGATCGGGAAGCCGAAGCCGCGGCCGCCGCCGGTGCCGTGTATGTTGATCACGAACGGAATGCTGCGGATGCCGGCGTCTTCCGCCCAGGCGCGCAGGGTCGCGACGTAGCGGGCGAAACGGTCGCGCATGTAGTGGCCGAGGTCGCGCATCAGGGCCGGGGCGTAGCTCTCGGCGGGCGAGCGGATGCCGTCGCGGCGCGCCTCCGGCGCATCCGGGTCGAACGGATAGCGCCGGCGCAAGGCTTCAGAGCCGTGACGGGCTATCAGCCAGGCCGCGAAATCCGCCAGCACGTTTTCCGTGAGGTCCGGGCAGTTGCTGACCCAGGACAGCATGCCGATCTCGTTGTCGAGTTGCAGCGCGATCACATTGCCGCCCCCCGGCTGCAGGCGCGGCGCGATCACGGCCATCACCGCGTCGTACCAGCGACGGGCCGCATCCAGAAAGCCGGGTGCCAGATAGTCGACGGTGTGGGTGGTTGCCGGCTTGCCGTCCCAGCCTACCGGTACGATCTCGGGATGCTTTTCGTAAATCCAGTAGGGCAGGCCTTCGTTCTTCATCTCGGCCATCACGAAGGGGCCGGGACGGGCGATGAACCAGAGACCGTTGGCCTGGCACAGGTCGATAAAGGCGCCGAGGTCCAGTTCCGGGCGGGTGCGCCCGTCGAGGTCGATCCGGCCTTCGACGGTTTCGTGGCAGAGCCAGGGGATGTAGGAGGCCACGCTGTTGCAGCCGGCGGCCTTGAGCTTGTCCAGCCGGTCTTGCCAGTCTTCGCGCCGGAGCCGGAAGTAATGCACCTCGCCGCTCAGCACGAGGCGGGGCTGGTCGTCAATCAAAATGGCTTTGTCGCGGAGTTCGATCATGGCGCTGGACCTCCTTTCATAGATGTAGCACGAGACCTTCGTTGGCAAGCACCCGGAGCCGCCGAAGTTCGACCCGGCCGGTGCGCTGCATGCCGGTGCTCAGCAGTATCTCCGCACCATCGGCGAGTTCGCTCAGGTCTAGCAGATGTTCGCAGCAGGCGAAATTGAGCACGATGAGAATGCGCTGCCCGCCGGCTGCCCGAGTATAGGCGAAGATACCGTCGGCTGCCGTCTCCACGCTCTCGTAGTCGCCGCGGTTCAAGGCCGGGTGACGTTGGCGCAGCGAGGTCACCGTCCTGAAGAACGCCAGCATGGACTGCGAATCCTCCGACTGGCGAGCGACATTCCGGATCGGCCCGTCCCCGCCCAGCGGTAGCCAGGGTTCCACGCCTTCGCGCGTGAATCCGGCGTTGGCCAAGCCGTCCCAGGGCAGGGGTGTCCGCGCCGAGTCGCGGTTGAACACCCCGGCGGCCTCGGGCTGGCGCAGGGCCTGCGGGTCGCGCATCCGTTCCCTTGGAACCGTCACGTTTTCCATCCCGAGCTCGTCGCCGTAATAGCAGCTCGGCGTGCCGCGCAGGGTCAGTAGCAGCATGGCGGCGACACGGGCTTGGTCGGCACCGGCGCGGCTGGCAATGCGGGGCTGGTCATGGTTGCCGAGTACCCAGTTGGGCCAGGCATCTTGCGGGAGAATCGCTTCGTAGGTTTCGATCAGCCGCCGGATTTCCCGAGCGTCCCAGCGGGCATAAATCAGTCGGAAATTGAACGGCAAATGGAATTCGTCCCGCGCGGTGCCGTAGTACTGGACGAGCTCATCGTCCGGCACGTTGGTTTCCCCGATCAGTACGCGGTCGCCGGGATAGCTGTCGGTCACCGTGCGCATGGCCCGGACGATGGCGTGCAGCTCGGGTTGGTGCGCCGTGCGGTTGTGGAGCAGCCGGCCATGCGGATCGATGCCGTCCCAGTTCGGGTTTTCCGGCTCGTCGCGGAATTCGGCGTCCTTGATCAGCAGCCAAGGCACGTCCACCCGAAACCCGTCCACGCCCCGGTCCAGCCAGAACCGCATCGCGTCCAGCAGCGCTCCGAGCACGGCAGCCTGACGCAGGTTCAGCTCCGGCTGCTCCGGAGTGAACTGGTGCAGATAGTACTGTCCGGTGACTTTATCGAAGCTCCAGGCCGGGCCGCCGAAAAAGCTGAGCCAGTTGTTGGGCGGCCCGCCCCCTGGCGCCGGATCGCGCCACAAATACCAGTCGCGCTTCAGGTTAATGCGGGAGCGGCGGCTCTCCAGGAACCAGGGATGCTGGTCTGAGGTATGGTTCGGCACGAGGTCCAGGATGAGCTTCATGCCATGGCTGTGCAGTCCCTTCAACAGACGGTCGAAGTCGCTCAACGTTCCGAACCATGGGTGGACGCCGGTGTAGTCCGCTACGTCATAGCCGAAGTCCCGCATCGGCGAAGGGAAGATGGGCGATAGCCAGACGGCGGAGATATTGAGGCTGGCTAGATAGTCGAGCCGGCCGAGGATGCCGGGAAGATCGCCCATCCCATCGCCGTTGCTGTCTTGGAAGGATAGGGGATAGAGCTGGTAAATGATGGCGGTCTGCCACCAGGGCGGGGTGGGAGCATTCATTTTGTAGTTGACGCCGCTCTCATTTCGACTATTATAGTGGTCAACGACCCATCATTCGAGCTTACAATGGCATTGGCTCTACGACTTAGGCAAGCGCGCGAAAAAGCTCGGCTCAGCCAGCGCGATCTGGCGAAACGTTCCGGGCTCAGCCAGCAGCTGATTTCCAAACTCGAAAACGGCCTGGTCGAATCGACCACCGAGGTGTTCGGACTAGCGGAAGCCTTGGGCGTCAGTCCGCGCTGGCTGGCCACCGGGCAAGGTACGATGGCCGCCGACGACAATGTGGCGGAAGGACCGGCGATTACCAGTTATGTGCCCTTGATTTCCTGGGTGGCGGCAGGGAGCTGGCGGGAAATTGCCGATCCCTATCCGCCGGGCATGGGCGAGGCGCTGGTGCCGGTCACCTGCCGGGTGGGCGGCGACGCCTATGCCTTGAGGGTGCAGGGCGACAGCATGGAGCCGGTGTTCCCCAATGGCAGCGTAATCATCGTCGATCCGTCCGCCGAGCCGCGCCAGGGCAGCTATGTGGTGGTTCGTCTGGACGAGGCCGAGCAGGCGACATTCAAGCAACTGGTCCTGGACGGCGGTACCCGCTACCTGAAACCGCTCAATCCGCGTTATCCGCTGATGGAAATCCGGGAGAACGCGACTTTGTGCGGAGTGGTGCGGCAGATGGTGATGGATTTCGAGTGATTTTTTCGCCCTTTAAGACTATAAAAGTAGTCGTTTGGGCGGGGTTGGATTCCGGCGAGGCCGGTTTGCGGGATCGGGCGCCCTGCGTCCGATGATGTGTCATTTTCCGATCGGAGGATAGCGTCATGTTGGCAAAACTCATCATCAAACTCGAACAGTGGCAGGAAGGCAGAGAGCGTAGGGGAGAGCGCAAGCGCCGCGAGCGTTCGCTGCGCTGCGCGAAGCAGGAAATCACCCGGTTGGCCCGGTTGGGGCTGATTTGACGAATGTCCCCGCAGGCGTTCCTTTCAGCGCGCTACCCGTGCGGCCAGCCGCAGCAGGTCGACGAGATCGAAGATATGGGCGAGGTAATGGTCGTGCACCCGGTAGTCGCCGCTAGCCTGGCCGCTGAGTTCCCGGCCTAGCGCGTCGATGAAGTGCTCCAGCCGTTTCTGGTGAAAGCCGGTTTTGGCCAGCAGAGGATCGACGACGACCGCCGACAATGCGGCGATAACGCCGGCTGCGGCCATGACGGCGCCGGTGCTGGCTGCGATGAGGCCGAACGAGGCGCTGGCCGGAAACGCCGCGTAATACCAGGCTCCCAGGATGGGGCCGAGCCAGAAATTGGCGATGGCGAGTTGCTGAGCGATGGCCGCTGCGACGGCGGTGCCGGCAGAAGCTGCGCCGGGGGTCGCTTGGCCTAAAGCCGCGTAGCCAGCGGCTAGGGTAGCGATGTTGCTGGCCAGCTCGGTGGCGGCTTGCCGGCTTTTCCCGTATTCAGCAAGCTGTGATGCCAGTGCCTCGCGGAATGCCTCGGACGCGGCACGTGACTCTATGGCGCTCAAATAGGCCGCCAGCCGGGCCGATAATTCTGGGTCGTTCAAAATGGTTTCCAGTAGCGCGTCCTTGGTGGATTGGCGGTTGCCGTCGGCGTAGGGCAGTTCCAGCAGTTCGACATGGATCAGCCATTTGAGTTCTTGCTGGAACGCGGTGGGCAATCCGCTGGGCACGCGGCCAAGCCAGCGACCGACGCGGGTGGCACCGAGCCTACCCGAAACGGCTGCCGCGGAATGCGCTAGAAAGGCCGGGAGGCTCCATAACAAATTGAGCGGGATGCGGTAAAAATCCCGGCCCAGCGTCCTCTTGTGCATGGCCCAGGCGCTGCGGAAGGAAAAGTAGCGCTCGACGAATTCCGGTATTTTCGCTTTACGGCTCGCGATGTACGCGGCGCTGCCACGCGTTATAGCTTGGTCGAGCAACTCGCGGAGCTCGTTTTCCGCTGCCATGGCATTTGTTTTGCTGTGCATTGAGCTCATGGGCGAGGACGCAAGCGGCTTGTCTGATCTTGAGCAGCAAGAGTATATATCGAAGCTGCGCAGCGCTATGGAGGTCTTCGCCGCCGTAACGTCGCCCTATGCCATGCGAATTTCAGCCAGGAGTTTTGCCATGCGGAATACCCCCAAATTTTTCCCTGATGCCATACCCGATATCTGCCGCAGCATAAGTCTGCGCAGCGCCTTGGTCCCCGCTACGATGCTGATCGGGGCGTTGGCCGGTTGCGTTACCGATGCCGAGCTATTGGCTGAAAATTCCAGAATTGCCACGAAAACCGCCGAGCAGCGCGCTGCGGAAGAGCTGAATTGCCCTCAAGCCAAGGCCACGATCGTCGCAAAGAAGGAGGTTCCTGGGCAGCCGCTCGGCGAGTTATACAGCGAGTACGGCATCCGGGTCAGCGGTTGTGGCAGGCAGGCGGCGTATGAAGTCGAATGCCGTGACGAGAAAATTTGCTCGATAAAGGAGAAGTAGGGGCTTGTCGTAGTCCAATGGTGTGTTTACAACCTGTGGTGTGTTTACAACCTGCATCGACCGGTTGATGAGAACCGATAAGATCTAGGGTGAGCCTGTAAGTGATTGCATTGTCGGCTGAATAACGCATGGCATCGTTTCTGCCTGTACCAAGGAGCGATGCTATTTGTGACCCACTGCCGAGGCCGGAGTTTCGCCGCTTGATGCAAGCGGAATCCGACTGAAACCCACAATGCGGTACCTTTAATGTTGAAAAATTCTCGTAGGCTTTGGGCGGCAGGTTCCGCCGCTCTGGTTTCGCTCCTCTTGTCGGGTAGGGTAGATGCCGGTTTGGTTACCGACGACTGGGGGAGTTGGGGACAGGTCGTGGCTGAAGGCAGTTTGAGCTTCATCGATCCGAGCCTGCAGAACGGGCGGCTGTGGTTGGAAGGCCAGATGCGCTGGGACGACGACTGGCAGCACTGGTATCAGGGCATGGCCCGCGCTGCATTGGGGTATTCGATCAGCGACCGCGCTACGGTTTGGCTCGGCTATACCTTCCTCCCAACCCAGAATGTGGGCAAACCCTATGTTGCCCAGCAGGATGTCTGGCCGGCATTTCGTTACGTGTTGCCGACGGAGATCGGGACGGTGACTTTCAGGACGATGTTTGAAACCAACTTCGGGAAGGGGAACGAGCCGCGCTATCGCCCCCGTCAGATGATCCGCTACATGCGCCCCTTCGATTTCGAGCCTCGCTTGAGCTTGATCGCTTGGGATGAAGTCTTCGTTCGCGTCAACAGCACTCCGTGGGGTGGCCAGGCCGGCTTCGACCAGAACCGGGCCTTTCTAGGCGGTGGCTGGAGTTTCGATCCAGGGTTCCGGGTGGAGCTGGGTTACATGAACCAATACATCGATACTCCCAACCACCAGGATCAGGTGATGCACAACCTCGTCATGGGTTCGCTGTTCGTCAACTTCTAACGAGGCTCCGTCGGGAGCCTTCCGTCAGCCTGCGCGGTTGTTGCGCGCCACAGAATCTCTTTAGCGCCTGAAGTTCCTGGCGCACGGTCGCTGTCATTAAATCGTAATAAATATGTAACAGTTCTGTCATCCCTGCTGTTTATCGTTGCGTTGCTAAATTGCCACTGGCTGTTGGTTTGGGTGCAAAACGATTACTAGAAAGGGTAACCAGAGATGAACACCAATCTGTTGCGAATAAGTGTGACAGCGCTGCTCGGGGGAGTGCTGGCGGTGCCGGCTAATGCGGCGCTTGAGTTGTACATGGATAAGAAGACCAAACAAATCTATGCCGAGCCCGGTCCGGGGCGCGTCCGCATGGGAACCTTTGAACAGGTGAACGAAACAGATGCTAAGTTGGAGCAGAAGAAAGCGGAGATGCAAGCGCTTTCAGAAAAGCTAGACAAGCAAAAATCCGAGTTGGCGAAGACCCAAGCTGATGTCGCGAAAGCGACTTCAGTTGTCAAGAAGGACAAAGACGAAGCAAAAGTCCATATGGGGAGCAAGGGGTTGGAGTTCGAGTCAGCCGATGGTAACTTCAAAGCTTCGTTTGGTGGTCGAGCGCAGATAGCTTCTCAGGTGAATTGGGACCAGAACCACTTTGCGGCAAATAACCAAAGCCCCTATCTGCTGGACGATGGTACCACTTTCCGTAGAGCTCGTATCTTTACCGAAGGTACATTATACAAAGATTATGACTGGCGCCTCGAATACGACTTCGTACGCGGAAGTGGTGTGACTTCGACCGGTCTAACAGATGTATTTCTTAAGGTTAAAGCGTTAGCTCCGTTTGAACTTACGTTGGGCCAGTTCAAGGAGCCGTTCAGTCTCGAGTCGGTTACCAGCAACCGATATACGACATTTATGGAACGATCTTTGCCTGGCAACGCTTTTGTCGAGTTTGCAAATCCTTACATGATAGGTGCGGACTTTTTCGGGCGGGGTGAGTTGTTCGACAACGCATGGACTGGTCGGGTGGCCTTCCAGACAGAGCCTGTAGGGCCGGGTAACCCAAACAATTCAACGACCAGCGGCAACAGTAACCGAAACAACTACGCTGGTAATACTGGTTACGGCGCTACGGGCAGGTTTACTTATCTGCCGTTGCAGTTTTCTCATGACGAATTGCTTCACACCGGTGCGTCTTTGGGTTATCGTACACCGAATAACAACATAACTTATGCCAATGGTGTACCTAACCTACGGAACGGTGGCATGGCCTTCGGTTCGCAGCCAGATACCAGCGTTGATCGTACTAGCTTCTGGAATACGGGGAACCTAACAGATCCCAAAAACGGCAAAGTTCTGGATCACTTTACTCGTGTCAATCTGGAATTGGCAGGTGTATATGGACCGTTCTCGATTCAGGGGGAATACTTTAGAACGCAAATTTCGGGAGCTGGATACGGCCCGAATGATTTGCTACAAGGTTACTATGCCTTCGGAAGCGTGTTCCTGACTGGCGAGAGCCGTCCCTACGACAAAAAACGAGGTGCCTTCGGTCGCGTTGAACCTAAAGGCAATTTTGATTTCAGCGGAGAGAACTGGGGGGCGTGGGAGCTCGCATACCGTTGGGACTACCTCGATATGAATAGCGAAAACATCAACGGCGGTCGCGGCCAGATTGGGACTCTCGGTCTCAACTGGTATATTAATCCGAGGATCAAGTGGATGAACAACTATGTCCATGTCTTCGGCCTGGATCAAAACAAGAACGCCCCTGCTAACCTGTATACTCTCAACGGCGCGCATAATTCCATGTTTATGAGCGGAATTTGGATCGACTGGTAGTCAGTAGATTTCGCGGTGCTTGTCAGTAAAAGCTTACGTTTGAGGTCGACAGGTTTCCCGATGGCGTTGTTTAGTCGTGGACATCTGCTCGACCCATCGCGTTGCGGTGATTTCGCACACAGACCTAAGCTTTGGCTCCGATCAGAGTAGGTAAGGTGTTTCGAATAATCTTGGAGTGGTTGATATGAAAAATATTTTGATGGCTATTGCCAGCTGCATGATTTTGTCGGCGTGTGCTTCTGGCGGCAAGGGAGCATTTTCTGGGGTTGTAGTGGACTCGCTCGATACGAAGAGTTTCGATATTGATATCTCCTCAGATTGTGGATATGACTGCAAAGACCTCAAGTTTGTTGTGGAGAGGAGGGGCACGGGATCGTCTAAGACCTTGAAAGGTGTCAAAATCATGGCGCCTTGTCCTGACGGAGAAAAAACATGCTCTCGAGTGCTAGGGTATAAGTTTAATGATGGTGATGACGAATATTTCATTACTGAGGGTGGCAAGTTAACGATCACGCGGTTTGGTAAGACCGTGTTGTGGGAGCGGGGTGATTGGGAAGAGGCCGGTGGCGCTGGGCAGTAGTCTAGTCCTTATGTAATGAAACGTGGTAGGAGTTGAAATGAAAAAGATAAAAGCTGTTATGGGTGTGGCGGCATTCATCACCCTATCTAGCGGTGCAGTTTGCGGTGAGTCTGGGCGTGATTCTTTAAGCATTGTGGGATCGTCGACCGTCTATCCTTTTGCAACAGTTGTTGCTGAGCATTTCGGTAAAGGCGGAAAGTTCAAGACTCCGAAAGTTGAATCCACCGGTACCGGCGGCGGTATCAAGCTGTTCTGCGGCGGTGTGGGCGTCGATTATCCGGATATCGCCAATGCGTCCCGCCGCATGAAGGAGTCTGAATTCCAGGCCTGTAAGAAATCCGGCGTTAGCGATATCGTCGAGGTCAAGATCGGTTTTGACGGCATCGTGCTGGCGCAGTCCAAGAAGAACAAGCCGATGGAACTGACCCGTAAGGATGTCTATCTTGCATTGGCAAAGCGTATTCCCGATCCGACTTGCGGCGGCTGCGATTACTTAGTAGAAAATCCGTACAAGACCTGGAACGAAGTCAATCCCGCCTTGCCTGCGACCAAGATCGAAGTGCTGGGTCCGCCGCCGACCTCCGGTACCCGCGACGCCTTTGCTGAGCTGGTGCTGGAAGGGGGGTGCAAAGAGTTTAAGTGGATTAATTCGGTGAAAAAGGAAGATGAAGATAAATTCAAGAAGATCTGCCACACCCTACGTGAAGACGGCGCTTACGTCGAGGCCGGCGAAAACGACAATCTGATCGTGCAGAAGCTGGTATCCAACGTAAACGCTGTCGGTATCTTCGGCTACAGCTTCCTGGAAGAAAACGCCGACAAGGTGGCCGCGGCGAAGATCGAAGGCGTATCGCCGACTTTCGAGTCGATCGCCGACGGCAGCTACGTGGTTTCCCGTCCGCTGTTCTTCTATGTGAAGAAACGCCATATCGGCATGATTCCGGGTATTTCAGAGTACCTTGCCGAGTTTACCAGCGAGAAGGCTTGGGGCGAGGACGGCTATTTGTCCGAACGCGGCCTGATTCCCTTGCCGAGCGACGAGCGCAAGGAAATGGCAGAGAATGCCAAAAAGCTGAAGTTGCTGGCGCTGTAAGGCTCAGCTCTCGCGACCGCGTTCAGAAAGCGGCCCGGAGGTTCAAGATCTCCGGGCCGCTTTTTTTGCACGGATCGGGTTAACGCCGTCCTTCTGCCGCGCTCCCGAAACGGATTAGAATAAGCGGCATTGGTGCCGCGGTATCGCTTCCGGCGGGGCCTACTTTTCCTTCCGTCCGCTTATGCCCCAGTCTTCCCTATCGATTCTGACCCCGCTGCAAATCCGCGTGACGCACGCCGGCCCCCTGGCCGAGCTGTCTTTTGCCGTCAAGGATTTGATGGACGTTGCCGGCATGGTGACCGGTTGCGCGAATCCGGACTGGGCCGGCAGCCACCCGCCCGCAGCGGCCCATGCGGTCTGCGTCGAGCAATGTTTGCAGGCCGGTGCGGTTTGCCTGGGCAAGGCCAATGCCGACGAACTCGCCTTCGGGCTCACCGGAGAAAATGCGTTCTACGGCACCCCGGTGAATCCAGTTGCATCCGACCGGGTGCCGGGCGGCTCCTCCAGCGGATCGGCGGTTGCGGTGGCTGCGGGCGAGGTGGATTTCGCCCTGGGTACGGACACCGGGGGTTCGATTCGTCTGCCAGCCAGCAATTGCGACATCTGGGGCATGCGTCCCAGCCACGGCAGAATTTCCGTCGCCGGAGTCAATCCGCTGGCGCCGAGTTTCGATACGGTTGGGGCTTTCGCCCGCGACGGCGAGACCTTGCAACGGGTCATGTGCCGGCTGCTGAGCGTGGCGCCGGAGCCTGCCGCCGTCGGGACATTCTGGCTAGTCGACGAGGGCTTCAGTCAGGCCGACCACGAAGTCCAGGCGGCATTCGAGCCAGTCCTGGATCGGTTGCGCTGCCGTTTTTCTTGCCAGGCGCTGTCCTTGCGAGCCATAGACCGGGAGGAGGGGATCAGCGGCGACGACAACTGGAAACAGGTCTTCCAGACGATCCAGTGGGCGGAAATCTGGAGCACGCTGGGCCCATGGGTCGAATCAGTACGTCCTGACCTGGGAGAACGCACCCGTCGCAATTTCGAATTGGCCAAGGGAGTGGACCGGGTGTTGCTGCCTGCCGTTTTGGCGAGCCGCGAACGCTACCGCGCCTCGTTGGGCAGATGGCTGGGACCGCATGACCTGCTCTGCTTTCCCACGGCGCACACGCCGGCGCCGTTGAAGGGTAGCCTCGGGCTGGATCGGACCCAAGGCGATTATTTCCCGCGGATTCTTGCCCGCATGGCGATCGCGGGGATCGGCAGGTTGCCGCAGATATCGCTGCCCGCGGTCAGGGTTGAGGGCGCACCGGTCGGGCTTTCCTTGCTGGCGGCTGAAGGCGCGGATTCTTTTCTGCTGTCTGCGGCCCGGACGGTGGCGGATGTGCTGAACGGATAAAAAGGATGCGGTGGTTCGATAGCGGGATGCTGCCGCGGGGTGCGGCGATGGTGTTACTGGCTGCAGCTCCGGCGCATGCTGAGGAGGAGGCCGGGATTCAGGCCGTTCCCGCATCGCCGGCCATAGGTACGGACGAAGGGAAGGCCGTGAAGCCGGCGCACGATCCCGTGACCTACCGTGAGCACGTGCACAGTACCAAGCCGGACCAGCCGCCCCAGAAGCGGCGGGAGCCGGCGGCCTCGCCGCCGCCCGAACCGAGTCCGGAGCCGTCTGCGCTGACTATCGGCGAACCCGGCCCGGATCTTTCCAACTTCCCGAATTCGTCCTATACGCTTCCCGAAGGCGGCATCTACGTGGAGATGAGCCCTTTTACGATGCAAGGTGCGAGCTCGAACTCGGTGAAGCAGTACAACTGGGAGGTGCTGTTCCGCTATGGTCTGACCGACGATGTGGAGCTGCGCTTGTTTACTCAGGGACTGACGGTGCAAGGACCGCCGCAGTCGGCCACCGGTTTTTCGCCGCTGACCTTCGACACCAAGGTGCATTTATACAAGGACGATTTCGAGTATTTCAACTACTCGGTGGGGATGGAGGCGTATGTGCAGACGACCTGGGGAAGCTCCGTCTACGACGGCGGCACCCAGGGCTCCTTGATGCTCAATGCGGATCACGTGCTGCCCTGGGATATCGCGCTCAACTGGAACTTCGGTTATGTAAGCCTGCAGGACTTCAAGGGCGCCGAAGTCATCTTGCCTTCGTTCCAATGGGCCTTGCAGCGCGACGTCGTGGACGACTTCGCGCTATTTATCCAGGGTTATATCAACGCGGCGGCATTGCCGCGCACGCTGCATGCCGGTAGGGTGCTGCCGCGTCTGCAGCACGCCGGCTCGGTGAGCTCGGTTCAGGATCTGCAGGAGCACATGCTCGGTGTGGGCTTCCAGTGGACGGTAACCGACCGGATCGCCGTCTTCGGCAGCTACAGCGGTGCCCTGGGCGACTACGTACCGAGTTATCTGGGCACGATGGGCCTGGCCGTCGCGTTCTGACTCAGCCGAACAGTTCCTTGACCCAGGCGCTGCGGCGCTCTCTGTCCAGCAACTCGGTGCGGGCCCGGACTAGCACCAGGGTGAAGTAGTAGCACTGGAAGGCCAACGCCATCAGCAGCAGCGGCAGCAGCATGCTGGCGTGGATCGAGGGCTTGTCCAGCTTGGTGACGGTGGGGCCCTGGTGCAAGGTGTTCCACCATTCCACCGAGTAATGGATGATGGGGATGTTGACCACCCCGACCAGGATCAGCAGGCCGCCGGCGCGGGCGGCGGTGCGCTTGTCCTCGATCGCCGAGACCAGGGCAATGTAGCCCAGGTAGAGGAACAGCAGGATCAGCTCCGAAGTCAGCCGCGCATCCCATACCCACCACGTTCCCCACATGGGCTTGCCCCAGAGCGAACCGGTAACCAGCGCCAGGAAGGTGAACGAGGCGCCCATGGCCGCGGAGCTGGAGGCCATCACGTCGGCCAGCTTGATGTTCCAGATGAGATAGATGGCGTACAGCACCGCCATGAAGGTGTAGATGAACATGGACATCCAGGCCGCAGGTACGTGGACGAACATGATCCGGTAGCTCTCGCCTTGCTGGTAGTCCGGCGGGGCCTTGAACAGGCCGAAGTAGAGGCCGGATAGCAACAGCAGGGCGGTGATCGCACCCAGCCAGGGAATCAACAGGCCGCTGATGCGGTAGAAATGCTTAGGGGATGCGAGCTTATGGAAGAAGGTCCACATGGCGTCAACTCATGCTAATGCGTAGGGCGGCAGCGACGGCTGCGGGCGCGAGCGTCAGCGCCAACACCAGTAACGCAGCCAGGAAATACAACTGACCTTCCACCGGCATGCCGGCGCTGGCGGCGGTGACGGCATTGGTGGCGAAGATCAGCACCGGGATGTAGAGAGGCAAGATCAACAGGGTGAGCAGGATGCCGCCGCGCTTGAGGCCCACGGTCAGCGCCACGCCGATCGCACCTATCAGGCTGAGCAGAGGGGTGCCGATGGCGAGTGTCGTTTCCAGTGCCCAGGCGGCCTTGGCGGGCATGTCCAGCAACAGGGCCAGGAGCGGCGCAAGCAGCAGCATGGGCAGGCCGCTGACCAGCCAGTGTGCCAGCACCTTGGCGATGACCAGCACGGGCAAGGGCTGCGGGCTGAGCAGCATCTGCTCCAGCGAACCGTCGTCGAAATCGCTGCGGAACAGGTTTTCCAGCGAAAACAAAGCGGCCAGCAGGGCGGCGATCCAGATCACGCCGGGGGCGATCCGGCGCAGCAACTCGGGGTCCGGACTGACGCCCAAGGGGTAGAGCGTCACGATGATGAGGAAGAACAGCAGCGGATTGGCCAGCTCGCCACGGTGGCGGAACGCCAGCATCAGGTCGCGCCGCAGGATGGCGAAGAAGGCAGAAGCGAGTCCGGTCATGACAGATTCAGGCTCCGGCAGTCGCCGCGGACTTCCAGCGCGTGGTGCGAGGTCATCAGCGCCATGCCGCCGTTCGCCAGATGGGCTTCCAGCAGTTCGCGGACCAGGGCGATGCCGTGCACGTCCAAGGCGGTGAAGGGCTCGTCGAGTATCCACAGCAGCACCGGGTTCAGCAGCAAGCGGCACAGCGCCGTGCGCTGTTTCTGGCCGGCGGAGAGCCCACGCGCCGGCACGTCCTCGAAGCCGCGCAGACCGACTCGCGCCAGCGTGTCCTCGATGCGGGCTTCATCCGCAGTCCCTGCACGGAGGGCGGACGAGACCTTCAGGTTTTCCAGCGGCGACAATTCAACTTTCAGACCCGGCGCATGCCCCATGTAGACCATCTCGCTAAAGTAGGCCGCGCGGTTGCTTTGGATGTCTTGGCCGCGCCAATGCACTTCGCCTTCGGCCGGTCGGCTCAAGCCTGCCAGCACGCGGAGCAGGCTGGTTTTGCCGGCGCCGTTGGCGCCTTCGGCTTGCAGCAACTGGCCGGGCGAAAGATGGAGACTCAGTCCTGAGAATAGCAGCCGGTCGCCCCGGATACATTCGAGGTTTATGGCGCGGAGAGGGGCGTCTGACAAGGGCGTCGGCGATTTCGGAGTGGGGAAGCTCGCGCGGGTATGCCGCGCGGGCTCACATCTTACCGTCGGCGGGGTTCAGTGCATAGATGCTGAGATAGGAACCCCAGCCCGACTGGTAGACCGTCTGCAACTGGGGCAGGGGGTTGGCCAGCGAGGTAGTAAAGGGCAGCAGCCGCGCCAGCAGGGTGTTCCGGCCTTCGGGCGTGGTGATGCGCCAGGCGCGGACCCCGGCGCCCGGGATCTGCTGGACCAGATAGCTAGCCTGGTCGACGTCCTTCCGCGCCCATTGCTGCACGGCGGCGATTTGCCCGTGCATGTCGCCGCCGGGAAAACGGGCAGTCTCGAACGGGAGCTTAATACCGGACAGCGCCTCGATTTCGCCGAGCCGGGCCAAGTCGTCCAGGCAGACGAGCAAATAGACGGGGCGGTTGGCCGGAAGCTGAGCCTGTATCTCGGCCATCGCGGCGTCGGCATCCATGCTCAGCCAGCGCGCCAGCCGTTGCGACGCTTCGGGGTTCGGCGCGAATCCGCCCGAGACTTTTTCCCACAAGCTGCGCTCCGTGCGGTTCGAGAAGGCTGCGGCGGCGGGTTGGGCCAGCCAGGGCTCGCGGCCGCTCAAGAAGCGGATGCGCTGGCCGTCGTCCCACCAGGACAAGAACAAGGCGTTCGCGTCCGTGTGGCGGACGATGGCCTCGCCTGCGGCCTGCCATAGGTCGTGGCGCAGCCGGGCTGCGCCATTGCCGGGCTCGGCAGGGTACAGCGTCACCTTTCGGTTTTGGCGCTGACCGTCGCGGTAATCGGCGACGGTCAGCGCGACCGAAACTTCATCGTCCCGGCGCAGGGTATAGCGCGTCAGCGCCGTGACGGGAAAAATGCCCCCGGATGCTGTGGCGGCCCATTCTTCGGCGGGAACGGGCGCTTCGTCGTAACGGAGCCCGGGCGGGAACCGGCCGTACAGCAGGATCGCGCAGCCGGCGAGCAGCAGCGCGAATCCCGCCAGGGTGGACAGCCGGACCCGGCCGGGCTTGCCGGCCGTCCCCGCCATCAACGTTTGCGCCGGTAGAGCAGCACGGCAATGCCGGCCAGCAGCGCTAGTCCGCCCAGCACGTTGCGGATGGTCGAACTTTCTTTCGGCTGGGCGGGAGCCGCCTTGGGCGCCGGCGTTGCCGCGGCGTTACTGGCCTTTTCGCGCAAGCGGGTGTTCTCATCCATGATGACCGCGTAGTCCCGCATCAGCTCGGACCAGCCCTCGGTGTAGGTGAAGCCGCCGGGGTTGCCGTGGACCAGACCCTTGTAGAGCTTGATCAGGTCGTGTTCCCACATGTCGGCATGCACGCGTTCCACATGGCTGGGATTATTGCCTTTGGCCCAGAACAGTTGGAAGAACCCGCCTGCTGCGTCCTTCTCCGGTGCCGGCGGAGCGGGGCGGTTGGTCTTCTGGCCGGGCAGCAGACCATCCTTGAACAGCCCTTCGACGACCTGCTTGGCCTCCTGTTCTACCTTGAGTCCGGCGAGGGTGCCTTTGTCGGCGGCATCCAGATAGGCCTTGGCGAAGCTGGGACTATGGCAGTTGGCGCAGGTGGCGTTCCAGCTTTCCTTGCGGTTTTCGAACCACGGATGCTTCAAGTTGTCGGCGATGGCGGGCGTGGGGTTGAAGCCCCAGCGGACCTTGCGCACTAGGTTGTGAGAGAACTCACCGTTGAACTCGAAATGGCAGTACTGGCAGGTCGGCGCGGTATAGCCGCCTTTGGTCAGGGCGTCCTTGAGCGGGGCCTCGAAGTTCCACTTCGACTTCTGCGTCTGGTAGACCGTGCCGTGTTTGGACAGGGAGAAATTCTCCCATTCGTTGTGGTCCACGCCGTTGTGGCAGGTCGCGCAGGCCTCTGGCTGGCGCGCTTCGGCGGCTGAGAAAGTGTGGCGGGTGTGGCAGCCGTCGCACTTGTTCTGCTGATAGTGGCACATGTCGCAGCCCTGGGCGATTTCGCGCTCGGCCATGCCGGCCCAGATGGCGGTTTCGACGTTGGCCTCCCAGTCGACGGCATGGGAGGGATGGCCCTTGCCCCACTGGCCCTGCGGCCATTGCTGGTCCTTCTCGGATTCGGCTTCGGCAAACTCCTGCACATGGCAGCTACCGCATTGGGCCCGGTCCGGCATCACCAGATCTTTGTCGTGGCGGATGGACTGGGCGCCGACTTTGCCGTGGCAGTCGATGCAGCCGACTTCCTTGAGCGGCTCGCCTTCCTTCAACACGCCTTGTTTGACCAAATTTTTCTCGACTTCGGCCAGCTTGTCCTTCTTGTAGTAGCGCGCATCCTGGCCGTTGCTCAGGTTGCGGATCGTATCGAGCTTGGCATGGCCGCTATTTTCCCAGGCGTGGAACGCACCGGGGGTGAGGCTTTGGTGACAGCTCACGCACTGCTCTCGCGTCACCTCGCCGGCAACCGCGGTAGGCGGCTGGTAGAAGTTCTTCGGGTTCCAGTATTTCTGGATGGGAATCGGCTCCCAGTATTGGGAGAACTTGCCCTTGCCGGGGTGATCCTGGTGGTATTGGTCCTTGAGTTTGGCAAAATCCGTCTCGCCCGCGCAGGCCGCGAAATGTACGAGCGTCAGCAAAGCGGCTAGCAGCCAGGTGGTGGTTGTTCTAGGCATCGGTTGTGTTCTCCTTGAGGCGCGTCCAGCCCGTACCGTTTCGGCGGGTGGATAGTATCGTTACGAAACATAACGGCGTCAACGCTCGCCGCAACGGTTACTCAGGTAATGGTGACGTTTGCGTCCAGCCGAGCCGGAAGACAGCGTGGGCGCTCGGGAGGGTTTCACCCGCCTTCGCGCGCGGCCGGCTCGTCGGCGACGCTTTGCAATATCGGAGCGGCGATGCCCGCCTCCTGGGCATGCTTCAAGGCCCGCATCAGCCGTACCGGCGCGGTGCGTCCCGTGCAGATGTGGTTGGGGTCGCCGGCGAAGCCCTCCAGCAGGCCCGCCATCAGCCGTTCGCGCGGCAATCGGGTCTGGGTGAGCCATTCCTGAATGTCGAGGATCTCGCCGGCCATCTTTTCCGCCAGCTCGCGGTGCCGTTCCCACAGTTCGCTCACCGTTCCGCCGGTGCGGAGGCCGGCGATGTTGATGGTGAGGATATAGAGGTTTTTCCGCACGAGCTCGTACAGCAGTTCTTCGGAGGGAACGGTACGGCAGGGGACTTCGATCGCTTCCAGAG